>PAWP01000001.1 GCA_002714125.1 Gammaproteobacteria bacterium
CATGGGGAAGTGGAGAATGGCGCTCCACTTCCAGGTTATGGTTGCGCTGNCGTTCTCAAGGTCAACGGACGTCCTCCGGGAGGCTGCACCCCTGTAGAAATTCCGAAAATTGGTCCGCTATGCAAGCCCGCGCCGGCCCCACTGAGTTTTTTACGCTGACCCGCCTTGCTGCACCGCTCGCGGTGACGCAACTGCTACAGATGGGGATGGGGATTGTCGATACCGTCATGGCGGGCCGCATGTCCGCGGCCGACCTTGCCGGGGTTGCGCTGGGTGGCAGCGTCATGTGGCCTACCATGATACTGCTGATGGGTACGCTGCAGGCGGTGACCCCTTCGGTTGCCCAGTTGCGTGGCGCCGGGCGCATCTCGGAGGTAGGTGAGGTGGTGCGCCAAGCCTTGTTCCTGGCGATCCTGGCGGCGCTGGTCATTGTGATTGCCGTCACCAATTCACGTCACTGGTACGCCCTTGCGGGCACAGACCCCACCGCAGTGGCNATTGCNGTACCGTATCTGAAAGCGTACGCGTGGGGTGTACCCGCAAGNACCTTCTATTTTGTTCTGCGTTATATGGCTGAAGGCATGGGCCATACACGCCCTGCATTACTGATCGTAATCTGCGCGCTGATTGTGAAGATCCCGCTCAATTTCGTTTTCATGCACGGATTGCTCGGTATGCCAGCGCTGGGCGGCGTCGGCTGCGGAGTCGCGACNGCANTAGTGCTTTGGCTACAACTCGGCTTGATGGCCTTCATCATTACACGGCGCCGGTTTGCGCCTGCGGCTCTGATCGCGCGTTTCTCGCTGCCAGACTCCGCCATGCTGTTGCGCCTGCTGAAAGTGGGGCTTCCAATTGGCGCCACCGCGTTTTTCGAGGTCTCGATGTTCTCCATCACAACGCTGTTCCTGGGAACTCTCGGCGCCGCAACCGTCGCCGCGCATGTCATCGCGATGAACCTCGGTGGCGTGGCATTCATGATCCCGATGGCCTATGGCATAGCGGCAACGATCCGGGTCGGTTACAACGTCGGCGCCGGTAACCTCGAGGCGGCAAGAGGTACGGCGTTCGTAGCCATGGCCTGCGCCTTCTGTCTGGCGCTCGTTACCGCCTCGCTCATCTTCGTNTTTAAGGAGTTTTTTGCCTCGCTCTATACAACCGACACGGCGGCCCTCACGCTTGCTGTATCGCTCATGCTGTTTGTGGCGTTTTTCCAGTTNTTTGATGGCCTTCAGGCCGTCACGATTGGCGCGTTGCGTGGATACAAAGACACCCGCGTGCCGATGTTCATGACGTTCTTTGGCTATTGGGGTATTGGGCTGCCTCTGGGCGCGTGCCTGGGGTTTGGCTGGCTGGCCGATCCGCTTGGAGTTTTCGGCTTCTGGGTCGGGCTCACCACAGGCCTGTTTGTGGTGGCGGCGATGGCGGTTGCGAGGCTACTCTGGCTGTCGCGCGCCGACGACGCCGTGCGCAGATTTGCCGCCCGCTGACCCAGTCAGAAATCGGCGAGCANGTCCGCGATGCACGCNGTCANCTTCTTGCCTGTTGGAACGTGCAGGAATTCATTGGGTCCGTGCGCGTTTGAGTGCGGACCCAGTACTCCGGTGACAACAAACTGGGCTTGCGGGAATGCGTTAGCCAGGAATTCCATGAACGGGATCGAACCACCGCAGCCAAGCGCAATGGCGGGCGCGTGAAAGTGCGCGGCAGAAGCCTGCTGCAGGGATGTCTCAAGCTTCGGGTTGGTGAGGGGCGCGTGCCAACCCGGGCTACTGGTGTCCAATTCAAGCGTCACTTCCACACCGTTCGGTGGGTTGCTCAGGAGCAGATCCCTAAGGCCCCGCTCCGCGAGGCTGATGTCGGTGGTTGGTGGCAGCCGCAGCGCAAACTTCACCTTGGTATGTGGTCGCAGGACGTTGCCCGCCTGGCTGATGCCTGGGACGCCATCTATGCCTGTGATTTCAAGCGAGGCGGCCCACGAGTTATCAATGACCACCTGTTTCGGGTCGCTGGACTGCGGCCCGCTGGTCCCCGTGTAGGTGAACATCGTGCGGAAGTCGTCACCCAGGACCTCNCCGGCCCGGGCGGCCTCGGCGTCACGCATCGCCGGGATCTGGGCTTGGAGAAAGTCGGGCAGAATCTCCCCTGTGGCCTCGTCCTCCAGGCGTGAGAGCAGTTGGCGCAGCAGCCGGAATGAGGATGGCACAATCCCACCGGCGGCACCTGAGTGCGCGCCTTCGCGGAGGACATGCACGCCCAGTTCACCCGTTATCATGCCCCGCAGCGACGTGGTGACCCAGAGTTGCTCGTAGTTCCCGGCCGTTGAGTCGAGGGCAACAACAAGATCCGGCGTTCCGATTTTGTCGTCGAGGGCCTGCATGTAGCTTGCGAGGTCAGGACTTCCGCTCTCTTCAGAACACTCGATCAGTACGCTGAGGCGCGGAAACTTTACGCCGTCCCGTTTCAGTGCCTTGATTGCGGCGATAGCAGAGTAGATTGCGTAGCCGTCGTCGGCGCCGCCACGGCCATACAGTTTTTCGTCCTCGAGTACCGGCTCCCAGGGCCCAAGGTGATCCTTCCAGCCGTCGAATTCAGGTTGTTTGTCGAGATGCCCATAAATCAGCACATTGCCAGGNNCGCCACCTTCGATCTGTAACAGGATGACCGGNGTGCGACCTTCGAGNTCATGCACCGTGTGGNTCAAGCCGGGTACGTCCTGGGCGTCAACCCAGGCACCAACATGTGTTACTGCCTCTGCCATGAAGCCGTGATCAGCCCAGTCGGGGTCGAACAGGACTGATTTGTTCGGAATGCGGATGTACTCTGCAAGCGAAGGCAGGATTTCGGAGTCCCAGTAGTCGGAAATCCAGTCGAGTCTGGCATTTGTGCTCATATTTATCTCGTTCTCATCTGCTTTGTGCAGCAGGCAGGTTTGGGTTGTGCGTGTTGCAAGGGTCTGACGATGCCGGCGGCCCTCAGCCCGGTGGTAGCGAGTTGCGGTCGTTCCTGTCATTCCTGTCGTCACGGCGTACGGTGTATTCACCGTCGAAGACCCGTTCGCGACCAGGGGGCGTGTTAGAGCCCGGTCCCAGNACGGTTACCCGAGCCATTACCCGTGCGAGTAGGAATCGCGCCACGGGTCGTCGCAGCATGGGAACCAGGCAGACAAAGCCGATCGCATCAGTCACAAAGCCGGGGGTGAGCAACAGCGCACCTCCCACCAGCAGCATCGCGCCTTCAAGCAGTTCGGTTTCCGGGATCTCGGCACGGCTGATCCGCGTCTGTACGCGGCGCATTGTCGCGAGGCCTTCCCGTCGCAAGAGCCACACTCCGAGGGTGGCTGTCAGCATNACCAGCCCGACNGTAGGCAGTGCGCCGATCAGTCCGCCCACTTCGATCAGGATGAGCATCTCTACAATGGGCACGCCAATAAATAGCGCGACGAGAAATCTCATAGGTGTTCAACTCCCGCGTAAACTGTACAGGCACACGACAGCCGGATTATCAGATCCGATCTTGCGGGACAAGTGCCACTCGCGGTGAACGGGTTGGGCAGGCAGGGTTGCAACGCGCGCGTGAATCCAATGACGTCGCGGGACCCGGTTGGCGCCTTCAGGTGCACGCTGTTGCTGCCTGCTCNGTTTGAATCAGACCNGCAACTTGATACACCGCANGGCTCGCGTCAAGGAGACGCGTGCACCATCGGGTCAGTGGGCGTGTGGTATGTTACGCGCTTCCTTTTCGTTGCTGTTTCCCCATGGAGCACGTTGAATTTCATGGTCCTGCGGGGCTGCTCGAAGGTGCCATCAGTCGAGCTGAATTTACCAGCCACGGCGCAGTTTTGTGCCACCCGCATCCCCTCTATGGGGGCTCGATGGAAGACGCAGTGCTGGCGTCAGTTGAGGATGGACTACGCCCGCATCAGTTCACCATTCTTAGGTTCAACTTTCGTGGTGTTGGCGCGAGCGAGGGCATTCATGACAGCGGCTCCGGCGAAGTCGAGGATGTCTTTGCNGCGCTTGAATTCCTCAGGACTGAGGAGGGCACTGACGAGGTCTTAATGGGGGGCTACTCTTTTGGCTCGGTCATGGCGCTGAAGGCTGCGGTNCAGGCACCGCCCCAGGCGCTCCTGTTGGTGGCGCCGCCACTTTCGATGGCGGCCGGTCTCNCGGTCGATGAACTGCGCTGCCCCGTGCAACTGATACTCGGCGAGCACGATGACTTTGTTGACGTNTCCGAGGCATCGGCNGCNTTTCCNACAGCACGTGTACACGTGGTGCAAGGTGCTGATCACTTCTTCTTCGGCAGCGGCCCGGAGATTGCCGAGGTGGTCCACGAGTTCATTGAGACCTGACCTGCGCCGACNCGACCGTCCTACCTGATTTTNGGAGATCTACCCTGGAACTGAAGACCATCAGCTATGAGGTGCGCGAGCGCNTCGCCACGATTACGCTCGATCGACCGGAACGGCGTAATGCCTGGACGGGTCGCATGCACACCGAATATCGCTGGTGTATGCAGCATGCGGACGAGTCGCCGGATGTTGGTGCGATTGTCGTTACGGCGAGCGGCGGCGTTTTTTGTGTTGGCGCGGATGCCCGNGCGCTTGAAGGGCATGTCGAGAAGGGCGGTTATGACCCGGGTACGGCCGCTGAGATGCCCGATCCGGGTTATGGCGTGCGCCCGGAGTTTGATGCCTCTTTTGCCTGGCACTTTGGCCTCAGTAAACCTGTGATCTGTGCGATTAATGGCGCCGCAGCGGGGGTTGGGTTGGTTATTGCCTGTTATGCCGACATCCGCTTCGCGGTNCCTGGTGCCAAGCTCACTACCGCGCACGGCAAGCTCAATCTGCCGGCGGAATTTGGACTTTCATGGCTGCTGCCCCGCATGATCGGGCTCTCNCGGGCCAACGATCTGTTGCTGACCAGCCGAGTTTTCTTCACAGAAGAAGCCGAAGAACTGGGCCTCATCAATCGGATTGTTGCACCTGACGAGCTACAATCGCAGGCCCGCAACTATGCTGCCAACCTGGTCAGGTTGGTAGCGCCTGCTTCGCTGGCTACTACGCGCAGGCAGATATACACGGACCTGCATCGGGACATCGGCAGTTCTGCGAGCGAAAGCGAGGCACTGGTCAACTCCATGATGAGGGAGGCAAACTACCACGAGGCGGTAGCGGCGTTAGTTGAAAAACGCGAGCCCCGTTGGCAGCACACCAATGAGACGGATGAGGAAACCTGACTGTGACCACAGAGACCGGCTACGGACTTAATGAGAAGCCGTATTATCTGCCGCTAGCCGACGAGGTTGAGCTGTTCCAGGCCGCTTACGCGGAACGTCTGCCCATNCTCCTGAAAGGTCCCACAGGTTGCGGNAAGACGCGGTTTGTNGAATACATGNCCTGGCTGCTTTANCGNGGCGATGNGGCCGACGATGCGCGCAAGGGGGTCTCGAACCCGCTCCAGACGGTCGCTTGCCATGAAGANCTCTCGGCTACGGACCTGGTTGGCCGGTTTCTGTTGCATGGAGAAGAGACCGTCTGGCAAGACGGTCCGCTCTCCCGTGCTGTGATCGACGGCTCGATTTGCTACCTGGATGAGATCGTAGAGGCGCGCAAGGACTCTACCGTGCTTATTCACTCTCTCACNGATCACCGGCGCATCCTGCCTGTGGAAAAGAAAGGGGAGATTCTCGACGCGCACGACGACTTTCTACTTGTGATTTCATACAACCCGGGCTACCAGAACGTCCTGAAGGATCTTAAGCCCAGCACCCGCCAGCGCTTTGTAGCAATCGACTTCGGTTACCCGGACGAGGAGGAGGAGGCACGGATCGTCGCGCACGAAAGTGGCGTTGAGGATGGCATTGCGCGGGAGTTGGCAAGACTGGGAGCGAAGGTCCGTAACCTGCGCCAGCATGGTTTCGATGANGGTGTATCTACTCGTCTGCTGGTCTACGCGGGCCAGCTCATGTCTCAGGACGTGTCACCCCGGCGCGCCTGTGATGTCGCCATCTGTCGTGCGGTGACCGATGACTCTGATGTGCAGGATGCAATCGGGGAGATTGCGGCCAGCGTCTTTCCCTGACCGACGACGTGTCTGAGTCCACCCAGGAAGAGCTGGCATCGGTCCATGCGAGCACCGCCACCCTGTTCGCGGAGGTGTCNCACGACCTTGATCCACTGCTGAGTCAGAAAGCCCGGGCAGAATGGCGGGACCACGCCCTGCAGATGGCGAATGCGGGTTGGCATACNTGGGAAGCGGCAGAGGCCTATCTGACCANNAGCCACTCTGTGCGAAAAACCCTTGGCGAGCCGGCTTTACTNCGGACCGGCGCGCTGGGCCGAGCGCTGTGTCNGTACTCTCACGAACCTGCCAAGGCATGGTTCGAGACGCTGGCCGAGCTGATAGCAACTGGGCGGGATGCCCACATTGAGCCCATGGAGGACTCGTTGCGGGCAGTGCTGGATCGTTACGCGCAGGCGTCCGGGCTGGTCTGCGATTTCGTTGCAACNGCNGCGGAAGTCGCGTCACGGCAGGCCCCCCAGGGGATGTTGCCTTGGCATGAAATGGTTGCAGACGCGGTGCGTTCTGACAGGGCACACCTTGCCGCACTGATGGTCTATTCAACCAGCATGCCCTGGATTGATTGGGCAGAGGTACGCCGCGCGACACGTGCCTCGGTCTACACAGCATTGGCCTATTTGTCGCGCCTAGAAGCGCTNGATGCGACCTTTGGACCCGCGGTTGTGACGGCGCTCGCGAAGGCGGTCGAGCGGTTTGCTGAAGAGAGCATCATGCCATTCCTTGATGCACTGCTGGAACATTGTGTGGGNCANTCACCCAGCGTTTTGATCGGGTTGCTCGAACACGTCACACGGATGCCATCTCTGGCAATCGGTTTAACGCTAATCGGCAGCGTACCTCGCTTGCCACTTGANCGGCCACAGCTCGTGTCGCTATGGGTGGATAGTGCACTCCNGGAAACAAGCGAGGCAGCCNTGAATGCTTGGCTCGCGCTTGANTCCGCTCGNAGTACCGANTTCCTAGTGCAGCTGCAGGGGGAGGTTCACCTTGCAGACTGTCAGCGCGTACTGCAGCTTTATTGCGAAGGCATGACCGGCACTCGGCTGAGAGTCAGCACTACTGAGCCAGGAGTCCCTGGCCTGCCCCGCACCTGGGGCACTGAGATATTGTTTCCGGAACGTGTCGGGCGCTTTCAGCAAGCNGCAGAGAATCACCGCTGGCTGATGGGTTCACTGACCCATCAACTNGGCCTGTTCGAGTTTGGTACNTCTGCTCTTGCCGAGGAAGATCTACGTACATGGTTNGAGTCGTTTCCNAACCCCGCNCTTGCGCGNAGCATCTTTATTGTCCTTGAAGGNGGTCGGGTTGATTGGCAGCTTGCTGAGAAGTACCGAGGCTTTGCCGCGCAACTGGCGTGGCTCAACGCGGATGCNATNCGCGAGCGTCCAAAAGCATCGCTGCTGGGCNATACCGGCGCACTCATGGAATCCATCGCCTGCTGGACTCTCGACGCCCCAGTCGAGTCTGTAGTGCTGCCCGACGAGCTCGCTTCATCGGCTCGCGAATTGTCTGATGCNATTCNCCCGCTACGACAGGCCGGCGCCAGTGCAGACGATACTTTTGCAGTTACTGAATATTGCTATGCCATAGTCTCACCATCGTGTCGTGGTCAGGCCGGCAGCTATCTACCAAGACCCATCGCCTTTCGTGGAAGCTACGATCCGGTNCAGCTTGCGCTCACGGTGAGGCTGATGGACCTTGAAGAACGTCTCGAGGACATTACTGACGGTGAAGAACTCACCTCACTCTCTTCTCTCATCAATCCGAAAAATGCTGAGATCGAGCAGCTGAGCGATGGAGATCTGCAGGATGCAATGGGTGAGTTTCTCACCGAGCTCGAGGATGCGGTTGCTGACGGTAGCACCGCCGAGGAGCAAGTCCGCGAGGCACTCGACAGGGTCCGTGCTCTCGCGCAGGAAGAGGCGCCGGAGCGTTATGGTGGCACTGCGCACTATTACGACGAATGGGATGCTGTGATTGGTGACTATCGACGGAGGTGGTGCACGCTCTTTGAGATTCGGGATCTCGAAGAAGATGCAGGTTATGTCGAGGACACAATCACCGAACACGCCAGCGTTGCAGCAAACGTACGGCGGCAGTTGCGCATGCTTCGTCCGGAAAAGCTACGCAAGATCAAAGGTGTAGACGAGGGTGAGGAACTTGATCTGGAGCGGACGGTTGAGGCGCTCACTGATTTAAAGTCCGGTCTGACCCCCTCTGATCACATCTATGTACAGCGTCAGCGTAAGGAGCGGGACGTCGCGGCGCTNTTNCTGATTGACATGAGTGCGTCGACGGACGACCGGATTCCAAATCCGGATGAAGAGCCTATCCCGGCACCGGACTCGGAGGAATACCGTGACGAGGTGCTTGACGCCTACTACCGCAAGCTCGATGAGCGGGACTCAGCGCGCAAACGCATCATCGACATTGAAAAACAGGCTGTCGTGTTGATGGCCAATGCCCTTGAGGGCCTTGGGGATAACTACGCGGTGAGTGGCTTTTCGGGATACGGTCGGGACCGCGTAGAGTACTTTCTTTGCAAGGACTTTGATGAGCCTTACAACTTTGCTGCAAAAGGGCGTCTTGGGGGCATCAANCCGGCGCGCAGCACCCGTATGGGCCCACCGATTCGACATGCAACCAAAGCGCTGTCTGCCACTGAGTCACGGGTCAAGGCGCTGATCATCATCAGCGACGGTTATCCCCAGGACTTTGACTACGGTCATGACCGCAACGATCGGACTTATGGCATCGCTGACACTACCAAAGCNCTGGCTGAAGCGCGGCAACGCGGCATTTCCACTTTTTGCCTGACAGTGGATCAGTCCGGGCACGATTACCTGCGTGAGATGTGTCCGGATCAGCAGTATATGGTGATCCAGGAGATCCATGAATTGCCAACCCAGTTGTCCAAGGTCTACCAGAGTCTAACTACCTGACGCGCTGAAGCGCTCATGCNGGCGNGACCATCCGGTATAAAAACGCTACGATCTGCTTGTCAGAATNCAGCCCATAACGGAGCAGCCAGTGCGGATCGAAAGCCATCGCCCCACGTTCCCTGAACTTGACCTTTCCAGGGAGTATGCCGAGCGGATTCGTGCAGTCGAGGCTGACATTGTGCGTGAGCGAGAGCTGCCGTCGGCGTTGGCTGCTGAACTCAAACAGGCGGGCTTGTTTCGGCTGTTGTTGCCGAGGTCGCTTGGTGGCAGCGAACTGCCGTTGCCTCGATATGTGCGCTGTATAGAAGCGATTGCAGAGGCTGACGGCAGCGCTGGTTGGTGTGTTGGGCAGGGTGGCGTCTTTGCCAACAGTGCAGACGGAATGACCTCTGAGCTCGCCGAGGAAATCTGGGGCTGCAACCCGGCGGCCGTCGTCGCCACGGGTACGCCCGCCGGCTGCCAGGCCGTGGAACGGGATGGCGCGTTGCATCTGACTGGGCACTGGCGTTTTGCCAGCGGTTGTCGGCATGCGGACTGGCTCGCGGCGATGGCCGATCTCAGTCACCTCGACGGCAGAACCTACTTTGGCATGTGCATAGTGCCCAAGGCCGCGGTTGATCTGCGAGACGGTTGGAATGTCGCAGGATTAAGGGGAACTGGGAGCCGCGAGTATCACGTTGATTCGCTCGCAGTGCCGTTGCANCGNGGTATCCCGATTGGCGTTTTTCGCAGTCATCGTGGCGCGGCGACGGGGTTGCCCTCGGGACTGCTCTTTGCGACCTCGTTTGGCAGTGTAGGGCTTGGAATCGCGCGTAGGGCACTCGANACNCTGGTCGATCTGGCCCATGACAAGGTNCCCGCGTTTGGCGATCGGAAATTACTAGAAGACAGTTTGGTGCAGACCGGCTTTGCGCAAGCTGAGGCGCAATGGTGGGCGGCTCGCTCATTCCTGCTGGAGGTGGCGGAAGCTTGCCACTATCAGCATGCTGAGGGTACCGGGCCAGATGGTAGGTCCCGCACTCATCTGCGCCTTGCCGCAACCAATGCCATGCGTACCGCGGGCACGGTAGTGGACAAGGTTTATGAACTCGCGGGCAGCAGTGGCGTTTTTGATGACCATCCGCTGCACAAGTGCTTTCAGGACATCCATGCCCTGACCCAACAGATTCAGGCGCGGCCAGCTCATTTTAGGGGTGTTGGCCGCGCGCTGCTGGGGGTTGATTCGCTAGACG
This sequence comes from Gammaproteobacteria bacterium, assembly GCA_002714125.1. Next base: position 10,258 of record PAWP01000001.1, read on the forward strand.
ACGTTGGCTAGAGAGTTGCTCCGCTTACATTGCCAGTCGCTATCCGTGATCCAGGTCGAGGAGGCCTACAGCTCCTCAATAGAGTCGTGGACCAGGTTGGGTGCTTTCACGAGGACAGCCTCTACGCACTTGTCCCATTGCTATGGCCCATCCCGCATGCATTAGTCAGCAGTCCATTGCCTATGTTGGTGTCTTTCGCTGGGTATTGCACGCCGCTCGATCCTCATTTTCGGACATCTCATGCCTCGGTAGGTCAAGTAGGATTGCCGCGCTCCTCAAGGAGCGGTGGATGAGTCCATTCTCCGTATATTCATGTCAACGATGCGCTGGTTGCTTTGGAGACGTTTNCGGACTGCTCGGCGATAGCGCAATGGACCTCTGTATTGGCTCTAACCCGAATGGAAATTTCTTTGCATGTGCCATCGATGATGTTTACNTCTGCGGCCAGGCGTTATCCGGGGNTAATCTCNAAGCACTACGAATCGGACGACCCATCCAGGCCCTACCTTGAGTGCTGCTCCTCGCTAGCACGCTGATTTAGTTCCATCGCTGGCGGTAGGTGGGTTTCCGCGTTTGAGCCGTCGGACCTTACGTCAAGCATCCCGCGCGTGATGGGCTGGACTGTGGCGCTTTGCCACACCGCTGGTGTACCTTTGCCGGAACGGCCAGAGCTTGCAGGCCGGTTCGTGGAATACTCAGCGAATGCCCAATCGAAGAGCAAGGTCACGGGGAGGACTTATGACGCTCGAAGTAAATCTGACGGTCAACGGCAAGAAAGTGTCCCAGTCGGTTGCACCAGAGACAACCCTCGCGACATTTGTACGCGAGGAGCTACAACTGACGGGCACCCACATTGGCTGCGATAGCAGCCAGTGCGGCGCGTGCACAGTTCATCTGAACGGCAGAGCGGTCAAAGCCTGCACCGTATTGGTAGCCCAGACGGAAGGGCAACAGGTAACCACTATAGAAGGCATAGGTACACCGGATGAACTGCATCCGATGCAGGCCGCATTCCGTGAATGCCATGGCCTGCAGTGTGGGTTTTGTACTCCGGGCATGATCATGGCTTCGATCGACTTGGTCCACCGGGGCGAAGCCGGCTCCGAAGAAGAGATTCGCGACGGTCTCGAAGGCAATTACTGCCGGTGTACGGGCTACCATAACATTGTCAAAGCGGTTGCTCAGGCGGCACCGCAGATGACCAACAAGTAAAAGGAGGCGCCCATGTCAGAACAGGGAATTGGTGCCCGCGTCCTGCGCAAGGAGGACAAGCGGTTTATTACGGGTAAGGGGCAGTACACAGACGACATCAATGTTCGTGGTCAGTGCTTCGGCGTGTTTGTGCGCTCCCCACACGCTCACGCAACAATCAAAAGTGTGGACACTGCAGAGGCCGCCGGGGTCCCGGGTGTTGTTGGCGTGTTGACAGGTGCAGACATTGTTGAAGATGGTCTTGGCACGCTGCCGTGCGGGTGGATGGTGCTCTCCAAAGACGGTAGCGAAATGCGCCAGCCGCCTCATCCGATTATGGCAGCGAGCCAAGTGAACTATGTGGGTGAACCCGTGGCGCTGGTTGTCGCGAATTCGCTCACCGAGGCACGCAACGCCGCTGAACTGGTGATGGTTGATTACGCCGAGAAGCAGGCAGTGGTTGACCTCGCGAGCGCGCAGGACGCGCCCGCCATTTACGACGAGGTTCCGCGCAACACTTCTTATGAGTGGGAACTGGGTGACAAACCTGCAACCGAGGCAGCGTTCGAAGGCGCCGCGCACGTTACGGAACTCACCGTCCGCAACAACCGGCTCATCCCCAATGCCATCGAACCCCGTGCTGCGATTGGTGATTACAATCCGGCCACCGATGAGATGACCCTCTACACCACCAGCCAGAACCCGCACGTGGTCCGGCTAGTGTTTACGGCTTTCCTCGGTATGGCACCTGAGCATAAGTTGAGGGTTGTTGCCCCGGACGTCGGCGGCGGTTTTGGCTCCAAAATCTTCATCTACTCCGAAGAGTCAGCCTGTGCCTGGGCTTCCAAACGCTTGGGCGTGCCGGTGAAATGGACAGCCGATCGTGCTGAGAGCTTCCTTGCTGACGCCCACGGTCGCGATCACATCTCCACCGCGCGGGTAGCAATGGACAGCGAAGGGCATTTCCTGGGGCTTCACGTGCAGACGAAGGCTAACATGGGAGCGTACCTATCGACGTTTGCGTCCTCGGTGCCAACCTACCTCTATGGCACCCTGCTCGCGGGGCAGTACAAGACGCCGGCCATCTATTGTGAAGTAGATGCCATCTTTACAAACACCGCGCCTGTCGATGCCTACCGCGGCGCAGGACGACCTGAAGCCACGTTCCTGCTGGAGCGTCTGGTCGAGGTGGCCGCTGGGGAAATGAACCTTGACCCGGCGGAGATCCGGCGTCGCAATTTCATTCAGCCGGATCAGTTCCCGTACCAGACGCCGGTGGCGCTTGAGTACGACACGGGTGACTACGAGGCGAGCCTCGATCGTGCTCTTGAGATGGCGGGATACGACGATTTTGCGGCGCGCAAGTCCGCCTCGGAAGCCACTGGCAAACTCCGGGGTATTGGCCTTTCCTGTTACATCGAAGCGTGCGGCATAGCGCCATCCCAGGTGGTGGGTTCCCTAGGCGCTGGCGTGGGTCTGTGGGAAAGCGGCGAAATCCGGGTCAACCCCACAGGCAGCGTTCAGGTGCTGACGGGTTCACATAGCCATGGCCAGGGTCACGAGACGACGTTTGCACAACTGGTTGCCGATAAACTCGGGATCTCGATTGATGATGTTGAAGTGGTGCACGGTGATACCGCCAAGCTTGACTTTGGCATGGGCACCTACGGCTCACGTTCGCTGGCGGTTGGCGGATCCGCCCTGGTGAAAGCAAGCGACAAGATCATCACAAAGGGCAGGAAGATTGCCGCNCACCTGATGCGAGTCGATGTCGACACCGTTGACTTNGAAGACGGCGAATTCAGGGTTGCGAACAGCAACCTCGCAAAGACGTTTGGGGAGGTGGCTTTTGCGGCCTATGTGCCGCACGACTATCCGCTGGATGAACTGGAGCCCGGGCTTGCTGAAAAGGCGTTCTACGACCCAGGCAATTTCACTTATCCCGCCGGCGCCTATGTTTGCGAGGTAGAGATCGATCCCGCGACCGGGGTTGTCGACATCGTAAAATTCACGGCAGTTGATGACTTTGGCAACATCATCAACCCGATGATTGTTGAAGGCCAGGTCCACGGCGGTATTGCCCAAGGCCTTGGACAAGCGATGCTTGAGAACGCGGTCTATGACGCGGACGGTCAACTTCAGACCGGCTCTTATATGGACTATTGCATGCCGCGTGCGGACGATCTGCCATCATTTGATGTGGACCTTACAAATACGGAATGTACCCACAACCCACTCGGCGTAAAGGGCTGTGGTGAGGCGGGCGCAATCGGTTCACCGCCCGCTCTGATCAGCGCGGTCTCGAATGCCATTGGCATTCGCCACCTAGACATGCCTGCTACACCTGAACGGGTCTGGCGCACTATTCGCGAAGCTNGGGGGAATGCATGATGTATACNTTCAACTACCATCGGCCTGACTCGCTGGAAGAGGCGAGCAGCCTGTTTGAGGGTGCTGAAGACCCGGTTTTTCTTGCGGGCGGGCACACACTGCTTCCGGCTATGAAGCAGCGTCTGCAGGCCCCAAGCGACGTGATCGATCTTGGGTCGGTCCCAGGGCTCAGCGGTATTGCCGTGACTGACGATGCAGTGACTATTGGCGCGCTCACGGCCCATGCGGACGTGGCGGAGTCTGAAGCCTTGCAAGCGGCATTGCCCGCCCTGGCGGCACTCGCAGGCGGCATTGGTGACGCCCAGGTGCGAAACCGGGGCACGATAGGCGGTTCTGTGGCCAATGCCGATCCGGCGGCGGACTATCCTGCCGCGTTGGTCGGACTTGGCGCAACCGTAGTCACAAACCGTCGCGAGATAGTGGCTGACGACTTTTTTACAGGAATGTTCGAGACGGCTCTCGAGCCAGGCGAATTGCTGACTGCCGTCCGCTTTCCACGCGGTGGAAGATCGGCCTATGCCAAGTTCCCCAACCCGGCGTCCCGCTACGCGATGACCGGAGTGTTTGTGGCATCCACCGACGCTGGCGTGCGGGTGGCGGTGACCGGTGCCGCGGCAAGCGTATTCCGTTTTGCGGAGATGGAGACTGCGCTGGCAGGGGATCTGTCAGGAGATGCCATTGCGGGTATGGAACCTGCCGCGGACGACCTGCTCTCCGACATGCACGCCTCGGCTGAGTACCGCGCGAATCTGGTCAACGTCATGGCACAGCGGGCTGTAGCCGCCCTCTGAGGCACTGAGCCACCTCCTGTCTCCTCGCCTGTTGCACCAAACGGGCGAGGCGGTACCTTTTATTCGGTGTCGGCACGCGTGTCCGCGTTTTGCTTGACTGCACGATGATTTTGAACGGGGCCCGTTTAAGCGCGAACCTAGTGCTTGTGGGCACTTTTGTTCTGGCTCCAAAACTGACAAGAGGATGAAACCTCTGGTTTTATTGAAGGGTCATTATCCCTGAGAGTTGGTTCGGGAGATTGCCGTGGCAGCAGCAGGTATTGCGACGGTAACGACGGCAGCGGAACACAAATCATCGTCCCTTGCCCAGACGGCGGTAGGCTCCCTGTGGCAGACGGCAGGATTGGTGTTGCTCCTGTCAGGCGGAGGCGGGCGCGGTGGTGGTGGAAGTGCACCCACCCTGATGCAAGACACCATACTACCTGCGCCGACACCGCCCCACCCACATCTTCGACCGGCCCCCTCGCGTTCTCCTCGCTTGAAGGCATGCGCACCGCAACCCGTGTCGAAGCGGCCGACAACCCGCGTGAGGTCTATATGCGTGCGTGTATGGCCACGCTCCGTCATGGCAACGAGTTTTCGTTACGGACGTTGCCGTTGCTTGGCATGGAGTTTGCCAATCCTACCGTTGACGACATCAGGACTTGGGTCCTTGTCTCTCCTGACTGGATGGGGAAGAACTTGAGGCAGATATTGGAGATGATGCCGCGGGAGGTTCGTCTGAGGACCCGTGCGGTCTCGGCGATCAATAATTCTGATGACATCCATCGTTCTACACCGGGTAGGCCGGTGCAATCTACCTTGATTCGGCAGGACTTTGGCTCACTCCCGAGGAGCAGGCGACGGTTGATACGGCTCCTTACTACTAGGCCGGGTTTGGCAATGCGCTCGCGTTCCGCATGCCTTATCGCTACCTCCGCGACAATGAATATGTCACCCGCGCGGCGGCCTCCGGGGCACGTACGGTTGAGGGCATTCGCTGTCGCATGTCGGCAATGTTGTTGCATGACCTGGCCCATGCAAACGACTTTTTCTCAGCCTCTCGGGTGGCTGCGATGAATCCGGCTCTCTCCGTGCTTCATGTGGTGGTTAGCGGCACGATCCGTTCAAGGCTTCTCGCCAACGAATCGCGTCTGCAGCCCCAGATGATGCTCGGACTGGTCCGAGTGAGCTTTTACGGTGCAACCGCAACATCCGTGCAGGAGGCTCATGCGCCGGAAAACGTTGTCGGGGAATTTCCGTTGGACCAGGCTGGCGATTACTACGGGCACGGAACAACCTGCGAGGACTACGCGATGCTGTTTGAGGAGACGCTTATGTTCGACCGCTTCGATATCTACCGCGACGTTGGCATCGCCAATAACCCCATCGCGGGAGCGCCCTGTGCCGATTACATTGTCGAGTGGTGCGTGCGTGACGGATCCCCAGGTTCGCGCACGCGCGGTCTGGGTCATTGGTGATGCACTGCCAGAAGCCCGGAGCGCGGTGGAGCAGTTCCTGACCGGCGAGAATTCGCCAACAGCCATGGCTGCAGGGATGGACTGTTGCACCAATCGTCATCTCGACTCAACGCTCCCGTGTCGTTCAAGTCCTGGGAAGGTCGAGCCTGTCAAAGTGATGCGCCCTTGGCTTTAGATGCGTGGCGCGAAGCGCTCTCAGGCTGAACGCGGGACTGCGCCGATGTGGTTTATGAATCGCTGCAGCGAGGGCCAGGGCTGGCACCCCATGAGTTGAATGTCCTCATAAGCAAACGTAGGCACTCCGGTGATGCCAACGTTCATGGCGTCATTCCAGTCAGCGTTAATGACATCTCGCAGGCGCCGGCGCTTCAGGGCGTCGACCGCATCTGCGGCGTCGTATCCAAGTTCTTCTGCGAGCTCTTTCAGCACCGGAATGATGCCGATGTTGCGCGCCTCGACAAAATACGCGTGGTAGAGCGCGTCGTGCACCTGCTCGCCCCCCGGCTGGTCGCGCGCCCAGGCGGCAAACTCCTGTGCCATACGGCTGTTGTACAGGGTGTCGCCAGGGGTGAATGTAAGGCCCACTTCCTCCATCAGTCCACGCAGGGACTCGCCTCGCTCCTTGTGCGCCTTGACCTCATCTGGGTCCGGCACGGACGGTTCCCTCCGCCGGAGCTTCTTGCCCCGTATAGGCGTGTCCGGGTGTAGGGGGAACCAGCGATAGGAGGTAGTGACGTGATACTCCCGCTGGATGCGTTCAATACTGACCGTATTGAGATAACACCAGGGTCATATGTAGTCGGTGAAGATTTCCAAATGAAGAGAGCTGATAGGGGTGAGAGAGTCGGTCATGGGGTGTGTCCGTTGGTGTATACCTGCTGCGCACGCAACTCCGTGGAAGATACGTCCACGCGGAAGTCCTGCTCGCTGACACCCGTGCACATGTCGCGCAGCGAAGCTGGCAGATCAACATCATCCAGGGTGAGAAAACGCTTCTGGTCTTGCCGACCGAATACAAGAAACCGGGTACCCAGCGCGGCAAGTTCCTCAAGAGCGGTCGTCAGACCCGTGGCGCCGCCGTAGTACCGTGGCGCGCCGATGCGGGTGATGGTGTCCACGCCGACGATGAAGGTAGCGCCTCGGAAGACCCGAGCCTTCTCAATAAAGGTTGGGGCGTTGGTAAAGGTTAGCTCGAGACCGCCCCGCGGTTGGGCATCGCGTGTCGCAAACTCCAGATAGTCGATGGGCGGCTTGTCGACGTTGAACGCGGAGATTTCTAGTGTCGGCTGAACGCCCGTCAGCCGTTGCGCGACCGATGCCATTTGCAGGTGTCCGGCGTGGATAGGGTTGAATGAACCGGACAGAACGAGGCCCGAGCTGGCGTTAGATGTGTGAGCTCGCTCACCGCGAAGCAGTTCGCGCCACTCCGGTCGCGCGAGTGTCCAATCGAGTGCATCTGCCCCTTCGAGGCCCGCGGCAGCTGCTGTGACCTGCAGCACCAGATCCCGGCATTGGGCTTCCTGCTCGGCACGACTGGCCCGTTCAAACTCAACGGTGGTTACTGCGGTCCGGTCTTCAGTCTGAATGGCCAGATGGGCACGGTCGCTGCCACGCCGGGTACGGTTCGTGGCGATGGCAGCGGTGCACGCGATCCCGGCAACCTCGAAGCTGTCATCGAACTGCCTGGCCTCCATAAATGCAGCCATGGCCATGGCCCTTGCCGTCCGTTCGCTCGCGGAGCCTTCTACTCGGCCTCCGAGAAATATCTCGAGCGCCGCGGCAGAATACGGAATCCGCGCGTCCAGTACCGTTGCGGACGCGCCGGCTTCGGCCAATAGTCTGCTCAGCGCAGAGACGCCGCCGCCGGTGACGGCAAACACCGCCCGCATGGGCGCCGCATGGATCCTGCTGATGAGCTCCTGGTTAGTCACTTGAGCATTTGATGTGCGTGAAGTGCGAGCATAACCCGGATCTGCAGAGTGGCCGTTTGCCTAGATAACGAACGCGCGAGCGCTCCAGGTAATTCTTGTAAGGACCATGCCTAATGCAGGTAAAGCTGGTAACGACCATGCCCGCGCCGCAGGTTAAAATAGGGGCGCCGCACGCGCGGCAGGGCACAGAGGCAGGAGCAGGATGTCGTACTTCCGAAAAGCAGGTTCGTGGTTGGCGCGCAGCGCGATGGTCTGTCTGGTTCTTTGCCTGAGCGACGGAGCGTGGGCGGAGGAGGGCAGCGGTGCGCCGATTCCGCTCCTGACCGAGGAGCAGTTGACCAATTATCCATTCTCGATACCTGTGGACGAAACTCCGCCCAAGGTTGAAGAGTTGTCTGTTGGCGAGCAGTTTGTGCTTGATTCTCAGCGCGGTGACATCGAAGATCTTGTTGCGCGCAAATTGGGCGTGCTTTATTTGAAAGGCTCACGCGAAGACCTGTCTGTTTTGCAACGCCTGGTTGATGGCGGCTACATATCCAGTTCACGCACCAACGACTGGCAGTCGCTTGGCGTTGTTTTTGGCGACATTCTGGCGGAGGAACTGGATCTGCGCTGGGTAATGTACGAAGACGACCTTGGTGAGAGCCGTGCGTTGCAGTTCCGCAAAACCCAGAGTTTTGTGTTTCCGGTGACTATGTTTTCGAAGCGAGTCCAGTTTGGTCAGACGATCGACATTCCGGCGATCTTCGTAAAGATCCAGAAGGATGTTGAAGGCTTCGTCGCATTCGAAGCAGAGAAAGTACGTTACGACGCGAACGAGCGTCGCCTGAATCTGGATTCCGACCAAGAGTTTTTGCCGCCGGACCGCTGAGTGTTTGTTTCACCGTGTCCCCTGAGGCTTTGCCAGCGGGACCTTTTCGCGTGCATGTGGGGGCTCTGAACATCCCGGGTTGAAGTTTGCTACGCAAACTAACGCATATTCGGGTTTTGCTTCGCAAAACCCTTCTGTAAACTACGAGCGCCTTAGGGGGTAGTAGCTTATGAGATCCATCACCAGGGTCATCCGGAAGGTCCTGAAATTCCTCATCGTTGACTTCATGTTCAACATTCTAGGGGATCTTCAGAAACAACCGCTAATCATGTGGGCCATGATCGGCTGGGGTTGGATATGCATGCTCGTGATGGTTACGAGCGTCGTATACGGGCTTCCTGACCTGATGGCCGCTGCCTGAAATCGTTCCGCGCGCTTGCGACTCAGGTTGCGAGCAGCCCCTCCAGGTGGATCACTACCTTCTCGCCAAACGCTGCCGTGCTGACGTTTTCGACGCCGCTGTGCGACGCTAGGTCTGTAGTGGAAAAACCGTCCTCAAACACACTCTGCATCGCCTGCCAGACCGCTTCAGATTCAGCTTGCATACCGAAGCTCATGTCCAGCATTAGCGCTACGGAACCGATCATGGAGTAGGGGTTGGCAATACCCTTGCCGGCGATGTCCGGTGCCGAACCGTGGGAAGGTTCATAGTAGGCCTTGTCGGGCCCGATACACGCTGATGGCATCAGTCCAAGTGAGCCAAGCAAACCGCCACCCTGATCGCTTAAGATGTCGCCAAACATGTTCTCCATCACCATCACGTCGAACTGTGCGGGATTCAGGCAGAGCGCGGTCGCGGCCGCGTCGACCAGCATGTGCCGCACCTCGACGTCCGCGTAGTCTGTGCGGACCTCTTCCAATACCTCGTTCCACAGCACGCTCGACATCAGTACGTTGCTCTTGTGGATGTTGTGCAGAACGCCCTTGCGCCCGCGCGCGGTCTCGAAGCCGGTAACCAATACCCGCCGGATCTGGTCTTCATCGTAGGTGAGTACCTCGTCGACAAAACGCAGGCCCGCATCGTTTATGCCCCTAGTCTTCTCGCCAAAATAAAGGCCCCCGACCAGTTCGCGAATTAGCATGATGTCAATGCCGTCGCGGATCACCTCTGGTTTTAGCGGGGAGAAATGCGCCATGTGGGCAGGCAGATAGATCGGGCGGAAATTAGCGTAGGTGTTGTAGCGTGCACGCAATGGCAGGATCGCGCCGCGTTCCGGTTGTTCTTCCACCGGAATCTTGGCCGACTCCTCGTGTGACAGCCCAACCGGTCCCTTCAATATGGCGTCAGCACTGTCGCAGATCGCCTTTGTCTGGACTGGGAAGGCCTTGCCGTGCTCGAAGTACGCGCCGGCGCCAAAAGGCGCTTCGATCAACTCAAACTCGACGTCGCGGTGCCGCTCGACTACGTCAAGCACCTTCACGGCCTCAGTCATCACTTCCGGGCCAATGCCATCACCCGCCAGTATTGCGACACGCCGCGCGTTGCTCATTTGATGGTCCTCATCTTGCCTGGCCAGAAGTGCGAGGGCGGCGATTGTAGCATCGCGTCCGAGCCGTACAGGCGCGAGTCGACTAACTCGCTAGGCGCGTATTGAACCGTCAGTTTCACTCCGCGT
>PAWP01000002.1 GCA_002714125.1 Gammaproteobacteria bacterium
TTCATGAGTTGTCGGGGGGGGGTATTGAGCAGGTCGTTCCCATGGCCCTACAATGTACCCATGTTCGGTCTGGTCTGCCGCGGTGTGTAGATCCGTTCACTGTCTTTTTGAGACCCCTGTTGTGGCGGCGCAAGCCGCTATGACGGTCATCTGAGGCCCGCTGCGTCTAATGGACGTTGTTTCATCTGATGGCAGCCTTACTCTGCTGATTGTCTATGCAGCGATAGCGCTCGGCTTTTCGTTCATGTGTTCCATCGCTGAGGCTGTACTGCTGTCGGCATCGCCTTCCTATGCCGAATCGCTGAGGGAGACTTCTCCGCGCAGCGGCCGGCTGCTTGCGGATCTGAAAGCCAACATCGATCGGCCATTAGCCGCGATCCTCACGTTGAACACTATTGCGCATACGGTTGGGGCCGTCGGTGTGGGGGCCGAGGCTGGTGCACTCTGGGGCAGCATAGGGGTCGGGATCGCCTCCGGCGTCATGACTATCCTGATCCTGGTGGCTTCAGAGATCATCCCCAAAACGATCGGTGCGGTGTTCTGGCGCGCGCTGTCGGTGCCAACCGCGCACGGCGTTGCTATCCTCATCAGGGTTGTGCTGCCCATTGTCTGGTTCTCCGAAGTACTGACCCGGGTCTTCACCAGCTCGAAGGGAGCGGAGCGGGTGACGCGCGACGAGATTGCCGCGGTTGCGGAGATGAGCAAAGACAGCGGTGAGCTGCGCGGGGTTGAGAACCGGATCCTCAACAACTTGCTGCGCCTGCACTCGCTGACGGTCAACGACATCATGACGCCGCGAACGGTCATCCTCGCATTTCAGGAAGACGTGACCGTAGGTGATTTGCTGGACGATGCGGTGGAGATTCCCGTTTCGCGTATCCCGATCTACCCTGAGACGGTGGATAACGTCTCAGGATTCGTCCTGAAGTCCGACATACTGCTCGCTCAGGCTCGGGATCAGGATTCCATCAAATTGAAGGATCTGCGCAGGGACCTTAGCGCCATCCCTGCCTCGGCGTCCCTTTCGGCTCTGTTTGATCACTTTATCCAGGAAAGGGATCACATGTCTCTCGTGGTGGACGAGTACGGCGGCACTGACGGGCTCGTTAGTATGGAAGATCTCATCGAGACGCTGCTAGGGATTGAGATTGTCGATGAGGCTGATGTCGCCGAAGACATGCAGCGTCTGGCCCGACAGCATTGGGCGCGCAGAGCCTCCGCGCTTGGCTTTCAGATCCCGATGGAGAAAGACGGCGGTCCCCTCAACGGTAGCGGCGCTGCATCTGGCCGCGACGACAACGGTGACGTAAGCGGAACCGCCTGAAGGCGAGCCTTCAGGTCGATGGCGAGTTGTCAAAGCTCGCAGCCAATCACCCCACTCCGGCCCCTGAAGTTCCCGGAGTCTTAACGGCGTGCGTTAGAATCAGCGACAAGATCATCTGGGAGACGTTCGATGCTCGCATTACGTATTGGCACGCTGGGTGCGGCCGCAATTACACCGGGCGCATTGATCGCGCCGGCTGACGAGAATGATGACGTGGTCGTCGCTGCTGTCGCGGCTCGGGATCGCTCAAGGGCAGAGGCGTTTGCAGAAAAGCATGGCATCGAGCGCGTGTACGACTCCTACGATGCTGTGATCAATGACGACTCGCTGGATGCGATTTACAACCCGCTGCCTATCAGTCACCACCTCGAGTACACCATCAAGGCACTCCGAACCGGTAAACACGTGCTTTGCGAGAAGTCTTTTGCGATGAATGCGGCGGAGGCTGAGGAGATGGCCGCCGTGGCGCGCGAGACCGGGCTCGTGCTGCTTGAAGCGTTTCACTACCGCTATCACCCGCTTTTTCTTCGTGCGATCGAGGTGGTTCAGTCAGGCCAACTGGGCAAACTGAAGCATGTCGAGGCGCAGTTCATCATCGGGCAGATCAAGCCTGATGACATTCGTATGCACTTCGAAACCGGCGGCGGAGCGACCATGGACATGGGCTGCTACCCCATCTCCTGGCTACGCCACATCACCGGTCAGGAGCCGACGGTGGTCCGTGCAACAGCCAAAGAAGGCAATCCCCAGGTCGATCTGCGTCTCGAGATCGACTATGAAATGGCCGACGGGCTAACGGCAAGGACCGTAGGTGCAATGTGTGAGTCGGGTTTCACCGCGGACATGACCGTCACGGGTACAGAAGGAATCATGAAGGTGGTGAATCCGCTTGTGCCGCAGCATGGCAATAGCCTTGAGGTCACCGTGGGTGGTGAGACAACAAGGGAAGAAGCCAGCAAGCGCTCCACCTATGCGTTCCAGCTCGACGCGTTTGTCGACGCCGTATGTAACGGCTCGCCGCAACCCACAGATGCAGAAGACGCTGTCAAACAGATGCAGGTCATCGACGCCGCCTACCTCGCCGCTGGCATGAAGGTACGTGGTACCTGACACCGATGCTGATCAGGCGTTGTGTGCTTAGGTTAGACACACGACCTTTGTACAGAGTTCGGTATGCTTGCTCTAGCGGTGATGCCTGCTCGTTCTGCATCACCGTGGCACAGGGCTTGCCACGCCGTGCGAACGCTCTTGGCACCGAGACTCACCGCTGTCGAAACGGATGTAGCTGATCGAAAATGCATACCTCGCGGGCATGAGGGTATGTGTTAGCTGATCTTGGCACCGGTCAGGTGCGGTGCGCCCCAGTCAGAAACACAATCATGGTGCAGGGCTCGGTGCCCTTGTTTTTCCAGCGATGGCGCGTGCCGTTCTGCACCACCGTGTCGCCTGGCTTCAGATGCACCTCGGCACCGTCGTCCAGTTCGAGCCACACCTCACCTGAGACGACATACTCAAAGTCGACCGTGTCCGTGGTGTGCATGCCTGGGTTGTCAGCTTCCATACGGGCTTGTGTGACCATACCGGGGAGCGTCGATTCCAACTGCTGCATCGCCATTGCCCGATCGAAGTCCGCAGGCAGTGCAGAGTTGCTCGCCGGCACGGTGAACGTTGCAAACCGGTAGCCGCCAATGGGTGGGAACCACTTTGTCGCGTGCGTTTCGGTACCGTCGTTCGGGAACGTCGCGGGGGCATCGGCACTCCAAAGGTCGTGATATTCGCTTCCGGGCAGCATCTCTATGGTGGTTGGGGCGACGTCGTCATCGCTAGTGAACACCGCTTTGCCACCTTGGTGGCCAGTAACGACTCTATGCATGACCAGTTACTCCCAATTGCTCTTGCTCGAACCGTAACTCAATGCTGCAACATCCGCGCGGTTTGCCTCATGTACACTTGCCGCCGTTCTGAACTAAAAAGACTCGAAGGAGCGGCTCATGCTGAAGCGGTTTTTGGTACCGAAAGACGACCGTGTATTTGTTTCGGAAGAGGCCGCTCGCGGCGCNACAGAGATGATCTTNCAGAAAATGGGGATGACCGACGAGGATGCCGCGCTCTCCGCTGATGTGCTCCTCACGAGTGACTTGCGTGGCTGCGAAAGCCACGGTGTCTCCAATATGCTGCGTAACTATGTGGCGCTCTACGGCGCCGACCGTCAGAACCCGAGGCCGAACGTCAAGGTGCTGCGCGAGTCGCCGGTGTCTGCAACGCTAGACGCTGATCAGGGCCTAGGTATCCAGGTTGGACCCAAGGCGATGGAAATGGCCATCGAGAAGGCAGAGACCACCGGCATGGGTGCGGTAGCAGTGCAGAACTGCGGTCACGTTGGCATGCTGGCCTACTACCCGCTAATGGCGCTTAAGCACGACATGATTGGTGTTTGCATGGTATCTGCGGGCGGCGGCCTGCAGGTACCGCTGTGGGGCACTGAGCCAGTTTTTGGCACACATCCGATAGCCTGGGGTGCCCCCGCTGACAAACACCCTCCATTTGTTTTTGACGTGGCAACAACACAGGTGGCAGCGAACAAGCTGATGCTCACGCGGCGCATTGGCTCGCACCTCGAACCTGGATGGATCACAGGGCTCGACGGGGAGCCGATCATGGAAGAGATCGATTCGCCGAACTATGGCGGCTTTTACATGCTCCCCTTCGGGGGCACCCGTGAGCAGGGCGGTCANAAAGGTTACGGCTTCGCAACTATTGTCGACATCATGTCAGGCATCCTCTCCGGCAATGGCCCTGGCTTTCTGGCAGGCGGCAATCAGCACTCCCAATTTGTGATGGCGATAAAGATCGAGGCATTCCTCGACGCTGCCGACTTCAANGCGGACATGGACAAACTCCTTGGCCGCCTCNCATCTATGAAGCCGATTGCGGGACAGGAGCGCGTGTACTANGCCGGCCTGATCGAACATGAGGAAGAGCAGATTCGCAAAGAGCAGGGCATTCCCTACCACCGTGAAGTCGTGGAGTGGTTCAATCAGGCGGCCGGCGAACTGGAGTTGAACTACTCGCTGCCCTAACGGTTTGCCCAGAAGGACTTTGCGAGGGGGCAGTACTCCTTCGACCGAAGATCGTGTCGGCTGAATCGCTTCGGGCCCGTGAGGTCATGGCTGATGAGCCGTCGCCAGGTCCAACTCTAGACGCTCAACTGACCCGCCAAGTTGCACTATGGCNAGAAATTTCGGCAAATGGGCGTGGACGCCCACGGCTTCTAGTNCCTATGTGGGCCTGCGATCCCGCTAACCGTNGTGGTGAGTTTGCGTTCAACNGGGAACATGNCAGCCTGCAGTACGTCTAGCGTTGCTTCTATGCAACGGCAGCGGCGTCAAGGNGCTGCATTTCTGTTTCATCAAACTGGCCGCGAAGCATAAGGTAACTGGCGCACTCGTATTGGCTGATTTGCTTTGGGCTCAGCATGGTCTTCGTCACCGCTCGGGTGCATAAGCCTGCAGTCTAGTAATGGCCGTGCCAGAGCGTCGATCCGGCGCTTGCTCTTGGTACTTTACAGGCTTTTTTCGATCTNTTAGTCTCNGNTTTGCTTTGANCCCGAATGGGGCAGAGACGGAGTGGCGACAACGNCACAACCATCAACATTGGCCGCGCCAATAACAGAATAACTGCATGCGGTCAGGCAATATGTGGGACTTGATCCGATCCTCGCTTGCGTAGGCACTGACGACAGGTACCGGCACNCACTGCGACTCACGGCGCGTCGGACCGTTGCACCACTGCCTCCGAAATTGACAGCGAGGCCAGGCGTTAAGCTCCTGGAGGACCGCTGATGTCAGCAATGGCAATGAACGTGCATGGCTTCGCNAAATGTAAGGCTAGCGCGCGCAAAATCTCTATGGTGACCTGCTACGACTACTGGTCGGCACAGATCATTAACAAGACCGATGTCGACTGCATTCTCGTGGGGGACAGTCTCGCTATGGTCATGCACGGGTTTGATTCNACCGTACATGCCACTATTGAGATGATGGCTATGCATGTGTCGGCGGTGCGCCGCGGCGCACCGAGTAAGTTTATTATCGGCGACATGCCGTTTCTGTCCTGCAGCAAGGGTCTTGAGNTGGCAATGGATGGAGTTCAGGCGCTGATGCAGGCCGGTGTTAACTCGGTCAAGGTTGAAGGCGATGCTCATCAGATTCCGATCATTCGCCACATAGTTGAGGCGGGTGTGCCGGTCATGGGTCACATCGGTCTAATGCCTCAGTCCATCCATGGGCTGGGCGGACACAAGGTGCAGGGCAGAGGCGACAAGGCTGAACGTCTGNTGACGTCGGCANTGGAGCTTGCAAACGCCGGCTGCTTCGGGATTGTCCTTGAGTGTGTTCCAACTGAAGTCGCCGCATGCATTTCGCAGAAAATCGACATCCCGACTATTGGAATCGGCGCGGGCCCGCAGGCTGACGGGCAGGTTTTGGTATTGCAGGACCTGCTNGGTGNCAACCCTGACTTCAAGCCTAAATTCCTGCGGACCTATGCCGACAGTCATGGGGTGGTGGTTGACGCTTTAAACCGTTTCCATGCCGAAGTGGTGGCGGAAGAGTTCCCNAGCTCCAAAGAGTCCTATCGATGAAGGTCCACCAGGAACTGACTCATTGGTGGGCGGCCCGTGCGGAATTGGAAGCGCATGGGCAGTCGCTTGGCTTTGTACCCACCATGGGTGCGNTGCACCAGGGGCATGCCTCATTGATAGAAGCCAGCGTCGCCGGCAACGATGCGACGATGGTTTCGATTTATGTGAACCCGACACAGTTTAATAATCTGGATGATCTAACCAACTACCCTGAAACTCTGGACGCCGACTTTGAGCTGGCNGAGTCGNTGGGTNCGGACCATCTGATTNTGCCCCGCTACGAGGAAATATACGCNGACGACTATCGNTACCAGATCAGCGAGAAGGAAGTGTCNAACAGCCTGTGCGGCGCNCATCGGCTGGGACATTTCGATGGCGTGCTGACCGTCGTGATGAAACTGCTCAANATCGCCCNGGCAGATCGCGCGTACTTNGGCGAGAAAGACTACCAGCAATACCTGCTTATCCGGGATATGGTGCAGGCTTTTTTTCTNCGCACGGATATTNTGGTCTGTCCGACCGTGAGGGAAGCCGATGGGCTGGCGATGTCATCCCGCAACCTCAAACTTTCGGCAGAGTCTCGGCAGATCGCGCCAACTCTGAATCGTTTGCTGCGCTCGGACATGGATGACTCTGGCGTTGCAGCGGGACTTGCGGAGATGGGTTTCGAGGTGGACTACGTGGTTTCCCAGGGTGAGCGCCGCTTTGGAGCAGCGTCGCTCATTANCGGTGACCTTGCGGTACGTCTGATCGATAATGTCGAGTTGCCGGCGGCTGCACCCCGACATACCAATTAAACCTGTACAAGAACAATAGCGGGGAACCAGCGGTGAAACTCTGTCTTGATGTTGGCAACAGCCAGATCTTCGCGGGCGTCTTTCGTGACGACGTCTTGCAGTACCAGTTCCGCAAGACCACGGTCCATCAGACGTCGTCNGACGAACTTGGCGTCTTCTTCCGCGGGGTCTTGCGAGAAAACAATCTGGACCCGGATGAAGTGCAGACCATCGCCATCTGCTGCGTGGTGCCGGACCTAATTTACTCACTGCGTGCGTGCTGTCAGAAGTACTTTGGTCTGGAGCCGCTCGTGCTGCGGCCCGGGATC
Organism: Gammaproteobacteria bacterium; assembly: GCA_002714125.1. The sequence goes on from PAWP01000002.1 coordinate 7,072, forward strand.
AAGACCGGCCTCAAGATCCTGTACCGCGATCCCAAGGAAGTCGGCGCGGATCGTATCGCGGATGCTGTGGGTGCCATTAAGCTCTTTCCGGATCGTAACCTGATCGTAGCCGACTTTGGTACCGCGACCACCGTATGCGCGATTACGAAAGATCAGGAGTTTCTTGGCGGCAATATCATTCCGGGTATTCGCCTGTCGATGGAAGCGCTTGAGGAGAAGACGGCACAGCTGCCGCCGGTGGAGATCATCACCGCCAAGTCCGCTGTCGGACGCACGACGATTGAGAGCATTCAGAACGGTTTGTACTGGAGCAACGTGGGTATGATCAGGGAAATCGTGGCTCGGGTCAGTGAAGAGGCATTTGCAGAGGAGGCGCCACTGGTCCTCGGTACGGGTGGATTTGCCACACTGTTTGCGCGGACCCGGATTTTNGATCACATCGTGCCTGACCTGATCCTCACCGGACTGATGGAAGTGGTGCGCCTAAACGAGCCCCGTGCCGCGAAGTAGTGAGGCCAAAAACATCAGTACGCCTGTCAGGCAANAGCCAAAGGAGGTCACATTGAGCTACTCTTGGACCGAACATGGGATTCTCCTTACTGCCGTCGTTTGATCCCTCGTCTTCTTTTTAGATTGGTGGGTGCATGTGTCGAGGCCCAGTGTATTTCGCGACACGCTGTGTTCAGTGACAGCCTTTACGGGACCTTGAGTCACATTTAGTGAAAGGGAATTGCCCGGGCCCACGTTGGCCCCCAAGACTTTCATGAACAACCACCAACAACCCGTTCGCGACAATCTTCAGATGCTGAAGCTGCACATCGGTTGGCCTGATCGCGACAAACACATAGGCAAACCGGATGAGGGTCTCTTTTTCTTCGACTTTCTTCTACGTGAACGGGCTCATGCGGCGGTGGTACAGAAGATCCGGCGGCCATGGGAACAGCAGGATGGCGCGGCCATGTTGGCGCTCGCGGACTCCGTCGAACCATTGATCCCGCNGGAAGCCAATATCCAGAGCCTGGCGGTGCTCAAGGAGTATGCGGCCTGAAGTCATTGGCGTGCTCGTAATCGAATTGTTGCCGAGCGGCTGTTTCTCGAATCGCTCGAGCTATACCCGGTAGCGGGTAATACTAGTCTGTACGGGTTGTACCGTCTGTTTGCGCCAGGGTCCGGGCAGCCCGAACCTGGCGCTGAGTCCGCGAGGTTGCTGAGCCGGTTCCCCGCACCATCGTGCTAGGCTCGCAAGCAAACAGAACCTAACGCCCTCACTTGCTCACTATCGTCGTACCAACCTTCGAGGAGGCGGAGAACCTGCCTGAGCTCGCTCGGCGGGTGCATGAGGCGATGGGCGACGTTGAGTGCGAGATGCTCGTTGTAGACGACAACTCTCCCGACGGCACTGCAGCAGTTGCGGAGCAACTGGGTGAGACCCTGCCGGTGCGGGCCCACCGTCGTACGCAACTGCCTCGCGATCTTTCGTTGTCGGTTGTCGACGGTATCCGGCTAGCGCAGCATGACACCATCATTGTGATGGACGCTGACCTGTCGCACCCTCCTGACGTTGTACCAAAGATGTACGCGGCGCTCTGCGAGAACCCGAGCCGCTTCAAGGTCGGCAGTCGCTATGTGGAAGGCGGCGGGTTCGATNAGGGTTGCAACTTGTTCCATGACTTGAACTTCAATGNAGCCACCGCGCTAGCCAAACCGCTGGTGGACTGCGAGGACCCGATGTCCGGTTTCATTGGTTTTGATCGTAGCCGTATCCCCATTGAGTCGCTTCGACCCATTGGTNATAAGATCGGGCTCGAGCTGATGGTGCGCGGCGACTTTGACGGCGTCGACGAGATACCCATTGGTTTTCGAGACCGNCTGCATCGTGACAACAAGATGACCTTCCGCCAGCAGTTCAACTACCTGCGCCACCTGCGCCGGCTGTACCTGGCAAAGTTTGGCGGGGTTGCCGAATTCCTGCACTTCGGCGTNGTCGGTACAAGCGGATTTGTCGTCGATCTCATCTGCTACTACCTGTTGCAGGTGCTTGGCGTGCCGCATGGTGTTGCGCGGGGTATCTCATTCTGGCCGGCTGTGACCTGGAATTGGGTTATGAATCGGACGAGCACTTTTGGTGACCGGGAGCGGCGACCGCGGGGGCGCCAGTGGGTTGAGTTTGTCACGACTTCGGGCGTTGGATTTATGTTTAGTTACGGCATGTACCTCGTGCTTACAAACTATNTGCCGTTCTTTGATGAGTANCGATTGCTGGCTTTTGTCGCCGGGGTCGCGTCGGCCAGCGTCTTTAACTTCATTGCGTCATCGCTGTTCGTCTACAGCGAAAAGCGGAGCTGACCATGTTTTTGACTAACATCCGCATTTGGGATGGCCTGGCGGAGGACTACCATGAGGCCGCTTCTGTTGAGATAGAGGCTGGCAGGATCTTGAGCCTCGGCGAAACGGGGCCTGATTCGCGNGACATGTCGGGACTGACGGTNCTCNCAGGACTGATGGACGCACACGTGCATCTTTGCCTGGACCCCGCGGTTCGTTCGCCGGAGGATCAGGAGACCGACCCCGAAGCGCTCTTGCCCGACATGCGCCTGCGTGCTAAAGCCATGGTCCGGGCTGGTATCACTACCGCCCGAGATCTAGGAGGGGGCAACTGGGCTGAGCTCACTCTGCGCGATGAGATCGAGGCAGGCCAGACCCCAGGTCCGAGGCTGCTGTGTGCAGGCCAACCCATCACTTCGGTNGGTGGGCATTGCCATTTCTGGGGTGGAGAGGCGGCCAACGTTGACGCTGCTCTGGAGGTTCTGGCGCGNCAGGTGGATAAAGGCTCNGATCTAATCAAGGTGATGGCNACAGGAGGCTCGCTGACCCCTAACTCCACGCCTGCGGACGCTCAGTTTGATACCGAGACGATCCGCGCAATTGTGCAGGCAAGCGCAGACAAGGGGCGCCACGTGGCGGCCCATTGTCACGGTACCACGGGGATCGTGAACGCGGTGAACGCGGGGGTTCGGACAGTTGAGCACTGCTCCTGGGTNGGTCCGAACGGTTGGGGCAAGAACTACGACGAAGTTACGGTGGCGGCCATGGCCGCACAGGGCACCTGGGTATCCCCTACGATCAACCTTGGTTGGGCGCGTTTTCGGGGCAATAAACCCCTCGAGACCCTGCGACAGGAGAACCTGGCGCGGCTACGCGCCGCTGGGGTTGGGTTGATTGCCTCTACCGACGCAGGAATCCCGGGTGTTAAGCACCATGATCTACCACTTGCACTTGCCGAGTTTGCGCACTTTGCGGCACTGTCGCCAATAGAGACGCTGCGGACTGCAACCCATGACTGTGCCGTTGCGCTGGGTATCGACAATGTCACTGGCAGAGTTGCATCCGGGCTCTATGCTGACCTCCTGGTTGTCGAAGGTGATCCGCTGGCGGACCTGGCCGCGCTCACTGGCCCTGTTGAGGTCTTCGCGCGCGGTAAGCCGGTATTAGGCAACNTGGGATGACACAANTTATTNACCCGGTGCGCGTGCGNCCAGCGNTGGGCTAAGNTTGGGTACTCGAGCTTTTCCCAGCCCGCCATGAATGCCACGACAACCGATGCCACGGAAGTGGTGGCTCGCCNNACCGATATCTTCAGCCGCGAGGAGTTGGAGGCGTTCTCCGCGCGTTCAGATCTGCNNGGGGCACTGCTCATTGCGCACTGCTGGGCGATGATCATTGGCGTCTGGACGGTCTGCGTGCTGTTCCCGCATCCGCTGATGATTGTGCTTGGCATNGTGCTGGTCGGCACCCGACAGTTGGGCCTTGGCGTCATTGCGCACGACGCCGCCCATTTCCTGCTGTTTAACAATGCAACCATCAATGACTGGGCTGGGCAGTGGTTCTGCAACCGGCCGCTGCTGGGCGCGAGCGTGATTCCCTACCGCAAATACCATCTGCAGCATCATCGGTTCANCCAACAGGAAANTGACCCCGATCTGGTACTGTCGGCGCCGTTTCCGACAACCCCCGCTAGTCTGCGCCGCAAATTCCTCCGTGACCTGTTTGGGCAGACAGGGTGGAAGCAGCGCGTTGGTGCCGTTGGGGGCTTCTTCCAGCGTCGCGACGCACGGGGTCTTGATTGGGGCAAAGGCTTGCGTAGGCTTGGTCCTAACCTGCTCATCAACGCGGTGTTTCTTGCCGGGTTTGCGGCGGTGGGTGCTGGGTTCCTCTACATCTTGCTCTGGGTCCTGCCGAACCTGACGTGGGAGTTGCTGGTGTCACGGGTTCGCAACATTGGTGAGCATGCGGTTGTACCAGACAACGACGATAGGCTGCGCAACACGCGGACAATCCTCGCGAACCCTCTGGTTCGGCTGATGTTGGCGCCTTACTTTGTGAACTATCATCTCGAGCACCACCTCGTGGTTTCCGCGCCCTGCTACCGCCTGCCAGACGTCCACAAGGCCTTGCTAGCCAAGGGCTACGGGCCGCGGATGGAGATCAGGGCCGGGTATGCGGAAGTCTTGCGCGTGGCCGCGGGGTACGCGGCCTGAGCCAGGTTTGACCGCGAGTCTGGACCACTGTGGTCTACTGTTCGTTCCAGACACTGACGATGTGATCGGGTGTGCTGATGTTTTCGTTATTGGTCATGTATTTCGACTGCTTGACGTGGTGAATTGTGACCTCACCTACTTCGGCAAGGCACTCTTTCCGTTGAGTCGGGCCCGGGCTACCCGCTGGCGGAATATATGAACCTGTACTGTGCTATTCCTGGTTTTCGGAATGCTTTGGTCAATCATAGGAGATAGCTGGCGCACTTGGGGGGAATCCTCACTGACAGTGCGACCTAACGACGCGCCTGGGCCGCATTGCGTCGATTCGCGTTGCTAAACCCAGGGGACCTGAGATAATCGCGGCTTTTCTGCGGAGCAAGCTCTTGGACAACCTTTTCGACTTGAGTGGCAAAGTTGCCATCGTGACCGGCTCAACCAAAGGTATCGGCAAGTCGATTGCCGTACAGATGGCCTTGCACGGTGCCCAGGTGGTGGTGTCTTCGCGAAAGGAAGATGCCTGTGCGGCGGCAACAGCTGAGATCAATGCTGCCGTTGGTGATGGGCCGGGTGGTGCAACCTCAATCCCTTGCCATATTGGATATAAAGAGCAGCTGCAGATGCTGGTCGACAAGACTGTGGAGCAGCTTGGAAAGATAGATATTCTGGTCTGCAACGCGGCTGTGAATCCATTTTACGGGTCAATGCTGGACATTCCGGACGGGGCTTTTGAAAAAATCCTCGACTCGAACATCAAATCGAATCACTGGTTGGCTCAGATGGTGATCCCGGGCATGGCCGAGCGCAAAGATGGCGCAATCATCATTGTGTCCTCAGTCGGCGGCCTGCGCGGCAGCCCTGTGTTGGGGACCTATGCGATATCGAAGGCGGCCGATATGCAGCTGGCGCGCAATATCGCAACCGAGTACGGGCCAGACAATATTCGCTGCAATGCAATCGCCCCGGGGCTGATCCGGACGGATTTCGCGCGGGCGTTGTGGGAGAACCCGGAAACACTCAAGAACACAACCTCAAATGCTGCGCTGCGTAGGATTGGCGAGCCCGACGAGATCGGTGGCGCAGCTGTTTTTCTTGCTTCGGCTGCCGGCAGCTTCATGACAGGGCAGAGCCTGGTTATCGACGGCGGGCGCTAACGAGCGAGATTCGTGCAAAAAGCAGGGGAGAGGGGCTAGTTTGCACGCGTATGTTGGAACGTGCATTGTAAGGGACTTACAACGTTAAGCGGTGAAAGCTGATCCGGGTAATGTCCGGTGGTACGGTCGCCTCGATGGGCGTGAGTTTGCTGGTGTCACGTGCGCGCGATGCTGACGTCAGCGCCGACCGTAATGTGTTCGCCATCTATGCTGATGTCGAAGCCAGCCCCACAGAGTAGGCGCAGTCGATCTGTATGAGGACCATCCGGGCGAGGCCAGGATGCGCTTGGCCCATTTGGGAACCATATTGCGCAGGTTTCGCAGCTATGCCTCATTTGCCTCGTTAACTTGAATCGGTAAAGATTCGTCTTCATTTGTNGCATACGTCGCTCCGCATTCAGTGGGTAAAGCCTCATGGCAGCGAGTATCCCGGGGTGTCTATTGGAAGAATCAAAGTGGTGGTCGAAGCTGCTTCTCGTCTGTGGAGTTGTGGCNTTAGTTTTGCTGCTTGCCGCGCCGCTGGGCCACAAGTTCGGGATTGCCGAATTGGGTCCTTCATTCATCAGTTTGCTCGCCGCTGTATTGCTGGCAGTGGTCACTCTCATTGGCGGCATCGTGATGGCANTTGTCGCCGGCAGGAAGGGACTGTCGAGTGACCGCAATTTGAGCGCAGTGGCNGCATTACTGGGCTTGCTGCCGGTAATAGTCATGCTGCCGACAGCACTGACAGGTCGCGGCGTGCCACCGATCCACGACATCACCACCGATACCGCTGACCCTCCGACCTTCAGCGCTGCTCTAGAGCATCGGATGGATGCCTCGAATGATCTCATCTACGGGCAGGAGGGATTTTCTGCGGTAGAACTTGCCGACACGCAGAGACAGGCATATCCAGTCGTAAAAACGCTGCGCTCGGACCTGCCAACTGATGCTGCCCTAGACCGGGCAGAGGCTGTTCTGGTCGAGTTGGGGCTTGAGATCATCGGCCGGGATGTTGGCCGGGTTGAGGCGACTGCAACTACATTCTGGTTTGGCTTCAAGGATGACGTGGTCGTGCGAGTCCGCAACGCTGATGGCGGCAGTCTGGTAGATGTGAGATCCGTTTCACGTGTAGGTGTCTCTGACCTGGGCGCGAACGCTGCGCGGATATCGAGCTTTCTGACATCGTTCTGAACTCTGCGTGATGAACCGCGATCTAAACTGTGCCGGCGCCGTCTGGGTCGGATGCTGATGCCTGGTTATCGATTCACCGGGTCGGCCGAGCAACGCATTGTCCGTGGCTAGTCGAGGCCCTAGCGAGCATGACCTTTCCGCTAGCGCTACCCGCGGATCAGATGGAGTCATTTTCCGAAGACGGTTTCGTTATTACGGACAACGTGGTTATACGGGGTGAACTTGCTAGATCTGGTGCCGCCCTAGATGCGTAGGTTGCCGAACCCACCAGCGGNAACCTCCGTCCTGTGAGTGAAAGGCACNTACGAGCAGCCCTTCATCCAGTGCATGCGACATTGGGAAACGTGTCCCANCCCGCGTTTACTNNNGTGCTGCCCGATTTACTGGAATCGTCGCACAGTTATTGCNNAAACCCAGAATNTTGCTANGGCAAGACCAGGCGCTCTACAAGGAAACCGGAGGGTCGCGCAACGGCCAATGTGCACGGCTCGCANATAGCTGGCGNCTTGAAGATAGTGGATATCACCCATGCCTTAGAGCCATACGAAATTCTGCATGATCCAGCGATCCGGGACACGGTGCCGGTCGTTGTTATTACAGCATGCTGGATCTGAAGTGTGGCACTACGGGTTCACTGTTCACCTCGCCGCGGCCAATCATCTGACGCGAACCCGGGCAGCTTTTAGTGTGGTTTACCTCGCACAGAGTTATCCAAGAGCGAAGTCGTGGCTAAATGTTCCGCTCGACCGTGCGGGCTTGGCGGTCGGTGAAGTGATGGAGGGCGAGGGTATACCTCAGGTTTGGCCGCCTTCGCCCGGACTGGTGGGAGTACCATAAGACGCGGGCATTCGACGGGGCTGTAGTACTAGGTGGTGGCATCTGGCTGCGCCTGTGGCGACGGATGTCGGTGCTAACCCGTGCGCGCAACTGCAATCTGGCTTTAGGACCTGCGCTCTAATACATCCCACTTTCTCCGTGACCTCACGCGTTGGTTGGGGCGCTCGAGCAACCGTGTGCGTGTGCACGAAGGAGCGGGTGAGACACCTGCGGGCTCGCGTTCGGCGCATCAGCCAAGTTTCTGGCGAACGATCTCGTTCACCTCCTGGGGATTCGCTTTGCCGCCAGTCGCTTTCATGACCTGGCCGACGAAGAAGCCCAGAAGCTTGGTTTTGCCACCTTGATACTGCTCGGCCTGTTTAGGATTGGCGGCGATAACATCGTCGACTATTGGGACAATAGTGTCATCGCCACTGACCTGCTTCAGACCCTGCGCTTGAATCGCCTGGTCTGCTGAGTCCGCACCGTGCCAAAGTGCCTCGAAAACAATCTTCGCTATCTTGCCCGATATGGTGTTGTCGAGAATTCGCTTGAGCACGCCCGCAAGCTGGGCTGCGGATACCGGGCTGTCGGCGATGCCAAGGCCTTCCCGGTTCAGTGCGCCGATTAGTTCGACGCGGACCCAGTTTGCCGCCAGACGCGCGTCACCCGCTTCGTCCGCCACTGCCTCGAAGTAGTCCGCGAGGGCGCGTGACCCCGTAAGCGTGGTGGCATCTTCTGCGGTGAGACCCAGTTGCCTGGTGAATCTTTCTCGCCGCGCGTCGGGCAACTCCGGCATGTGTGATTGGATGTTCCTTATATCCTCCTCGGTCACCTCGACTGGAAGCAGGTCGGGCTCGGGAAAGTAGCGATAGTCCTTGGAGGTCTCCTTGGACCTCATTGGTCGGGTTTCATCATTGTCGGGGTCATACAGTCGTGTCTCTTGGATGACCGATTCGCCTGCCTCTATCAGCTTGCGCTGACGACGGATTTCAAAGTTGATCGCTCGTTCCAGAAATCTGAACGAGTTCACGTTCTTGGTTTCTGTGCGAGTGCCAAGCGGGCTGCCTGGTTCATGTAGCGAAACGTTCGCGTCGCAGCGGAACGAGCCTTCCGCCATGTTGCCGTCGGAGACGCCGAGCCACTGGACAAGACGGTGGATTGTTCGCGCATAGGCAACGGCTTCCCCGGCGGAGATTAGATCAGGCTCCGAAACTACTTCGATGAGCGGGGTACCGGCACGGTTCAGGTCGATACCCGTAAGGCCCTGGAAGTCCTCGTGGAGGGATTTGCCGGCATCTTCTTCGAGATGCGCACGGAGTATCCGAATGGTCTTTAAGCCACTTCCGGTCTGGATGCCGACGGTGCCGTGCTTGACGATCGGCTCCGCAAGCTGCGTGATTTGATAACCCTTGGGCAGGTCAGGATAGAAGTAGTTCTTACGGTCAAAATGTGAGCGACGTGCGATCTGAGCCCCGATAGCGAGGCCAAACCGAATTGCCTTCTGGTACACAGCGGCGTTGACCACGGGCAGCACCCCGGGCATGCCAAGGTCAATGGCGCAGGCCTGACTGTTGGCGCGTGCGCCAAATGCTGTGCTNGAGCCGGAAAANATCTTTGAGGCCGTCGCGAGCTGTATATGGATCTCGAGNCCAATGACGGGTTGNAGGTTCATACAGGCGCNTCCTTGTGGTGGTCAGTCACGCTTTGGAANTGGTGCGCCAGGCGCAGCACGTCCGTCTCGNGCAGGTAGTTACCAATCAGTTGGACGCCAAGGGGCAATCCCTCGCTCTTCCCCGCCGGCATCGACAGTGCGGGAACACCAGCAAGGTTACAGGCGATGGTGAAGATGTCCTGCTGATACATCTCGAGCTGGTCCTCGCTCTTCGACCCTATGTCAAACGCGGTGCCNGGTGTAGTAGGTCCTACAAGCACATCGCAGCTGTCGAAGGCNGTTACGAAGTCGTTGCGGATTAGCCGGCGAATCTGCTGTGCCTTCTTGTAGTAGGCGTCGTAATAGCCGGCAGAGAGCGTGAAGGCGCCGGTAAGGATTCTGCGCTTGACCTCGCGACCGAATGCCTCGCTGCGTGAGCGCTTGTACAAGTCCTCAATGTCTTCGGGATCCTTGCAGCGGTAGCCGAAGCGGACGCCGTCGTAGCGGGAGAGATTAGCGGAGCACTCGGCCGACGCGATGACGTAGTACGCAGGGATCGAGTGGGCGACGTTTGGCAGGCTGACTTCAGTGACGGTTGCACCCTGCGCCTCTGCCACGCGCAGGAATGCCTGTACCGCCGCAGCTATGGGCGGCGCGAGATCCTGCATGAATTCCGCGATGACCCCGAGGCGCATGCCGGTCACTGGCTCGGTTAGCTCGGCAACATAGTTCGGTACCGGCGCGTCTATAGACGTTGAGTCCCGCGGATCGAACCCGGCCATGTGACCCAGCAGCAGTGCCGCGTCTTCGGCAGAACGCGTCATGGGCCCGGCCTGATCGAGTGACGATGCAAATGCAATCATGCCCCAGCGCGATACGCGTCCGTACGTTGGCTTTAGACCGGTTATTCCACACATGGCTGCTGGTTGGCGTATCGAGCCGCCGGTATCGGTGCCGGTGGCAGCTGTGCAAAGTCGCCCTGCCACCGCGGCCGCGGAACCGCCCGAGGAGCCGCCGGGCACGCGCTCATGATCCCACGGATTGCGGCAGACACCGTAGTAGCTGGTTTCGTTCGATGAGCCCATCGCGAACTCATCCATGTTCGTTTTTCCAAGAGATATTAATCCAGCATCAGATAGGTTATGGACGACGGTCGCGTCGAAGGGCGGGACGAAGTTGTCAAGCATGCGTGAAGCGGCGGTCGTTCGAACCCCTGATGTTAGAAAGATATCTTTGTGTGCAATGGGGATGCCCAGCAGAGGACGGTCATCGCCATTGCCGCGTGCGGCATCCGCCGCGGCTGCCGCAGCCATGGCCTGTTCGCAGGTTGGGGTAATGTAGGCATTGATCGAGTCGTCGAGGCTTGTAATTCGGTCGAGGTAGTGGCGCGTCACTTCGACGCTTGAGTAATCACCTGCCGTCAGGCCTGCAACCAGTTCAGTGATAGTGTATTCGTGCAGGCTCACTCGACGTACCTCGGAACAAGGTACAGGTTGGCTTCGGTTTCCGGCGCAACTTCNTGGAAACTGGCACTTGNGTCAGCTTCCGTGACCACGTCTTCGCGCAGACGCTGGGTAGCATCGAGTGGATTGGCCATCGGCTCGACGTTGTCGGTGTCCACGCTGTTCATCGATTCAACGAGGCCGAGAATACGGTTCATGCTTGCGATTTGCTCTTCCAGATCGGCTGGATCCAGGTGGAGCTGGGCAAGGTCTGCAACGAGCCTCACCACCGATGCGTCAACTTTCACGGTGAGCGTTTCCTCAGAGGTTGAGCGCCGGTTGGGTCCGGCACTTTGAGCGGTAAGGATTCTATCAAATGCGGTTGGAGACACGCTGTGGCCAGCGCACATTGGCGGCACCAGCTCTGGTGTGCACAAAAAAGGTGCACTGCGTGCGGGGCCCCGGTTGGGGCGCTTTCCCTTTGCTTCGCAATTGCCTAAACTTCCGCCTTTGAGTCAGATTTTCTTCGGTTTCAGATAGGGTTACGGATGAATTTGAAACCAAATAGTCAAAGTGTATGGGGGTCGGTCAGATGTCTGCCTCGGATGTTGATTGCGGGCTGACCAAAGCGCCCTCCAGCCAATTTGCTTAGCAAGTTACGGTAAGCCAGAGTAACGCGGACATGTTTAACAAGCTGCGCGGACTGTTTTCGAGCGACCTGTCAATTGACCTTGGCACGGCGAATACGCTGATCTACGTCCGCGAGCAAGGCATTGTCCTGGATGAACCCTCAGTTGTAGCTATTCGAAATAACAACAATAATCAGAAGAGCGTTGCGGCAGTGGGGCTGGATGCCAAGCGNATGCTCGGGCGTACACCTGGCAACATCACAGCCATCCGGCCATTGCAGGACGGCGTGATTGCAGACTTCCAGGTCACNGAACGGATGCTGCAGCACTTNATTAAGAAGGTGCACGAAAACAGCTTCATGCGCCCGAGCCCTCGAGTGCTCGTGTGCGTGCCCTGCCAGTCAACCGAGGTTGAGAGGCGAGCGATCCAGGAATCAGTNGCCAGTGCTGGTGCGCGTGAAGTCATGCTGATCGAAGAGCCGATGGCCGCAGCAATTGGGGCGGGTCTGCCTGTTCATGAAGCCGTAGGTACGATGGTCGTGGACATTGGTGGCGGTACCACTGAGATTGCAGTGATCTCGCTGAATGGGGTGGTGTATGCCCAGTCAGTTCGTGTTGGTGGTGACCGTTTTGATGAGTCGATTACCGCCTATGTGCGTCGAACGCAGGGCAGTCTGATTGGCGACGCCACGGCAGAGCGGATCAAGAAAGAGATTGGCACAGCTTACCCCTGCAATGAAGTTCGGGAGATTGACGTGCGCGGCCGCAATCTGGCGGAGGGGATCCCGCGGAGCTTCACCTTGAACAGCAACGAGATTCTCGAAGCACTGCAGGAACCGCTTTCAGTGATTACCCAGGCAGTCAAGGGTGCACTGGAACAGACTCCGCCTGAGCTCGCAGCTGACATTGCTGAAAGTGGACTGGTGCTCACGGGNGGCGGTTCNCTGCTGCGNGGCATAGACCGACTGTTGTCGAATGAAACTGGGTTGCCAGTGATAGTTGCGGAAGACCCGCTGACGTGCGTCGCCCGNGGTGGGGGGCGTGCGCTTGAGATCATGGGAGGGGATCGGAACAGCGATCTGCTATCGATCCACTAATCGGGCNCCTGGCCCGCCACGATTGGCGGCGCGATTGTCTGGCAGGGCCAAGCGAGGACCATCGCCATCAAATCCTTGTTTCTTGAAGAGAACGTAATCAGCTACAAGCTGCTTGGCTTTGTCGNGCTTTCGCTCGGTCTTATGGTGGTTGATCAAGTGTCGGACTGGCTGGATGGGGCAAGGGCTGGTTTGGGTGTNGCAATTACTCCGGTTGTGGTAATCGCCGACTTGCCAGCNCAGGCCGTGCAGGGCGTCGAGCGTATGTTTCAAAGCCGCACCGACATGCGTGATGAGCTGGACCGATTGAAGGTTGAGCTGCTGCTACTACGCGCGAAGACCGGCAAGATGGCTGCGCTCACTGCAGAGAACGACCGACTGCGCGATTTGCTGGGCTCGGCCGCGAAGCTTCAGGATAACGTCCTCGTGGCGGAAATGGTGGCAACTGATCCTGACCCTGAGCGCCTCGAGATCATCGTCGACAAAGGGTCCAGTGACGGCGTCTTTGTCGGGCAGCCACTGCTCGATGCCGAAGGCCTCATGGGCCAGGTGGTTGATGTCAGCCCGCTNTCGGCGCGCGTGCTGTTGCTTTCTGATCCCACCCATTCAGTGCCGGTACAGGTTGCCCGCAGTAATCTGCGCCTGATCGCTCAGGGAACCGGCGTTATGCGGCAGTTGGAGCTGACACACGTGCAGGGCACGGCGGACATAGAAGTGGGCGACCTGCTGGTCTCTTCGGGGCTCGGTGGTCGCTTTCCGGTGGGCTATCCCGTAGGTCAGGTGACGCGGATCGAGCACGACCCAGGGGAACCCTTTGCTCTCGTGCAGGCGACTTCAAGTGCCTTGCTTGACCGGTCTCGCCATGTGCTACTGGTGTTTACAGAAGAACGGCTCACTGTCGCACGGAGAAACGAAGGAGACAGTGGTGGCAGCTAGTTACCAGATTTCTTCGTTTGTTGTGATCGGTGCGACGTTTTTTCTGGCGCTTGTCTTGTCGCTCGTTGCGTTGCCGGTGGGCACACCTGAACTG
>PAWP01000003.1 GCA_002714125.1 Gammaproteobacteria bacterium
CAACCTCACATTCAGCTATGTCTTCGCCGAGCCGAATCCGCTATTCGTTAACCGCCTGGCGCAATACGGCAACTTCATGGTGTTGCCTAAACACCACTATCGGCACTTTCACCCCGCCTATACCGGTCGAGCTGAGTTGGACGCGCGAATCGATGAACTCGGCTTCATCAGTTGGATGGCGTTCATCGGCGCGAGCCAGCGGGGACGTCTCGAGGAGAGCGCCGATGCGCCGACGCTGGACGCCCACCGAATGGTGCGTCGTGATCTGACCCGCATTGTCTACGAGCGCAATCCGTACTACTTCAAGGTCGACCCAACCGGGCAACAACTGCCCTACATCGATCGCATCGACTCCGCCATCGTCGACAGCAAGGAAGTGATCACTACGATGGCCTCCACGGGGCAGCTCGACTTCTCGGCATACGAGCTTCGCACCCAGGACATACCGCTGCTGAAACTCGGCGAGCGTGGCAGCGGCATCAAGGTGCATGTATGGACCCGCCTGCACTCCAGCGACATCGTCATCCAGATGAACTTCAACGCGAAGGACACACGCCTGGCTAAACTCTATTGGGATTTCCGCTTCCGCAAGGCGCTCTCTGTCGCGATTGACCGCATGGAGATGAACGAATTGATTTACTTCGGCAGGGGTACGCCGCGCCAGGTGACGGCCCACCCATCCAGCCGTTTCTACGAACCATGGTTCGCGACTGCCCACACGGGCTTCGACCCCGACGAGGCCAACCGACTGCTAGACGAAATGGAACTGCGCGACGTGACGGGTGACGGTCTCCGCGAGTATCCCGACGGTTCACCCCTCACGATCACCGTCGAGTACATCGACTGGGAGACGCCAAAAGCGATCAATATGGAACTCGTCGAGAGCTACTGGCGCGCGGTGGGCATCGACCTGCGCCAGAAGCTAGTCGACAGCGGCCTGCAAAACGCGCGCGCACTTTCGGGCGAGATGCAGATGACGCTGTGGCATGCGGACCGCGTAACGGACATTCTCTTCCCACAGTCGCCGGACTTCTGGGTCCCGCGCCGGGTCGGCGCGGACATGTCGTCCTGGCCAGATTGGTCAAGGTGGTATCAGACGGACGGCAGGCTCGGTACCGCGCCGCCGCCCGTGATGCGCCAGCTCCAGCTGTGGGCAGACGAACTACGAACGACGATGGACGAAGCCAGGCGAACCGAGGCAGGCAAGAATATTCTTCGCTCGAACGCGGAGAACATCTGGATCATCGGCACGGTCGGCCTCGCGCCTCACCCAGTTGTCCTATCTTCCCGCTTGCGTGGGGTTCCGGCCAACGGGATCTGGGGTTGGGACAATCGCTGGACCCTCTCTTACCACCCATCAACCTGGTATTTCGAGGGCCATCGCTCCCATTAACGCGGGGGTTCAGGCGTCTTTGGTGGAGATAGACAACTCCAAAAAATAGTTATTATGAAGTATGTAAGCGCTTACAAACAGTCCTCCAGTTCCAAAGTCGACAACATCAAGAAACAGCGAGGTTTTCGTGGGAGTCGGCATCTCTAGCGCAGCCTGCAAAAATCATCGTTTACCTGCCGAAGAGGAACAATCCGAGCCGTAGCCGCCACCCTGCCTCAAGCCCCCATTTGCTGGCCAGAGGACCCGAAGCAGAGCCTCCGAAAAGACCATACAACATATTGATTATTAAAGACTATTTTTCGATTAAAAATAGTTTGTCCCAAACGGAAGGCTTACGTTGGTGGCCACTTTTTGGGTAACCCTAGTCAAAAATTACTCGTTTGCAGATTAACGAGCNCCNTCGTAGNTAGATGTAAGTTAGTACTCGCTTACATTTCAGTCTTGACTGTGTNGACATTAGCGAATGNGTACCGTCATCTCATGCTCGGCTACGTTCAACCCCCGAGGANTGCACGACAACTTGTAGAACACAAACAGAACTCTGGCAGTTACGGCAGGNCTTTCCGNGTAGCTAGCTAGATTCCTTGAGAACCTCGAGCAAGATTTCTTGAATCCAAGGCGGATTTTCCTGAGTACTTTCGACGAAAAACACCTGCGCGCCGGGATTCTTTGCCACAATGAGACCGGTCACTCTCTGTTCAAATTTCTCGACCAGTTCCCCATATTCCCGTTCGCTCCGCAGACCATCTTTGTCAAGATGCGCTGCCATCTCATAGGTGTAAACCTCAATCGATCTCAAGACAAATCTCCTAGTTCTTGACCATTGCCTTATCCCTGAGTAACTAAACCCAAAGAGCAGCTAACCTCAAAAGACCCCACCCCTTGTGTGCCCAAACTCGACCGTTTGGGATCCGCAAGCCGAGTAAGGTTTACCAATGTACAGGCTTAGGGATCAGTCCTAGCGTTTCGGATGACCAGAGTACCGCTCGAAACCACTACAGCACTCCACGTAACGCGAAAATTCTGCCGGTCGTCACACTAATCAACACTATGCCTACGAGCTAACGATCGAATTATTTTCCGATTTCCCGGGGCCTATGGAGCACCCAACAGTAGACATTAGTTCAGGATCGGCAAACAATTGCTTCGTACTGTAGTCGCAATCCAGATTTTAGATATGCTTTATGACACCTTAGCGCCCAAGAAGACGCAATCACTGGTCGGTCGGTCGTTTACCTGCCAATTTGTGCTGATATTCCTTCTGTCGTCGTTTCCATTAGCAGGCCTCAGTAAGGAATCTGATGCCGGTGCCATGCATCAGGCGGTGTTTGATAAGGATCGTTACCCTTCAGCTACTGAATGCGGCGACTGTCATCCTAAGCATTATCGGGAATGGTCCGTATCTCAGCACGCCTATGCGCAGATGAGCCCAATATTCAATGCCATGCATGCGACCATCCTTAAGCGCACTCAGTCAACCAACGGAGATTTCTGCATTCGGTGCCATACGCCGGTCGGGATGAACCTTGGTGAAGACATATTCATGAGTAACATAGATCGCCACCCGACGTCGCGAGAGGGTGTCACCTGCATAGCGTGCCATCGCCTTAACCAAGAATATGGGAAGTTGAGTGGTCGACTGCACATTGAGGAAGGCCCTGTCACGAGTCCCATTTACGGCACTAGCGGGGAACCGCAAGAACTTGACGTGGCGTTTTCAAAGAGTGGACTCGTGACCGACCCAGAAAGTATCGGACGTAA
This sequence comes from Gammaproteobacteria bacterium, assembly GCA_002714125.1. Next base: position 3,155 of record PAWP01000003.1, read on the forward strand.
GGTCCATAGCGAGGTCAGTCGATCCAATCAAATGGGTACATCGGGATTTTGTGCCGTCTGCCATGATGTAAATTTGCTAAACGGGTTCCGTTTAGAAGAGGCATTTAGTGAGTTTAAGAATAGTCCAGCGAACGCGAAAGGCATCACATGTCAAGACTGTCACATGGGCAAGGAACCGGGACGCATACTGGCCGACAAGACACACCCCGACTTTGAGAAAGAAAATTACGACTACGGGCCAGCGGCAAAAGTAGGCAGTTTAAGGACCAAGCCACGCAAACTCACCAATCACATGTTCGTGGGCCCAGATTATTCAGTGCTACCACCATCTTTGTTCCCACTAGACATCCGAGCCATCAAAGAGGAACACGAGAAAGACGACACTCGTGCGCGTGGTATGGCCACTATCCGGGAGTGGCTTGAATTTGACTGGAAATCTGGTTGGGGAACAGATCAATTTGAGGATGAGGTTGACGATGACTACGCATTCCCTGAGCGGTGGTCCTCCGTGGACGACCGTTACGATGCTCGGGAGATAGTGACAGACAACCTGTTTTTGCTCAAAGAGATCGCAGATCAAAGGCTTAGGCTACTCAAGAATGGCTATGTTTTGGGTGACATCCAAGGGCAAGTAAACGGTAACGGATACCGCATAGATGTGGAGGTTAGAAATGGAACTGATGGGCACAACGTACCCACGGGCTTCGATGCTGAACGCCTAGTATGGCTATACGTTCGCGTCCTTGANNCCACTGGTCGGGTTATTAAGGTATCTGGTGACTTAGATCCTAACGGAGACGTTAGAGACCTACACTCGGCCTACGTCCACAACCATGAGCTCCCGATAGATGATGAACTATTTAGTCTCCAGTCAAAATTTCTCGTTAGGAATATTGCTGGTGGCGAAAGNGAGCAGGTCCTAGCGGTCAACTACTCNGCTACACCCTTAATTTTTCTTCGGCCATCTAGAAATGCGACGATTTTGCAGGGGCGTCCTAATGGGGCGCGCAAACACAAAAAGTCGATAGAACCCAACGGGGTCCGCATCGCGAAATATCGAGTTACATCAGATCAACTAAAGAGCGCGGTTTTTCCACTCAAAGCGATAGTGCAGTTAAAGGCGGCTATGGTGCCCGTCAATTTAGTTAACGCCATAAAAGATGTTGGGTTCGATTACGGCCTAAGTGCGAGAGACGTTGCGGAAGTGCTGGCACATGGACATGTGGACGCTGACGGGGCCCCAGTGATTTGGAATATTGACTCAGACTCACCCGAAGACAATCAGGTAGCAGGACACCAGGTCATCTGGGAAAAAGAAATCGTGCTTCCCGAGACAAATGAAAATTCCATAGACAACGCCGTCACAGCGCTGCACTAATGTCACCTCTAGCTTCGCAGATAGCAGGAAGACTGATCTTGAACTGTGTTCGAAGAGTACTGCCCGGCGCTCTGGTAGTGTCGTTCTTGCTGAGCCCGGGCGCCGTATCTGCAGCCGGCGCGGGAGTTGACTCGGACGGTAATCGTACAAGCAGAATCTCTGATGATTCGATACCAGAGCTTGATGTAGAGAGTTTCCCTACGAGGCCAAGCCCGATTCTCGAATTGGGAAATCCATTTCTAGCCAGTGGCAACATCCGCAAGGGAATCGAGTTGCCTGGTGGCGCGATTTGGCAGCCCTCTTTGGTCGTATTTGGCACCTACAGAAACGCGTTTCAATCATTCCGCTTCGCAGATGAAACTCACTCAGAATGGGCGAATCGACTAGACCTTTTCGCTAATCTCCAACTTTCTGGAAGTGAAAGGTTCCTCATAGGTTTCAGACCACTTGATGAGGAGGGGCGCTTTACCTCATACCAATTTGAATCGGGAGCTATTGGCGATGCCTCTGGCTGGAACAATGAAATAAATTCAGAGGTGACAACGGCTTTTTTCGAAGGCGATCTGGGGGAAATGTTCCCTACATTAGATACTGCTGACACCAGAAACCTCGATTTAGGATTTGCTGTCGGACGCCAGCCGCTAAATTACCAAGAAGGACTTCTACTTAATGATATCGTGGATGCCATCGGGGTCACTCGCAATACACTCCTACCTACTGGTGGATCGGATCTGCAAGCGACGTTCATTTATGGCTGGGATAATGTTCACAGAAATGACAACCGAAGGGGCCAAGACCAAAAGCTGTACGCGCTAGTATTCGCAGCGGATTATCCATCAACTACTCTAAATGCTGACTTCATCTATATTGATGACCAAGAGGGACGCTCTGACGGCTTTTTCTGGGGCTTAAGTGATGTGCGCAGAATTGGCCACTACAACGTCTCAACCAGACTACTTGGCTCGCATGCGTTAAAGGAGGAGTCGCCAGCGGTTAGCAACGGCAACCTCATCTTTGTTGAGGTTTCATGGACGCCACCATGGACCCACGACCATGTCTACGTCAACGGTTTTGTCGCCATCGATGAGTTCGCTTCTGCTTCTAGAGATCCCTCTTCAGGAGGGCCCTTGGGCAGAACTGGAATCCTCTTTCGTAATGCTGGATTGGGAAGAAGTATCGGCGCCTTAGACACCCGGGCTACACAAACAATTGGAGGGGCGCTCGGTTATCAATGGTTTATCAGCCCGGTGCGCAATCAGGTCATATTTGAGCTAGGTATGCGCTTGGATGAGAGCGAACGCACCAATCGGTCTATTGGCGCAGGGGTGAGGTACCGACATGTGTTCGGTCAGCACGTGTTAATCAACATAGACGGATTTACTGCCTTGAATAGCTCTACTGAAAATAACTTAGGGCTGCGGGCCGAGATGAGACTCGAGTTTTGAACGTCGGGCTCGAAAACCTTTGGATAGGCGGCGTTGTAATAACAGCAGCGCTGGCCATGTATGTTCTGCTTGGACTTTATGGTCTGGCCAATAGACTCAAATTCTCCAAAAGCAGCAGAGAATTATATCTGCGCCAAGCGGAGATACTGCTAGAGCGAGTTCGAGATCGTATCGAAAGTGATGCGAACGCCATCGAATCTTGGACCGGGAATCGAAAGTTCGAGGTCTCTAAACGAGTCTACGAGTGTGACGATGAGAGCGTCTGTTCATTCAGCCTGGTCCCGCATGATCACAGACAATTGCCACGTTTTTTTCCTGGTCAATTCCTAACATTTGACTTAAAGATTTCTAGAACCGAAACCGTCACGCGTTGTTATTCCTTGTCTGACGTACCCAATCCCAAGGAATACCGTGTATCGATTAAGAGAGTTCCACCGCCAAATGATTCGCCGGAGGTGCCTCCGGGTGTTTCATCAAATCATTTTCACGATGAGATCAAAGTAGGCGATATCCTCGATGTCCGCGCTCCATCGGGAAAATTTTGGCTCGATCTGACTGAGGATCGACCAGTAGTTCTGATTGGCGGTGGAATCGGCATCACCCCTGTGCTTAGTATGGTTAACAGTATCGTCGCATCAGGTGGATCCCGAGAGACATGGTTGTTCTATGGCGTGCGTAATCACGGAGAGCATTGCATGCAAGAGCACCTGGATACTCTGCGTGCCGCGAATCCGAACGTACATGTAGTCATTTGCTACAGCAATCCGAACCCTGCAGATCGGTTAGGTACAGATTACGATTATGCTGAGCGCATCAGCGTTGAACTGTTTCGTCGAGTACTCCCTTCTAACAACTACCAGTTCTATATGTGCGGACCACCGCCGATGATGGAGTCGTTAATCGAAGACCTTGGATCTTGGGGAGTTCCGGATGAGGACATCTTGCGCGAAAGTTTCGGGCCCGCCTCCGGCCGCAAAGCTACCAAGCCAAATGTTGTAGCTGACGCCTCCGGACCATCCGTAAAATTCAAGCGCTCAGGCACAGCCGCTAACTGGGATGACCATTACGGTAATCTCGTAATGTTTGCTGAAGCAAACGGCATTGAAATACCGTACGCGTGCCTGGCTGGAAATTGCGGTACTTGCTTAACAACCATAATTGACGGGGAAGTTGAATACCCAGGGGGTGCCCCCGCCTATTCGACCGAAGACGGAACATGTCTGACGTGTTCTTGCATTCCGCTAGGCCCGGTAACACTCGATGTTTAGGCTAAGACTCACTATGTGTTTACACAAAAGATTGGGTCAATATTCGACTTGAATAGTGCGAAGAGACAAAAGAGGGGAGAAGATTGAACACCGTAACTTTTCGGAACGTTTTAATGGTTCTGATTGCATGTTTCACAGCACCTACATTTGCAAATGCAGGGCTTGATGAGTCTGCCGTGTTGGAAGCTGCTAGCAAAATAATTGGGCCAATCAAGAATGATGACAACTGCTCAACTTGTCACACTCTCGAAACTGATGCTTGGCAATTTACGAGACATTTCGCAACCTTTAAGGACCGTCATCGCAGCGAAGAGGCCAAAGTAATCCTCGCCGCGATGGGTGAGCGAAGCATGAAACGAAGCTCCCTTTGTCGCGATTGCCACTACACTACCGAGGCAAAAAACGAAAGGTTGCGAGCATCCTTCGGAGTCTCGTGTGAATCATGCCATGGTGCTGGGCGCGATTGGTTAGCGGTTCACTCAAAAGAAAACGGTGACCTGAGTGCATCAGATTTAAAGTGGGGAACCGGAAAGGCGGAGCCAGCAGAAAGCCGTGCGAAGCGGTTAGGAGCGGCTGTTGATCTGGGAATGATTAACTCGGAAATGACCTATCAGATCGCTAAAAATTGTTTCGGCTGTCACACCGTCCCAGACGAGCAGGTAGTGAATCGTGGAGGACATCTACCTGGCAGCGATTTCGAACTAGTCTCGTGGTCCCAAGGAGAGGTGCTGCACAATTTTAGTAGTTCTGAAGGGGCTCCCAATGCCCCTACTAACCGGCCGGCTAGCATCGAGAAAAGGCGGCTGCTGTTTCTTACAGGGATTGTGGTGGACCTTGAAACCTCGCTGAGAAACATCAGCAATGTTAAGGAGCAAGGTGGTAAGTTCCACATTGCAATGGTCGATAGAGCAAACGCCGCGGCAAAGAAGCTTGATTCTGTACTAAGCGTGATTGCCGCACCCGGAATTGCTGATGTAACTGCCAACATACCCAAACCGATCGGAACCGATTCAGCTATCGACCCGAATGCGCCTAAAGGGTTGGCTGATGCAATAACAGTCTTCCTAGGATCTAGCGATGGTACAAACTTAAAGGCGTTAGATCCGATGATATCTAATTCGACTAAGGGTCAGCCCTACGGGGGATAGTTGCACGGAGCTTATCACTCACAAGCGAATAATTTGGTCGTCTAGGCGCCGATATTCATTGGTGGGCATCTAGTAGTTGTTGGGGAGAACGCCAGATTGGCGATCGTAAGCGTAAAGAACGTAGGAGTCCCAAAGCGCTGGGATTTGCCATTCAGCCAAGATTTTCCAGACGCGATCGCTCAGGAGAAAAGGGACCTACTCGATTCAGAGTTAGATGAAATTCTGTGCAAGCTTCCCTTTGCAAGTATGGAGGCGGACAATTTTCCTAAGGCCATGCCATTACGTGACATCCTAAGGAATGATGCGCGAGTGCGGCTATTCAGAAAAGGTGATGTGGTCGTTCGGCAGGGAGATTTCGGTAATTCGGCATTCCTAATTCTTAAGGGTGCATGCAGTGCAATCGTTGAAGGACTGCCTCCCACCGAGTTCAGTCAACAAGACACGCAATCCACCAGCATCTGGAGATCACTGAAGGGGATTTTTTTCGCTTCACAGTCTCCGGAAGTACGCGATACAAGCACCTATCCAAGCCATAAATCTTCACAAGAGGCGGAAGGCCCTAGTCCTTCTGGTCGAGTCTTCGTACAGGACGTACCCAACGTAATTGAGCTAACGCCCGACGCATTCGCAGATGCCCACTTAAACGTAATGCCCGAAGGTAGCTTATTCGGCGAGTTGAGTTCTTTGGGTCGATTTCCGCGTGCAGTCACCGTGGTTGCCGACGATGAAGAAGAAACTCAATTGCTTGAGATTCGCTGGCAAGGACTGCGCGAGCTAATGCGCTACGACTCCGCCCTGCGAGAACATGTCGATACGCTCTTTCGGTCACACAGTCTCGAAAACGCACTCAGAAGTTGTCCGTTTCTAGAAGGAGCAACCTTGGCTCCCTCAGATTGGGATGAGTTAATAGCTCTATCCGAATTCGAAACGATCGGGACTTTCGATTGGTACGGAAGCTTTAAGGAACTCCGTCGCGATGATCATAATCCGCTTGAGGCGGAACCAGTCGTCGCAGAGTTCGGTGAATATGTAAACGGACTTCTGATAGTCCGAGGCGGGTTTGGACGTTTATCAAGGCCGAAGGGTAGCGGCGAGTCAACAGTCGGTTACGTAGGTAAAGGCGATGTCTTTGGGCTGCGGGAACTAATGGCTAACTGCGAACGGCACGAGCAGATGCCTCTCCAAATGACCTTACGAGCAGTAGGCTATCTGGATGTGGTTCGGATTCCATCACGCGTCTTCGAACGCGCGATTTATCCAAATATTGACAAACGAGATGTTCCTACCGCAATTGGACGTATGTTTCAAAAGCAATCAGAAGAATCCAGTCTCCGGAACATCGATGATCAACTAATGATTGCGACGGATTCACCTGCGGTAGATGTTGCTGCCGATGAAGGGATGATGGAGTTCCTGGTTTCTAACCGTTTCGTCAATGGCACATCAGCGATGATGATCGACCTCGATCGTTGTACGCGATGCGACGATTGTGTCCGAGCCTGTGCGAGCGGACATGACAACAATCCTAGGTTCGTCAGGCACGGTGAGATCCATGACCATTTCATGGTGCCTAACGCATGTATGCACTGTGCTGATCCGGTTTGTATGATCGGTTGCCCAACTGGTGCTATCAGTCGTAGTGAAGAACATGGTGAAGTAGTCATAAACGACCGCACCTGCATTGGCTGCGGTACTTGTGCGAATAGTTGTCCTTATAACAACATCAGGTTGGTTGAAGTTCGAGACCGAGGAGCGGGCGAAGCTGTCATTGTAGATCCCATGAAGGGCAGACCTATAGTTAAGGCAACAAAGTGCGACTTATGTATCAACCATCCTGGCGGCCCTGCATGCGAGCGGGCATGCCCTCACGATGCCCTATCTCGTATAGATATGGGGGAGATTCAGGAACTTGAGCATTGGCTCAATCGCTGAGGTCAGCGTGAGAAATAGCATGATCTTTGTTGGCGTAGCTGCCGCAATTGCCCTTGCAACATTCCTTTATGCCTACGCCATGACCGTAGGATTAGGGAATCCAGGGAAGTTTACGGGCTGGATACTCTTCACGTCCCTCGTGATGCTTGCACTATTTGCCATCCGCAAGAAGTTTACTTACCCGCCACTTCTTCGTGCCTCAACATGGTTACGACTGCACATATGGCTTGGCGTACTCAGCTTATTTCTGTTCGCCTTGCACACGAACTTAAGACTACCTGGCGGCGCCTTCGAGGGCCTATTGTACGTTCTGTTTTGCCTTTTAGCGGCAAGTGGAATTTGGGGACTATATCTCTCCAATGTAGTGCCTAAGCGCCTTACCGAACGTGGTAATGAAGTTATTTTTGAGCGTGTACCGGTCTTCGGTCGGCAACTCAGAAACCGAATGGATGAGCACATGCAAAGTGCCGCGAGTATCGGTTCTGAGACACTTCTGACATTCATTCGACTTCACTTAATAGATTACATGTCGTCGACGAAACATATTCGATCGCATGTGTTTGGATCTGAAAGGCCCAGGCAGAATCTTCATAGAAAACTTGCTCAATCCCGACGCTACATGAACGAGGATGAACTCGAGATTGCGAATCAGATCGCAGAATTGATTGACACTAAATACGATCTCGATTTCCATTTTTTCCAACAAGGTTTACTCAAGATCTGGTTGTTTATACACATCCCGCTGACTTGGGTTCTCATGTTGTTTGTTCTGGTCCATATTATTGTTGTTTATTCGTTCTCGGGAAGTTCTATTTGAGGATCCCACTACAGGAGCTTGACCACCACAATAGTTCCTATGAACGTCCAAATCGAGAATGGATTTGCGGATGGGTAGAGGAAGGGAACCCCTGTCGCCTCGGACCTGACGAAAAAGGTGGCTGTACGGCAAGACTACAGTCTCATTGCGAACCTACAAAGCAAGGAGACCGCTGGACATGCTCGCGGGCAGAAATTTTTGGTGGACCGTGTACGCACGGTCCGACCCCAAACGGGTCATGTTCGTGCCCTATTCCCGAGCAACCAGTCTGCCAACCAAGAAGAAGCTTACGCGCTCGACGCAAGCTAGTTTCAAGCTTGGCACTGATTTTCGCCTTCTCAACATTGGTCTTGCTACTCTCGGGCCCCTGGAGTCTTTCCGCCATCTCGCCAGGCGAACTCACGTCCCCACATCAATCGGTATCTGACTGCCTACTATGTCATGAAGGTACCGGACACACATTGGCTGAGTGGACAAGCCAAGCCTTTGCCTCAACAGAGGAAACAGCAAACCAGAGTCACCAATGTCTAGAGTGCCACTTTACTGATCAGTCTCCCTCGAATGTGCTAACTCCTCATGGGTGGGGAGAATCAGCGGAACGGACACTGTCGAAGGTAGAAGCTAATTTACTACTCCCAAGTAGCGGCACTTTGTCTAGCACACAGGCAGCCATCTCGCTCACTGAGTTATTGGGGGTGGCTAGGACTACAGAACAGAAGACTCTCCAATGCGCGGCTTGCCATTCCGAACATCGTGGAAAAGNCCACGCACTTTCCNCAATCAGCGATTCGCAGTGTCAGGGCTGTCATGAATATCGTTTTNCAAGCTTCAGTGACGGCCACATGGAGTTTGGCTCTAAAACCACTTCTACAGTTATTGCGTTTGATCATGCGAAGCACCGGGATCGCTTTGAACAAACCTTCCTTTCTTGTACGGATTGTCATGTGGAAGACGGACAGCGGAGGGCTTTTTTGGTCAAGCCGTTCGAAGACTCCTGTAGCGGCTGTCACGAACAGGGCGAACAAGATCACCATGGAGGTCAAATAAAGAAAGATGTTTTAAACGTTATCGTATTGCCTGAACTGGAACTTGAGGAGAGAAACTATTGGCCTACTGAAAACGCATACGGAGAAGAATTAACGCCTCTGATGATGTTTTTGCTACTAGGTGACAGCGATCCAAATACGATTTCGCTGCTCGCTGAAATCCAAGATGAAGCTTTCGGAGACCTTTTCGAATGGAGACTGTTGCTTGAAGACAATGAGGAACAGTACAAACAAGACGAGTTGGCTTACGCAATTAAAAGGTTAGCCCAAGAGCTGTCCGAACGCTCTACGGCTGCAAGCGAAGCTCGGCTGAACCGAATATCGAAGGCAACTGGGTTGCCTTACGATGATTCGCTGGTGCAGGCGTTAGCCGCGGAGTTAGATGCAGCGGGCTTTGTCATGCTTACCTTTGTGAAAAGGTTGTTTCCAAATATTGAAGAGCAAGCGGACATGGAATGGGCTACTTCACGACTGGCGACCGGCTGGCAATTTGATTCAGAGAGTGGGTCTATAAGCTATCGCCCAATTGCGCACGGTGATCGGTTCGTAAAGCTTCTAGCAGAAGCACATCTAGAACTTAAACAACGAACAGACCCTGATCCAATGAGGAGCCTCATCGCTGAAAGTATCAGTAATTCGTTCGGAGAGATGACCAAGCCATGCACCAAGTGCCACACATTATCCGAGACAACCACCTGGACATTCACAGCCAACTCTTCAGAAAAATCTAAACTATTTGACTTTAGCCACGGACCACATCTGACGGTGGCTGCAGGTGGACTAGAATGCTCCAGCTGTCATGTAATTGATCAGGCGAAAGCTGAACAAAATGTTCATGGATTCTTGTCACAAGAAAAAGAAAGCTGCAGCAGCTGTCATAATGAAAAAGGTGCAAGCCAAGATTGCGTCGTCTGTCACAAGTACCATTCGGAGGCTGTAGCTGTTACCGGATTAAGAGCAACAGCGCTCTAGAGCCTAATAAAATAGTGACTGTATCAATGCCCCGATTGGTCAGGTAGCGGCTGAACCACTTGGAGAAGGTGCTGGAGTGGGTACCGTCGCTGGCTAAGGGCGCGTCCTCAAAGAGCCTTTAGTGTCAGTTTTGCTTCTTCTTTTCCCAGAATAGAAGCAAAGCCATTTGGGCCAATTTGTCGTGTATCGGCACCAAACGCTTGGACTAGGAGGTGTCTTCAGGCGCTTATTCGGATGATTGGTATTCAAATCAAACAGCCAGATTCCGTCTCGCTCGTATGAGTCCTCTAAGTAGGGATGCAGGATCTCCTGCACCCCCAATCCAGCGTGAATCTCAATCAACGTTACCCAGTACTTGTGGGATTCAATGGGAATGATGTCCCCCGGTATATGGCAGCTGGGATCCGATTTACAGCCCGCAAACAGCGGTGGCGAAAACAGCTTGATCAGTGTCATCGCGATCGAGAGGAAGACCGGTAAGAATCTGAAATACACGCCAAAAGTCAGCTAAGAGTCCTATTGCAACGGAAACGGTTGGTCGTAGCGTGCGGGTTGTTCGGCTTCTTGAGTATGGAGGCCATCCGAAGCATTTGAGACTGGCAGCCGGTCAGGCCCCAGGGTTCTGGATGGGGTCGCGACGCGGGTCGAACGCGTCCCGCACTGCCTCCCCGATAAACACAAGCAGGCTTAGCATGACGGCAATGACAAGGAAGCCGGATATGCCGAGCCAGGGCGCCGAGAGGTTGGCTTTACCCTGATTCAGGAGTTCACCCAGTGAAGGTGACCCGGGCGGCAAGCCGAACCCCAGGAAGTCGAGCGCGGTCAGCGTGGTGATCGACCCGGAGAGTGTGAATGGCATGAAGGTCAGGGTGGCCACCATGGCGTTAGGCATAACATGCCGCCAGATCAACGTTGTGTCGGCCGCGCCGAGCGCGCGCGCTGCCCTCACAAAATCCAGGTTGCGCGCGCGCAGGAACTCAGCCCGAACGACGCCAACAAAACCCATCCAGGAAAAAAGCAGCATCAGTCCAAGCAGCCACCAGAAATTGGGCGTAATAACGCTCGCTACGATGATCAGTAGATAAAGGATGGGCATGCCGGCCCAAATCTCCACGAGACGCTGACCGAACAGGTCGACCAGCCCTCCATAGAATCCCTGTACAGCGCCGACGGTTACCCCAATCACAGCAGCAAGTGCTGTCAACGTGATACCAAATAGCACGGAGATCCGGAAGCCGTAGATGAGCCGGGCAACGACGTCGCGGCCCTGATCGTCTGTGCCCAGCAGGTTTACCCGACTGGGTGGAGCGGGTGCAGGCACCGACAGCTCGTAGTTGATCGTGTCATAACTGAAACGAATAGGCGGCCACAGCATCCAGCCATCTGCTTCGATCAGATCTACAACAAACTCGTCCCGGTAGTCCGCTTCAGTTTCGAACTCACCGCCGAAAGCGGTCTCCGGGTAGCTGGCGAAGATGGGGTAGTAGAACGAGTCGTCAAAGCTCAGCAGCAGGGGCTTGTCGTTGACGATGAACTCAGCGCCGAGACTGATGCAGAACAGAACCCCAAAGATCAACGCCGACCAGTATCCGCGTCTGTTACGACGAAAGTTGTACCAACGGCGAGCAGAAAGCGGCGTCATCACACATCCCGCGTTTCGAAGTCGATGCGCGGGTCGACTAGGTGGTACATCACGTCACCGACTATGCCCAACACCAGACCCAGCAGGGTGAAAAAGTACAGCGTACCGAACATGACTGGGTAGTCGCGTGTCAGCGCGGCCTCGAAGCCGAGCAGACCCAGCCCGTCGAGCGAGAAGATCACCTCGGTCAGCAGTGCGCCAGTGAACAGGATTCCGACGAAAGCAGCGGGGAATCCAGCGATAACGATAAGCATGGCGTTGCGAAAGATGTGTCCGTAAAGCACGCGCCTTCTGGTCGAACCTTTGGCCCAAGCCGTAATCACATACTGCTTGCCGACCTCTTCGATGAACGAGTTCTTGGTCAGCATGGTCAGGCTGGCGAACCCTCCGATGACCATTGACAGAAGCGGCAGCGTGAGATGCCAGAAGTAGTCCACCACCCGCTGGCCCCACGTCATGGTCGACCAATCTGCAGAAACCAGCCCACGCAGCGGAAACCAGTCGAAATAGCTGCCACCTGCAAAAGCCACAATGAGCAGAATGGCAAAGAGGAACCCAGGGACGGCGTTGCCGACGATGATCAAACCAGAGGTCCAGACGTCGAAACGAGTGCCATCACGGACCGCCTTGCCTATGCCGAGCGGTATCGAGATGAGATAAACGAGCAGCGTAGTCCAGAGTCCAAGCGAAATCGAGACGGGCAGCTTGTCCATAACCAGCTGCGCCACCGAGCGATCCTGGAAATAGCTCTCGCCAAAGTCGAAGCGAATGTAGTTGCCCATCATCAGAAGAAAGCGCTCATGGGCGGGCTTGTCCAGGCCGAACTGGCGCTCGAGATCGGCGATAAGTTCAGGGGGCAGACCCTGCGCGCCTCGGTATCGACTGTTCGCCTCGCCGGCCGAGGGGGCCTGCTGCTGGGTATCGCCCTGGTCCGTGCCGGAGACCCGGGCGGTAGCTGAGACCGCATCACCCGTGAGCTGCGCGATCATCTGCTCGACGGGGCCACCAGGCACGAACTGAATGACAATGAAGTTTATGAGCATGATGCCGAACAGCGTCGGGACGATGAGCAGCAGCCGTCGTGCGATGTAAGCGGACATCGTTCTCTTTTCCTTCTACAACACCGATCTGACCATCAGGGCTCGGACTTGAGCTTGCCCTTCAGTTTCGCAGCGCGGACCGGATCCACCCACCAGGTCATCAGCTGATTGCCCTGGGTCGGGGTGATCGGCGGGTAGCCAAACTTGTCCCAATAGACGGTCCGGTCGTACGAGATGTGCCATTGCGGCACCACGTAGTGACCCCACTGCAACGCTCGGTCGAGCGCCCGTGTAGCGATGACCAACCGCTCGCGGTTAGGCGCCTCGATGACCTTCTCGACCAGAACGTCAATGGCGGGATCCTGGATCCCGATCACGTTGCGGCCACCCTCGTTGGTTGCCGAATCGGTGCCCCAGTAGGCGCGCTGTTCGTTGCCGGGCGACAGGGACTGAGGGATCGTGCTGATAATGACGTCGAAGTCGTAGGTGTTGAGGCGCTGCCGGTACTGGGACGTGTCGACCGTGCGCACCGAGGCCTCGATACCTAATTTGGCAAGGTTCTGGTTGAAGGGCAGCACCACGCGCTCGAAGGTCGGCTGTAGCAGTGTCACTTCGAAGGTCAACGCCTCATCAGTTTTTTCGTTAACGCGCTTACCGTTACGAATCACCCAGCCGGCCTCTTGCAACAGGCGCCCTGCGGCACGGTAATTGCCCCGCATTAACTTGGGACCACCGCCCGAAGGCGGGTTGTACTCTGCCGTAAAAACCTCAGGAGGCAGCGAACTCCTGAGAGGCTCGAGGAGTTCCAGCTCCGCTGCGCTCGGCAGCCCGACCGCGGCAAGTTCCGAATTATCGAAATAGCTGCGGGTTCGGGTGTACTGGTCGTAGAAGAGATTCTGGTTGGACCACTCGAAATCGAAAGCGTAGGCAATCGCCTGACGCACACGCGGATCGGAGAACTTTGTACGGCGTAGGTTGAATGCAAAGCCCTGCATGCCGGAAGAACGATTATGCGTAAAGCCTTTTTTAACGAGCGTGCCATCCTTGATTGCGGGTACGTCGTAGCCGGTCGCCCAGTCCTTCGAAGATGACTCCGCACGATAGTCGAACTCACCCGCCTTGAATGCGACCAGCGACACCGTACTATCGCGGTAATAGTCGTACTGAATCGTATCGAAGTTGTGGAGACCGCGGTGCACAGGCAGATCTTCGCCCCAGTAATCCTCGACCCGCTCGAGGGTGAACGAGCGGCCAGCCTCGAAAGCTCCGATACGGTATGGTCCCGATCCAAGCGGCGGCTCAAGCGTCGTTATATCCCACTCACGCGCCTCCCAGTAGTGCTTCGGCAGAACGGGCAGTTGGCCGAGGATTAGGGGCAGTTCCTGATTTTCTCCTTCAGAGAAGTTGAAACGAACGATGTCGTCGCCAACCTTCAAGACCTTGGCGACGTTGCCGTAGTAGTAACGGAAGAAAGGTAGACCTTTCGCGACGAGCGTATTGAATGTCCAAATGACGTCATCGGTCGTAATCGGCTTGCCGTCGTGCCAGGTCGCCTCCCCTCGCAGCTTGAATGCAACCCAGGACCTGTCGTCCGGCATGAAAATCAGCTCGGCAAGTTCGCCGTAGTAAGTAAAGGCTTCGTCGGCAGGAGCGGACGCCAGCGTGTTGTAAGTCAGTGGGAGCCCGCTCGGAGTCGTCCCTTTGGCGATGTAGCCATTCAGATTGTCGTACGTACCCCGGGCACCGAGGTGCAGGCGACCGCCCTTCGGTGCATCCCGATTAACGTAGCGGAAGTGAGTGAAGCCCGCCGGGTAGGCGACGTCGCCGTGCATCGCTACACCGTGCCGACCTTTGACGCCATCCAGCATCTCAGCACCGACCGCACCAACGGCTACCCACCCAATGAACAGCGCAATTAATCTTCGAATCATCTCATTCTCCTCGGCTCCTGATAGCGCCGTATTTTGCTGCCGAACAGAAGGCAATAGTCCCTCAGTTGGACCACGTACAGGGCGGTTTTCTTCGTACTGGCGGATCGCAAGTATCGTGGCGGCGTAATGGAAAGGGAAGCGGACGTTGCTCCGGATCCTCGCGAATTGCCCCCGGCTCGTCCCACCGAATCGGGACCCCTNGTTTTAGTTGCTCTAGAANNTTTTTAATAATTTATTGCCGCCAAGGCATACCAGATTATTATTNTTTAAANCTACTAAAAAGNTATGAAATATNAATTGCTTANANTTTTCATCATATATGGACACNAATAGATTCATTTCACGATATGATCCTCTCGCCTTGCCCGGGAACGCTGCCCGCCTGGTGGCCCAGAGTCGTGTCAGGCAGTCCTTAAACTACGCCACGCTGCTGAAACCGGGAAGGGAATAATTGTCAACTAACCTATTCCTAGGTGGCATGTAACGGCCTGCAGGTTCGTTGGCATTAAGTCTAGGAGGATGCAGATGAAAGAATCTCTATTGCAAGCTTGGTGCGGGTACAACAGTTTTTGTNACAAGAGACTTACACTCTTTCTCGCGGGCCTGCTGGTCTCGTTTAACGTTTTGGCAGAGGTATCGCNCGCGGACCTGTTTGCGCCGTTGCGGTATGGCAGTGTCACGATCTCCCCCACCGGTAAGTACATGGCTGTAACCCAGCAGCTGGGCGGTGAGAACTACTTCCAGGTCTATACCAACCCCGGCAATAAACGCGTCTTCAATTACGCGATGGGTGGTAAGCGCGCAATCCGTTTCATGCAATGGGTGAACGATCGTGCGCTCGTTTTCGGCTATAACCGAAGTTTCATGAACATCGCCGACGCCGGGGGCTGGACCACTGAACTGCTGTCCTTCGACGTCAAGAAGCTGAAACTCGAAAGGTTGCCGGACGGGGTCTTACT
This sequence comes from Gammaproteobacteria bacterium, assembly GCA_002714125.1. The sequence continues at coordinate 18,733 of PAWP01000003.1, forward strand.
GCACACATTGCCTGAAGACCCCGACCACATACTGATTGCGGGGGTGGGTGCCAAATATCCGGAGGCGTACCGGGTCAATGTCTACAATGGAACCAGCCGCCGTGCGGCGAGGGCAGCCGCCCCGGACGGCACATTCGTTTCTGATCACAAAGGTAACGTAGTCTTCAGCACGGGTACTAATGCTTCCAACGTACAAGAAGTCTATATGCGCAAAGGGCGCGGACGTTGGAAACTGGTNGAGAGTCACAAGAGCGATGAGGCAGGCTGGATGCCGGTCTCAGCGGGACCGACGCCCAACACGTTCTACACGTCTGACTGGCGAGACGGAGGCACGGCAGGGTTGGGTGTTTACGACGTCGAAAAAGACGTCCACAACACGTTGTTTCAGTTTGATGAAGTTGACATAGACGGCTTTTATCGCGACCACGATTACAAGGTCTACGCGGTTACCTCGCACCTCCACTACCCCTCGACGCACTATGTCAACAACGCTCATCCACTCGCGCGAATTCTGAGCGAGCTGCAACGGCTGAACCCCAACGAGACCGTGTGGCTCACCTCAAATTCGAAGGACAACAAAAAAGCCATTGCCCTGATATCCAGTGACAGGAATCCAGGCCACTATCTGTTGATCGACCTGGATGCGGACCAGAAGGTCAAAATGCTGTTCAGGCGAAATCCCGAACTCAANCCAGAGATGCTGGCTCCGATGCACCCTATCGAGCTTCAGACCCGGGACAAAGCCAAGATTTACGGCTACGTAACGAGCGCAAAAGACACACCTAAACCCGGGCCAATGGTCGTGATATTGCATGGTGGCCCGCACGGCATAAGAGACATATGGGGTTTCAACAGTGAGGTCCAACTGTTGGCGACCCGTGGTGTACATGTGTTGCAGGTGAATTTCCGTGGATCTGGTGGCTACGGGATAAATTACGAGAAGGCCGGTTACGGTGAATGGGGCGGGATCATGCAGGATGACGTGACCGATGCGACGCGTTGGGCCATCGACTCGGGTGTTGCTGATCCAGAGCGTATCTGCGTCATGGGTGGGAGTTACGGCGCTTANTCGGCCCTAATGGGTGCCGCCAAGGAACCGGACCTCTACAACTGTGCGGTGGGATTGTTCGGCATATACGATCTTACGATTATGGACACAACGGGTGACATCAAGGACAACGACTGGGGGCGAGCTTTTCTGAGACATGTGCTCGACATGTCAGATGATGATTTAAGGCTTGTCTCACCCAACCATCAGGCGGGCAAAATCAAAGCACGGGTGATGTTGGGGCATGGCGGCCAAGATCGGCGCGCGCCACCGGTACATGCTCGTCTCATGAGAGACGCGCTCAAGAAGGCAGGTAACGATCCAGTGTGGTATTTCAAAGAAGCACAGTTCCACGGGTTTATTGGTGAAAAGGCCCAGACCGAGCTTTATCAAAATGTGGGACGTTTTCTGTCAGAGTCGCTGCAGGTTCCACAGTTGGATCTGATGGCAGAGGCTGAAACCGAGGCGGCTGAGTCCGGCGGACACTGATNGAGGAAGCTNTAAGGCAGGCGTGGCANCGCTACGACANTTTCATCAGCAGGCATCTGTATCCCTTTGCGCCTGGTTTTGGATGAGCACCAAGCTCAAGTAATAGCCAAAGACTGAACAATTTCACAGCNCCGCAGTACAGGTCTCAAGGATAAAAAAATTATTTGCCTGAAATAATNGACGGCAGATCAGATAGGGAAAAGTTTTCGAAATGTGAGACGAAATTTAGCAATCGCATGGATTTGGTGGTTACACGGTTTGAGATTGAAGATGACCCTATGATTTGTAGAGTTAAATCTAAAATATGGTGGAGGCGGCAGGTACCAAGTAGATGAAATAAGTATCGGATAATTTGCGGCCAATAATTTTCGTCAAGAATCGTTCCTCTCAGTCACATCACTTACTTTAACCGCCACTTTACGAGTACTCTGGTCAAAACACACTCGTCAGCGAATANCGGCCTATTGCCCCCTAGATTCAGNTTAATACTTGCCTACCGTTAGCCCCCTGCTCTGAGCAGGATTGTCCTAATTGCGCAGGCAAACGTCGCGGCCTGAACTCCGGAATCTGGCCACGACGTCTCCTAACGGAAGAACGGCAGCGCAACCAACAGACACACTGACCATACAAGCGGGACGGGAAGCAGGTGGCCGACCCGTCTCGAAAAGCTGCAGGCCCAGTCGTTCGCCTGAGGCCTTAGCGAGTGACAGATCCCAGCTAGCAGGACGAGCGTCACGATGTTCCAGCCAAGCACGGCATGACGATTAGGGGTGAGGCCTAGCTCAAGGGTGCGATAGGCGATCGCGGCGAGTGCGTATAGATTCAAGACGAGTGTGAGAGCGGCCAGAGACAGCAACGCATACCGCAGGACTTGGTTGTCCTGTTCACGGCGCCCGGAGGCAGCTGCGCATAACAACATGATNATGGCGACGATGGTGGCGTTGTAGACCACCAGCAGTTCGCGCTGCTCGAAAGCGCTGCCGAAGTTGAACGGGATGTAGCCGACGAGGTAAACCCCGACTACGAGCAGGGCAAGGGGCATCAGCAGGCGCGTCATCAGTCGCAGCGTGCGGCCAAGTCCCTGNTCCCAGTCCTGTTCTGNGGGAAGACGGTCTGGCAGGTAAGCGCTTGCGAGCGCGACCATCAGCGCTGCGCCGATCCCCCACGCGATCGCGGACAGGGTTGCGGCTTCGGAGAACGTGACATCAAGCACGGAGAAGATCCCNGTGGTCAGGCCTAGGAATACCCCNTACGCGCCAAGGTAGATGACGGCGGTCATTACGATTTCAAATGACTTGACAAGGTACGCGTACCGNTGCNCAGCGGCGTTGGGGTCGCGAAACGTGAGGCCAATCCCTAGTGCCCCCCAAATTACGAAAGGCAGGTGAAGGGCAGCAAGCTGCGCGGCATCGTTGCTAGCGCGCCAGAACGCGAAGGCGGTATAGGCGGCGATCAACAGATTGAAGAGACAGGCACCCACCATTGCACGCAGTCGGGCGCGGTCAAACGCGATGACGTAGAGCGCCACGANGACACCCGCAAGCGGTCCCCAGCCGACCCAGAAGAGCGTATCAGCCACCTCGGGTACAGGCAGTGGCGGCCCACCTCCGCGTAAGAGCGCAAACAATAACCCGAGCGTGACTGCGCTGGCGATGGCAAGCTGCCACTGTCCCTTGCGCGTTGTCGGTATGGCATCGGGCAACGCCAGGTCGAGGCGTACAGCCCAGGCGAGTGTCAGCGCGTCCCGCGTGTGTTCGGAAAGGCGTTGCCGGATCGCCTCGCGAAAAGAGGACTCACCACCGTTTGCCCGCGCCTCTCGATACAACATCTCGAGTGTCAGAGGGTCATCTGTGATTTCCGCTGGATGTAGTTTCATGTCGCCTCTGGCAGANACAGTGAGGCTTCTACACTTCTTGATACATTCTCGGCCAAAGAATCGCATCCAGTTTGTAGGTTTTTTCTTTGCGTACCGCGTTCTTGATGGTTATGTCGGTCAACGGCAAGTTGAGGGTATCTCGATTGGGTACGGTAGAGTTACCCCCAACCTTACGCCCACGACGGGCGAGATGTAACCAAACGTCCGTAAACCCCATCGGACGCTAAAAACATAATTAATTAGGAAATATATATCTTTTTAGAACAATCTAAGTGGCTAATACGCCTTCTTAGGAAGTTGTATGGTGGAGGCGGCGTCTACCTAATGGAATATCCAACTAACTGATTAGTTCTTTAAAGTTCGANTAGTTGCCCCAAAAGNTNCCCCCAGACNCGAGCGCTCTAACAGTGCCTTTGGGTACCCCCTGCCCACATGCGCCATGAGNCCCCACAGTATGATTTTTACGCGGTTTTCGCGATCGTTGTGCGCACCGCGTTTATCGCCGCACATGTATCAGTCAGAGCCTCTCAAACCCAAAAACTGCGTAATCTGAAAAGCTGGGATTGTGCAAATGCTAACGTGTTTGGTGTGTGTACCGTGGCCGCGCAAGCGGTAGGTGCTTCTGCCCTAGAGCTAGGCAGAAGATCACGGGCTAGCTAGAGATTTCGGCGGCCCCCTAGTCGCCAGAACGAAAGGGTTGCAGTCCAGAGACAGAGCAACTCTGGAACAGGCAGCATCAATGTTCAGGCAGGCGCGTTAGTTGAAAGCAGTTTTACATCAAATTCCTGAGGTTCTCAGTGCGGACCTCACGAAAGTTCACCGCCTCGATTCCTAAGCACACGGCCTGAGCGTTCACCAGTAAGCTCGTCGTTCTCCAGGATTACCTGACCATTGACCACGGTATTACGATAGCCGGCTGCCCGCTGTAACAGTCGCGGCGCGCCTTGAGGAAAATCATAGACACGTTGGGGATGGCGCTCACCCACCCGATCAATNTCGATCACGTTAATGTCGGCTTTCAACCCGACCTGCAGCGTGCCGCGGTCCTTGAGATTAAGCACTTTCGCCTGCTTAGCAGTCAGCATATGGATGGCTTCTTCGAGGGAATACTCGCCGCGTTCACGATGCCAGTAGGACAATAGGAAACTTGCCCAACCCACATCCGAAATCATGCTGATGTGGGCGCCCGCGTCGCCGACACCCGGTACGATCCAGTCGGCTCGCATATAGTCAGGCAGTACAGAAATGTCCTGGTTCACAAAGCGAACGTGAAACAGGCCCTCACCCTCTGACTCCAGCATCAGCCTGAGCCATGTTTCACCCGGGTGTTCACCGGCTGCCTTGGCCATGCCGCCGAGCGAGCTGCCCTCTCCGGCCGGATATTCTGGTTGTTCGCCATTGCCCATCCAGAAGGTTCGCGCCGGCGGGAGTGAATATCCCTGGGCTCCCAGCGTCTGGAAGATGGAATCTGACGGTTCCATGCGTTTGGCTTCTTCGATCAACCGGCTGCGGAAGTCGCCGTCCTGTATCGCCGCGTACCGCTCCTCGACTGGCAGATTGCGCAACGCTCGCCAGGTCACGGCATCCTTCAGGCGTACGCCGAACAGAATGAAGGTTTTCAGGCCTGACAAGAAGGCAGCAGGGCGCGGCTGGGTCGTGCCCCAGATGCTGAGTCCGGACTTTTGCATGTCTTCGATTTCCGGCTGATAGGCACTCATGCCGTTTTCGCCGGTTTCCCAGGGTGCACTGAACAGCANGCTTGTCCCAGCCGCTTCTAGCTGCTTTCTCATCAGATTCATTTCGCCGGGAAGCCGGTCCTTGCTGCTGTTGATCACGCTCTGCAGCATGCCACCGTGGTTCCCTGCCGCACGGGCGATGGCAACCAGTTCCTCGTCGGTCGCAAAGGTTCCCGGCATGCAGCGCCCATCAGGCAGGCGGTGCGCTTCAATACGATTGGTGGAAAAACCGACAGCCCCACCCTTGACCGACTCGCCCACAAGATCAGCGATCTGCTGGATTTCATCGGCCGTCGGCTGTTCGTCAACCGCACGCTCACCCATGACATAAAACCGGGCGGCTGCATGACCCACCAGCCCGACCATGTTAATGGCAGGCTGCATTTTCTCGATGGAATCTAGGTATTCACCGTAGGAATTCCAGTCCCAGGGTAAGCCGGAGAGAATCGCCTCACGCGGAATGTCCTCGACGGACTCCATCATCTCAGCCAGGAACTCCTTGTCGCCACTGCGCACCGGGGCAAATGTCACGCCACAGTTACCCATCAACACCGTGGTCACGCCATGCCAGCACGCGGGTGTCAAAGACGGNTCCCAGCCAATCTGTGCATCGAGGTGGGTATGCAGATCGATGAATCCTGGCGTCACTGCCGCGCCGGATGCATCGATTTCGCGAACACCTTCCTCATCGACTTTGCCGAGAGCAACGATCGTGTCGCCCTGAACAGCGACATCGCCTTCGTAGGATGGGTTGCCAGTGCCATCAACAATCTGTCCGTTGCGTATAACCAGGTTGTATTTCATGTCTGTCTCTGCGAATAGTTCTTTTTGATGGTCCCTGCATTGATCACAGCAAAGACTGGTGTTCGGGCGGTCCTGTAAAGCGCTTGTCCACCTACACGGTGGCTGAGGCTAGTGTGACGCCGAGCTTAGTGCAATATACATAGAAGACGGTAGGCATGCCGTGCAAGGGCCCGCAGCGGGCGGCTGCGCTTTGTTGCCGATGCGCGAGTGATCCAAACCAGCAATGCGATCGAGAAGCGAGCCACGCTCATCCGGTAGGATTGGCACCTGAAATCGGGCCAGGTGACCAAAATGAACTCCGCGCGAGTAGGCAAGGTTAGCTTATGGTTTGGACTGGTGTTGTTGGGCTTTTCCTTCAACGCTGCCGGGCAGGTTCCGGAAAACTGGATGCCTGAGGTGACGCCCAGCAATGCGCCCGAATCATATTCGCCGAGCGCGCGGCGTCAGTTTCCGGATCAGGTTTTCTTCGGCGATACACACGTCCACACCAATCTCTCCAATGACGCGTTCGCGATGGGTGACCATGCTCTGTCACCCGACGACGCCTATCGATTTGCTAAAGGCGAACCGGTGACCATGCACAGTGGGATGCAGGCGAAGCTTCGACGGCCATTGGATTTTCTCGTGGTGGCCGACCACGCGGGGAACATGGGTGTGATGGCTCGGCTGGCGGCTCGTGATCCGGCGTTGCTCAAGACCGATCAGGGTCAGGCTTGGCTGAAAACCTTCGATGAGTACCACGGCGAGACCGCCGCAGCGCTGAACGCCCCACAGGCGGGATTTATCGAACGTGTCATGACCGTCTTCTACAACACTGGCGGCAAACGCAACCTGTGGAACTACTTCGCCGAACCTCGGGCTGAGCCAGAGTTTCGTCAGTCGGTATGGGATGAGGTGATCGCGAGCGCCGAACGCCACAATGCCGAGGGGACCTTCACTGCGTTTATTGGCTACGAGTGGACGGCTGATCACCTAGGCGCACGGCATCGCAATGTCATTTTTCGCGACGGCGCTGAGCAGACTTCACAGGTCCTGCCGTTTTCAAAGTTAGACAGCCACGATCCCGAGGCGTTGTGGGCGTACCTTGAGTCCTACGCAGAGGCTACCGGTGGTGACGCGATAGCGATTCCTCACAACGCAAACATCTCCGGTGGAACGACCTTCAAGCGGGTCACCTTCGCAGGAGAGCCGCTCACACGCACCTATGCGAAAACGCGCGCGCATTGGGAACCGTTGAACGAGGTCACTCAGTACAAGGGCGATGGGGAGGCGTACCCGCCGCTGTCGCCGGACGATGAGTTTGCGAACTACGAAACCTGGCACAGTTGGGCCGGCCCCGATACGTCCAACATCGAGTTCAATGAGGAATGGCTTGAGCGCAAAAAGGGCGACTACGCTCGACCCGCGTTGAAACGTGGGCTCGCGCTCGAGGCTGAACTGGGCGTTAATCCGTTCAAATTCGGCATGATTGGATCAACTGATTCGCATACTTCCCTCGCTGCCGCGGAGGAAGACAACTTCTGGGGCACGTACGCCCTGTACGAGCCGAACGCGTTCCGCAGTCTGTTCCAGGACGAGTTCGCGGCCTCAGGCTACGCAGCGATTTGGGCGACAGAAAACACACGTGAGGCCCTTTTTGCGGCAATGCGCCGCAAGGAAACATACGCAACGACCGGCCCGCGCATGACTGTGCGCTTTTTTGGCGGCTGGGACTTCAAGCCCGCAGATGCGTACAGCTCCGAACTTGCTGCAATCGGTTATCGTGGCGGCGTGCCCATGGGCGGCGACCTGGTAGCCGCGCCCGCCGGCAAGTCACCCACGTTTCTTGTTCGGGCAACCAAAGATTGGGACGGGGCGAACCTTGACCGTGTGCAGGTCGTCAAGGGATGGCTATCTGCCAATGGTGAACTCGATGAGCGCGTCTATGATGTAGTGGTTTCAGACGAAAGAGTCATCCCCCAAGGGCGCGGCAAGGTGCAGCCGGTTGGCTCGACGGTTGACGTGGAGAAACTAACCTACGCCAACACCATTGGCGACCCTGAACTTACGGTCGTTTGGACAGATCCCGACTTCGACCCGCAGGCACGCGCGTTTTACTATGTGAGGGTCATAGAGATTCCGACTCCACGATGGACGGCCTACGATCGGAAGTTCTTCAAGATTGAGAACCGGATGGATAGCAAGGTTCCGCTGACAACCCAGGAGAGAGCGTACACGAGCCCTATCTGGTATACGCCGGTTCCGAACCAGTAAATCGCAGGTCCGGTCAGCACGGTGTGTCCGGCTCATTGCTCGCGGTCAGGTTCCTTGATGGTTATCTGGTAGCGACCGCGCGCCTCTGTGTAGAGAGTTAGCTGGTTGGCTTCTGCTTGTGCGCGAGACAAATCCGCAAGTACCCGGGCGCGCACCTCCGTAAGCGGCTGCTGGCGCGCGAGAGTTCTGTCGGCAACCAACACCAGATGCTGGCCGTGCGCTGAGCGAATGGGCCCCTGCCAGTCGTGCACGACTTCATTCGAGAACAGTTCCTCTGCGAACGCCTCGCCAAAGTGCACGGATACGTCTTCGCGCGACCGGTTCGCGTAGTTGCGGTGGTACATGAAGTGTTCGCCTCGGTCCCCCGCAGCGTGGAACGGGACCGCTTCCTCCTTCAGATCGTGCAGTTCCTGAGCGGCGGCGTTGGTGGCGTCCCTACCGTATGTGTCATCTGAAAAAAACACATGTGTAAACGTAATCTGTGCAGGCGCAATGTATCTCTCGGAATTCGCCGCATAGAAGACGGCCAACTGCCCTTCGGTAACGTTGAGCGCATCGTAGGCGAAGCCCTGATTGAGGTACTCAAGCTGGGCAATGAGCCGGCGTTTCGCCGCGTAGCCATCTGTGTTCAGCCCCATGGCCCGGGCTTCGCGGTAGAGTACCTCTTCTCGTACATACTCCTCGGTAAGACGCGCGCGGGTCGGACCATCGAGCGCATGCACCTGCTGCAGTGCGACCGCTTCGTCCAGCCTGGGATTTCTGCCGTGCAACATGCCCGCAAGCGCATGCTCATCAACGACAATTCTGCCCGCCGGGTCGTCTGAAACGCCGATCGCATCGAAAAGCAGGAACAGGAGAATCCCGACAACGCCAAAATAAACGAGAGGCTCCCGCAGAAAGCGCTGGAATCGCGTGTGCACGACGTGACTCTCCGCGTCAGTTCCAACCCCTAGGATGTCTCAACAGTTTGGTCGATGTTTATCCAAGGCACACTTGCGTGCCACGAGTCGAGCAGTTCCTCCAGCTCAACGATGGCTGAATGTGCTGGATCGTACGCAGCGAGATTGTCTATTTCATACGGGTCTTGCTCGGCATCCCATAGCCGCATCCCGTCTCGGGTGATCGATCTGGCTGCGCGGCCGAGCTGTTTCGCAAAGTTGTATCGTGGCGTTCCAACGCCGACCGCCTCAATCTCAGACTCATTGAAGACGTGGATGTCGGCAAGTGTTTTTGTTTCGCCGCACAGCACGGACACAAAGCTTCGAACCTGCACATGGTCCGGAATGTCTTGTCCGGTGAGATCGAGCATCGTTGGCATGAAGCTGGGGCGCATCCACTTAATCTCCAGAGTCGGCATGCCTTTTCTTACCGCATACATGCGCACGAGATCAAACGGGTAGAACTAAGGGTCGAGCTCATTTTCCCCTTAGAGATACGACTCCCTTGGTGCCCAATCTACGGCTAACTACTCGAACCGCGATGCGCTGGTTTTTTTGAAATTCAAAACCTAGCGGAAAGTTGCGCGCCACGTGACTCGCAAGCAGAAGTCTCCAGAAGTACCTTCCAGGGTCGGACCTATGTCTAAATGAGGCCAGCTGAAATGTTGTGTGCCTTTTTTGTGTGCCTCTAGGGCCAGGCTATTGCCCAAGAACCGGTAACCGGAAGATCTGCCTTGTTTCCGCAGTAAGGACGATCAACCCAACTGCTCGGCATCCTCGCCGAGCTACGCCTGACAACCTACTCGAGCGAACACTAGTCATCTATCGCCACACTCGCTGGGTACACTAGGGGAGGAGCTCGACCGCAATGTCACGTGCAGCCATCAGCTGAACCAGATCTTCAGCCATAAGCACAGCTGCAGTTTCACGTTTCCTCAGTGTCGCGTCGAAACGTGCGAGGCCCAATCCGTTAATCAGATCGTAAGCATGTGACCCAGGCGCGAGCTCAGAGGACGGTTTCATGTTACTCAACATGGCAGTTAGCTCAGGTGTATCCGCCGCCATCATGCTCATCATGGCCTTAAAGCCATCGTGGGCTTGCTCAATATTGTCATTGAAGTGAAAGTGGTCTGCGTTCTGCAGCACGACTGTTGTGCTCGGTGCGGGATTGCGCTTACGTAAGTCCCGCATGCCATCCAAAGGCAGAATCGAGTCAAGTTCCGCTACCAGATAGAGTGTGGGCACCACGCGTCCCCAGTTGAAACTGAGTGAGGTCGCCATTGCGGCTGTCATGTCGTCCCCACTCGCTCCACCACCTGGTGCAAGTAGCACAGCTGCTCCGATACGTGCGTCGGTTTCTATGGTTTTTAGCGTCGTCCACCCACCGAAGCTGTGGCCCGACATCCCAATTTGATCCGAATTGATGGACACCTCGGCAGCACCAGCAAGCATTTGGTCAATAACAAAGGATGCATCCTGCGGTCGACTGACCATAAAACGCTCCAGAACCTTCTGGTCGCCTGCCGCGCTCTCACCTGAAATCATGTCAGCAATGGTATTGCCCACGTGATCCATAGATGCCACAACATAGCCGTGACTTGCGAGGTGCGTACAAAAAAAAGTTGACTGGCGGCGCTCACCGCCAAAACCGTGTGAGAACACAATCAGCGGGAAAACGCCCGGAGCGGTCTCCGCGCCGAGCACCGCCTGTTGGCGGGTCTCGCCCAGGCCAGATACCGTTTCGAATGTGTTCATTGTGGCTGGATTCAGATCCTGGCCGCGATGGGCTTCAGCAGCCGGGTACCATACGTCGACCGGCAGCGTGTGATCACGCACTGTATCGGTCCAGCGGTATTGGCGGGTGCCAACCGGTGTCGATCCCCGCGCAAAAGGGTTATACGAAGACATGGAATTTAGCCTGTGGTAATTATCAGTAACGCCACCATAGTGCGCTATTTGCCAACGCCCAAGACAACGTCGCGCTCTGTGACTAGTTCGCGGACCCTGGGGATCAGTTCCTCACCGTACTATATTGCGTTGGGCAATGGGTCATGGCCGCGGATCAAGAGGCTGGTAGTCCCAATGTCGTAATACGCCAGCAACACCTGTGCAACCGTCTCGGGCGAACCGACCAGAGCCGTCGAGTTTTCCCTAGCGCCCGGTTATGCCCGCCCACGTACATGTTGAGCAGCTCAATCACTCAAACGAGTGTCGGGGGTTCCGGAGCCGTTTCTGCTATTCCGCGGCCAGCTCCGCTTTTGCAGATGGAGACGTGCGGGGAAACCAGTGTTGCGTTCGCAAGCAGAACTTCACCAACATCAGCATGAGCGGCACTTCAATCAGCACGCCTACAACGGTCGCCAGTGCGGCGCCAGTCGAAAGGCCGTAGAGCATCGCAGCCGTCGCGATGGCGACTTCAAAATGGTTGGATGCGCCTATCATCGATGTGGGTGCCGCATTCTCATACGTCAGCCCCATCAGTTTCGAGAGTCCATAACCCAACGAGAAGATGAACACCGTCTGCACGAACAGCGGTATCGCGATCCAGAGAATAGTGAGCGGATTCTGTACGATGGTTTCGCCCTTGAACGAGAACAGAAGTACCAGCGTGATGAGCAGCGCAGTGATCGTTACAGGGGTTAGGTAGCGCAGGAACGTCTCCTGGAACCACTGCTCCCCTTTCACTGAGATGATCCATTTGCGTGAGCTGTATCCCGCTATCAAGGGTAATGCGACATATATGCTGATAGACAGCAACAACGCCTCCCAGGGCACCGGCAACTGGCCAACGCCGAGCAGAAATCCGCCGAACACGCCAAATAGCACCAGCATCGTCAGCGAATTGATGGCCACCATTACGAGCGTATGTCCGTCATTGCCTTCTGAGAGATAGCCCCACACCAGCACCATCGCTGTACATGGCGCAATACCGAGGAGAATGCAACCCGCGAGATAGCTCCGCCACAGCGGCACTTCAAGCATTTTGGCACCATCCACGAGCACCACTTTGCCAGCACCGTAGGTTTCCCCGACTGCAAACTCGGCGCCGAGTGGCATCTTCACGTAATCAACGGCCTCGGGCCCGATCAAACCTAGAAACAACGTGCCAAGGAAAAAGCTTGCGATCGCGTACATCGTGAAAGGCTTGATCGCCCAGTTGATGAACAGGGTGAGTCCAACGGGACGTACCGCTTTGCCTGCTTTGACAATCTCACGAAAGTCGATCTTCACCATGATCGGGTACATCATAAAAAAGAGACAGACGGCGATAGGAATCGAGACAATCGGTGCGTCATCGACGTGGATGGCCATGCCATCGAGTGTTTGGGCCACCCCAGGTGCAAGCTTGCCCAGCAGAATGCCCGCGCCGATGCACAGAGCAACCCAAACGGTTAGGTAGCGTTCAAAAAGATTCATGTAGGTTCCTCAAACTCAGCACTGATCGCGTGGCATGCCCTCATCGATCAGTGAGACGCAGGTTTCCGGCTGCCCGCCGCAGCAATCTTCGGTAAGAAACCTGAGTAATGGGGTGATTTTGCGGGAATGCGGAGTACTGTTTTTAGAGAATAAGAAAACTGTCCTAGGACGGCTTAAGGCTTTCAAATGGTGGGGGCGGCGTCTACCGAACAGAATATCTAACCAACCGATTATTATGGATTAGTTTTTTGCGTGAGAATAGTTGCCCCCAGACGCATCACTTACTTTAGCCGCCACTTTATGAGTACCCTGGTCAAAACAGACTCGTCAGCGAATAGCGCCCTATTGCCCCCTAGATGTAAGTTNGTACTTGCTTACCGGCCACCGATTGATCTGTATACATTAGCGGGTTGAGACATAAGCTCATGCGCGGCCACCTATCAGGAAAAACAGACATGCATTACAGGCTCTATGGCATACCCGCCGGTCTCTATCCGGGGAAGGCGAGATCCTACCTGCGCAAGCAGGGGATTGACTTCGTAGATGTCGCACCTGGGAGCAAGTTTTTCCAAGAGCGGGTACTACCGGCTATGCACCGCTGGATCAATCCAGTGTTAGAGACGCCTGAGGGAGCGCTCATCCAAGACACGGTGGACATTATCGATCACTTTGAGCGCGGTCCCGCACAAAACCTTGTCCGTTTCTCAGCGTACCCAACAACCCCCAAGCATCTCGCAATCAGCCATCTCTTTGAGATGTTTGGGGGAGAAGGTCTGATAAGACCCGCAATGCACTACCGATGGAACTTCAACAAAGAACATCTAGACTTCATTAAATCCGAGTTTGCACTGTGCTTCCCACAACATTTAAGCCAAAAGGAAGTGAACGCGGCATTTACCCGTGGAAGCGCACACCTGCGGGAGGCTACCGTGAACCTAGGCGTGACTGCCGAGTCTATTCCTGTAATCGAAGAATCGTTCCTTGAATGGCTCAATCTTTTCAGCGCACACCTTGCCGATCACCAGTATCTTCTAGGCGCCCACGCAACACTCGGTGATTACGGGCTCATTGCTCCCTTGTGGCAGCACCTCTTTCGTGACCCGGTTCCATCGATGCTGATCAAACGCCATGCCCCATTGGTTGGTCGTTGGGTCGAGCGCATGGCGAGCACTCAACCATACTTTCTCGAACACGACGACCCGGAAACATTGATTGCAAATGACGCCGTACCAGACTCACTGCTCGCCATGATGCGCTTCGTCGCAGAAGAGTACCTGCCCGAAATCCGGGCCCATGTGGACTGCGCAAACCGGTGGTTGGAGCAAAACCCTGACATCGAACCATGGACCAATGGACTGAAAGATCCCGGAGCTCGGGGATTGGGCGGCGGCTCAGGTCTCGGTGCTGGGGAAATGGCCTCCTTTGATTGGCGCGGGCTAAAGATCAAGACTGGGGTGCTGCCATACCGGTTTCTGTTGCTTCAGCGCTTGCAGGACGCGGTCGCCCTAGCCTCACCAGCCGATCAGGAAAAGGTGCGTTCTATGTTTCGCTGCGCGGGAATCGAGGAACTGCTTGACCTCAGAACCACGCGTAGGGTTGAACGCAAGGACAATCTCGAAGTGTGGGGACCGAATCTACCTGATTGACCGCGCGAAAAACCCGCTCGCACGCAAAACCAATCATGGGGCCTCTGATTTAATGCTCAGCGGATCGTTTCTATATTAAGGCTCACCCGGAGCCCCTAGCCAACTCTCCCGGCACCCCTGGTAATCATGATGAAACGTGACAAATATGCGGCCACCGAAAATTTTTCAGAAACTTATCTGCTCTGAACTCGCATGCCAGTATTTATTCAACGCCATGTTCGGAAGAAATTCCGCCACCGTAACGATTCTCGATAATGNCGTAGCCAACTAGGCCTACACGCAAAAACTANTCCCGCANATAAACATCTTGGTGCTACGTCGGATGCGAGACGGTGGTGAGTAATGCCCAAAGATGAGGAGGCTCAAATTAGATCGCGTGGGTTACGCGACCGCTGATGGGGCCTGAGTTCCACGAGATGGTCGAGAGCATTGCCTACGCTGACCTTTATTTAACGCGCTCCCGCTCAATCCACCTCCAACACTTCAACGATGCCAATGCCCACAGATTGGTTAACACCCCGAACGATCGCCGTGTAGGCACCANGAGCTAAGNTAGTGGTGATCGCGGCTTCCTTAGTAGAAGTNGGTCTCAGGTCACTGCGCAGGTCATTAACACCTGCGTCCAATGCCCAGTCATCGTTCTGCNCTNTCAGCGTCGCACCACTGAACANNTGTACGTACGGATCCTCNAACAACCCGATCAGGTTGGGATCAGCTNCCNNCATGCTGGGTCCACGCGCACGTATCACCACCGCTTTGGGTTCGGTANCCGTGATGATGAGGCCGCCTATGAGGNNGTCATCACCCGTCTCAACTACACCTCCAGTCGAGATGTTCTGGNGGCGGTTGTCAGCGNGGGCGGGGCAGATGACGCCCATCCCCATCAGGAGAATAAGCGCAAACCACCTGTTGCTTCGCTCAACCATGCAGCATNNGAGCAGCGGTTACNGCACTTTGAAAGATTAACTCAATAGCTGATTAGACCGGGCACTCGCTCAAACGTAGCAATGAAAGCGTAATCGTGCGATGCGCAAGAAAGAACTTCGAGAAGCTTTTCATATCGTGGGGATAGGGCTAATCGTGACGCTGATTTCGATGTTTGGAATCTGGGTTTATTTGACCTTTTTCCACTAGAACCATGACCTTATATGGGCTATTTTTTCTTTCTAGAACAGCAAAATGCNATCAACAAATNATCATTACTTGTTCGTTACNTTATTGATATTANANTTCTTTTTCCGAAAAGGTGACACGACCTTTTGAAGGTTCTGGCAAACAACATTTCTCCAAGAGCCAGGTTTGTCTGTAGGGCGTATCAAAGAAGCGGCAGCTCGCATCAACGATTCGTCGGGCTAGACACCTTGCNAATGGGGCGGACGCCATCAGAGGCCAAACGACATTCGCGAACAGCGNGGTGTTTGACGATGTTACGCCGTAGCGAAAGCGACCGGTGTCAACTCTGATAAGGCGCTTGGCCCCGGAGACCNCTGGCCCGATATGCAAGCCACGCGATCAGTGGCACTGTAATCGGGAAGCACACGATCATCGTGAACGCCCCAAGCCAGAACGCCAGCTGATCCATCGAGGCAGCAGGCTTCGGACCCTTCCGATGAGGTGCAAAGTAGACCCCGGAATAGAGCCAGGCGTAATCCGCAAAGTACTCCTGCATGGCGCCAATCCACTCTCGCGTCCGAGTCAGTCTTGGGTCGGACTGCAGGTCATAAACGGTCGGCACCGGGTTGCTGCAATGACACTGAATGATGCCAAACAACAATAAATCCACCGAATCCGGCTCGTCGCCCGCCAGGAAACGTCCGGGTATCGCCGCGAAACGTTCTTCCCATTCCAGATACAGATCACCGTAGTTCTCCGGATCCCGGTATCCCCCCATCAGGACACCCCATCGAATCAACAGGAAGAAAAAGAAATTCGTAAAGGTGCGCAGGAAGTTGTTGACNAAGCGCAGCAGGAACGAGGGGTGTGGATCGCCGGCGAGACTGAATTCTCCCCAGAACCTTGGAANGAACTCNGCGCGGTGCAGTACACCCCCCCACGCCCGATGGATGGCAGCAATATCCTCCCGGGAGACCTCCGAGAAACCGATACGCGGTAACAGCTCCGTAGATTCAATCGCCCAGGGTTCACCATCAATGCTGGCGGCTGGCATCATGATGCCCCACTGCTTTAGCACCTCAATGGGCGGGACAGTCGTGCGTGTNTAACCGAGTTCCTTCTGGTGCAGGCCGAGCATGATCGCCTGGACCCATGGAGAGTGGTCGTTTCCGTAAAGTTTGATAGCCATGTAATTAGTTAACAGCGCCTTCTGCCAAAGCCCAGAATATTAGAACAGGTCGACTGTTTGAGCAGGTCAAGCCGCTGATCCCTGATTCACCCACCTGCCTGAAGAAATCCTTCACGTTGTGTNGAAGAGANTGAAAGCTGGTTTTGTCAGTCTTGATGCCCAGATTAGTAAGGTAGCGGCTGAACCACTTTGAGAAAGTGCTGGAGTAGGTACCGTCGTTGGCTAAAGGCGCGTCCTCAAAAAGCCGTTGGTGTCCGCCTTGCTGCTTCTTTTCCCAGAATTCAAGCAGACCCATCTGGACCAATTTGTCGTGTATCGGCACCAGACGCTTGGACTGCGGTGTCTTCAGGCGCTTATCAGGATGGTTGGTATTCAAATCAAACAGCCAGATACCGTCTCGCTGGTACAAGTCCTCTACATACAACTGCAGAATCTCCTGCACCCTCATCCCCGTATGAATCCCAATCAATGGCACCCAGTACTTGTGGGATTCAATGGGAATGATTCCTCCGGGGATATGGCAGCTGGCGACAGATTTACAGCCCACAAACAACGGTGACGAGAACAGCTTGATCAGTTGCTCTCTGCTGAAAGCATCGCGTTTTGTTCTCTGTTCGACCTTGGCAGCTTTGGTGTTGCCTCGACCTTTGAAAGGATTGGTCCCGGCATAGTCCAGTTCGCTGGCAGCAAAGGCGTAAAGCGTACTGAGCAACTGCAGATAATTATTTTGTGTGGTCTGACTCAACACCTGTGCATGGTCAGCGGCAGCAGCATCTACAGCTGCTTGAGGTGAAAGACCCGGGTATTTTTTCTTGGCGTTAGAAGGCGCTTTTTGCAGATGTTCTTTGTAGCTTCTGGCTTGCGCCGTGCTAACTGAGCCTAGCGTCCGCTGCTGTCCGTCTAATCCATCTAGCTCGGTTAGATATGACAGAAAATAATCAATCTTGGCCGCTTGGCTGCTGTATTGCTTCTCACTCCAGACTGACCGGTAATCATCAAGGTATTTTTTCTGCGCCACCTCAAAAGTGAGACCACCAGCCGGTGAAGGTGCTTCAGCCTTGTCATGTGCAGGCTCAGGGAAGGACAGTCTTGGATGCTCAAGCTGACCACGAACAATGATCTCAGCGTTCAGATAAAACTCATCCAGCCCCTTCAATGCTGCCCGACATAGCTGCTTGAACACGGCACTATCGGCGTCTACTGATACGTCGCCGCCCTTCAACAAGGTCTCAACGTCAGCCTGTACCGACCCTAGACGACTCAGCCGAAGGTCGTCTTTAACTTCCTGTCTGAAGGTTCTGGCGTGAAAAGCTTCCCACTCCTCATCCTCATTCTGACGATTTTCAAAAGTCTCCAGCGCCTCAACCAGCAAGGCTTCAGTTTTGGTTTTATTGATCTGACGAGCTACGAGTTCAATATCATCGGCAGACAGCAAAGTTGCGCCTGCGCGGATCTTGGAGAACAAGTCATCAAGTAGGTCTGCCATTGCTACTGCCGCCTTTCTCGCGGTCCTTATATCAGTAGTAGCCAAAGACCGAACAATTTCACCGCGCTGCAGTACAGGTCTCGGGGATAGAGGGATTATGCGCCTGAAATAGTAGATGCCATGACGGCAGATCAGATAGGGGAAAGTTTTCAAAATGTAACACCAAATGTAGCAATCGCATGGATTTGGCGGTTACACGGCTTTTGAAACTGGAGATAACCC
>PAWP01000004.1 GCA_002714125.1 Gammaproteobacteria bacterium
GGCAATAGAGCGGTTCGAGGCGTCCGACGGGTTGTTTGCCGAAGCGCTGATCGAGCCCCTGCTTGGACTGGGGCGCATGCAACACCAGCTTGGGATGCCCGAGCAAGCTCGTGCATCCTTTCAGCGAGGACAACACATTGTGCACCGGATCCGAGGCGTGCATGCTCTCGAGCAGTTGGAGGTGATCGAGTACCTCACCCGCATCTCGGTTGACATGGGCGAGCACATCAACGCGGATCGGCAGCAACGCTTCGCGGTCTACGTCGCTGAGCACAACTACGGCGCGGACGATCCGGCACTTGTACGCGAACTCGAAAAACTCGCGACATGGTACGAAGAGACTGGACAATACTCCCTCTCGCGACGCGCTCACCAACGTATCCTCAATATCGTGCTCGCAAACGGCAGCGAGACCGATGTGGAGCTCATTGCACCACTGATCGCCATCATGCGATCAAGACGGCTGCAGAGTGGTGCCTGCTGTTCCCGCAAGGAACTCCGCCAAGTCACCGAGATCCTAAATACCTCACGTCGGATGTCGCCCGAGCGCAAAGCACAGGCACTGCTTGCACTAGGCGACAATTTTGCCGCGCTCGGCCGTCCATCAAAGGCCCACGCCTACTACATCGAGGCATGGGCGCTGCTTGATGAGGCTGCCCAGTCTCGGGAGTTCAGCCAGCCAAGGCAGCTGGCCATGTTCCGGCGCATCACCTCTCCGCATCGGGACAGAGTCCTCGACGGCAACCTGCTGCGCGGACGGTCTGGGATATATGCACGTGAGCCACTCCTCGCGAGCCCTCGCGCACTTGAGGACTTTCTCCGTTCCAAAGGCGCCACAGACCAGCAGTTACAGGAAATGGAAGTATTGCGACCGCAGTTTTTTGTGATTCCCCAGGTTAGAAGTCAGTACAACACCCGAATCCGAGACATAGCCGCAACGGTGGATGGAGGTCCGCGAACGCTGGCGATGGTCGGCGAGCCGATCCAGTTTCTCCGTGGCCAGCTCAAGCAGGCAATGCCACCAAGGCTGCAGGCCGATGAAGCGCTGGACAAGATTGCCATTCGTCTGAGCTTTGCGGTGGGACCAGAGGGACAGGTTCGCCGGGTCAACGTGGAGGAAAGTAATGCACCGGCCAGACTCAATCAACTAATGCGCACAGTCGTCGCAAAGTCACGATTCCGACCCCGGAATATTGATGGCGTGTTTGTCGCAACTGATGGCGTACAATTGGTCCAGACGTTCAGCAAACTCGTGCCTAAGGCGCGCCCCGCTAAGGAAACGGGGCGTACCGCCACGCTTTTTGCGAGGTGACGATGCGCATCATCGCAACCCTTCTGCTGGGGCTAGTTTCCCAGGGTGTGCTCGCCGCAGAGAGCGCCCGGCTGGACTATCTCAGGTACATGTACGTCGAAATCCCGTTTGACTCAGCATCAGGTCAAGCGGAGCAACGCGCGCTCCTGACGCTGATCAACGCAGGAGATCTGACGCATGCATTAGAACGAACAAGTGCGTTCCGCGGGCAGCTGGCGGTCAACGACACCGCCTCCCGACTCCACCTGGGGCAAGTCACCACCAACGAGGCTCTGCTCTTGGCCACCGTGGGTCGTTATCAGACGAGCGTGATTCGCTTGACCGAGGGCATTGTGCTGATCCGCGAGAACTATGGGCGCTTTCACCCTGATCTTGCCCGTGCGTACACCGCGCGCGGGATAGTCAACCTGAAGCTGGACGTCAGCGAGGCGATCGCCGACCTGCGCCGCGCACAGCACGTCATTCATCGGCAGGACGGAGTCTTCTCTCTCGAACAGATTCAGCCTCTGCAGGCACTTGCAGCCGCACACGAACAGACCCGCCAGGGGTTCCTTGCCGACATCGACTACCGTTTCATGGTCAAGGTGAGCGAACAGAACCACGGCGATGAGAGCCTTGCGCACATCCCGGTTCTGATGGAAGCCGCCCGATACTTCAGCCGGCGAGGCGGCAGAATCCCGGTCATACCCCAGCCCTNGCGAGCTCCGTCCGGNCAGCAGGATGCAATGGAGCATGACCTCTATCGCCGCGGCTCCATCTTTAAGGAGGCTGACCGCTACTTCCGCCAGGCGATGGCTATTATTGAGGTCGAGTATGGTAAACAAGATCTGCGCCTCTTACCGATGCTTGAAGGCATTGCCATGCTGCGCATACGACAGGGTTCTGGCCTATCGATTGGCGAGCGCGCGCTCGAGCGCGCGACCCGCATCGTCGAAGGATCAACCGCGGCTGACCCTTCTGATCTCGCGACCGCACTGGTACGGCTGGGAGATATGTATACGATCTCTTCAGACCGCCGAGCCTCAGCAAATTATCTGCGGGCCTGGGAGATGCTAAGCAAAGACCCCGAACTGCAGCCCCGGCGCAACCAGCTGTTCGATCATCCGACCCAACTTGAGTCCGGCTTGCCGCCCATACCCACACTAAATCGAATGCCCGAGCATGCCGGTCTGGAAGACGCTCTATTCGTTGAGGTCCATTTCAGTGTGCGCGAGGACGGGCGCGTCATCAACGTGCGCGTCAAAGACTCCAATTTGCCCTTCAAATGGCGCAACTACATGAAGAACAGAATGGACGCCACCCGCTATCGACCGCGGATTGTTGACGGTGATGCGGTGCGCACGGAAGGACTATCACATCGCCAGTTGTTCCAGTGGAGGCGGCGCGACACCACCCCAAGCAAACCGAAACCTGAAGACGAAGCGCCTGAGCCGGACATGTCCACAGCCCAGGCTGGGATTGGATCAGCCGACTGAACTAGAGGCAGCCGACTTCAGTCGTTTGCGCCCGCCCGCGAGTTAGGTTTCGACCAGAAATTCCTTGAGCTGCTTCGCCAGCGCCTTACACGCGGCATTGCCAGGCCTGGCAATCATAGGAATCGGCACAACAAGCCCCGCAAGAAACGATGTCCCGTTGGCGTCAGCCGAAATCTCGCCCGCAGTGGTGAGGTTCTGCAGGTCCCAGACCGCGGCCTCGTAGGAGGCATCCTGCTCCCAGAAACTCACCCCGAAACAACCCGCGCCAAACGTGCCAAGCGTACAGCTGAAGGAGCCGCCTTTATCAGTCGTAATCGTGTCGCCATCGATCCACGCGAGATATCGGACATTGGAACTCTCGATTTGGTCACGTACCCCTGGCTGGGCAAACAATTTTGAGAGATCCTGGGCGGAAGCGGGAGCGGTACGCGGCTCGAACCAGGGGTACAGTTCATCCTGGAATTCCCGCGCAGGGATCAGGCGCAGGGGTTGGTCACCTCCCGACAGCGCCTCCGCCATGCAGTCGGTGAAACTCTCCTTCGTTTCGTACTCGTTGTAGCTAGCGCGCCCGAGAATGACAAGCGCTTCGTCTCCCGAAATACCCGTCGACGCTTGCCTCGATTCTTCCACGCGGGACGACACACAACCGGACAACACAAGTGTCACTGCAAGAACAGCCACAAAGCTGCTTGGCACAAGCCCTTCAGTTTGCCCTCTCACCTTCTTCTCCCATACCCAGCCAGGCGACCACCTCCGGCTGCTCGACCAACTCGATAGCAATGCGCGCACCGCCGTCACGAATCGCCAGCAGGGTGGCTTCCATGACAGCGTCACCGCCACTGCTCAGAGTGCCTGCTTCACTCTTACCGTACCCCACGATAGTCCAGGCGCCAACCTTTTCCCCGTCAACGCCCAGTATGGTGATTTCATAATGGATAGAAGCTGAAAAAAAATTCAGCCCCGAAACGGCAGGCGTGAGGAATCCATATTTGACAATCTCCGGCACAATCATTCCGTCGAAGCCGTGCCCGCTGGAATCGGGAGAATCGACCTCGGTGACTGAGTCGAACATAGCCGGCAAGAGGCGGCGAAAAAAATTCACATTCTGCTCACCAATCGCGATTTTCCAGGTACCGTCTTCGGGCACCCGCTCCTCGTGTTGAAACGCCTTGAAGGTCTCGGAGTAGTAAACACCAACGTCCACCGGCAACTGCCGCACCTTGGGAGTTGGCAACGAACCTTCAACCGTGACGTTCTGCGTACACGCGCTGAGAAGCAGGGCTCCCATCAGTGCTCCCAATCCACGAACGGCCCGTAGTCGGCCCTGCTTGGTCATGTTTATCGCCCTGCCAACAGAAGCTTTGCACAGCCTTTCTTTCGACGGCATCTGTGCGCCCCCGCTCCTTATCAGACCCAGTATGTGCCGGTTCCTTTCCCCAGGTCCAGCGCCCACGCGCCAGACAGCAAAAAACGCCCCTAATAAAGTTCCACTGCCATTGCTTGGCCGCAGCATGCGACGCCTGATCTGTAAACCTGATCGCAACACCGCTGACCACCAGGACTCTGCGTGTAGAAAATGTCGTTTCGTCGGTCTCGATTGCACGAGCAAAAAAGGTGACTATCCAAAGCGTAATTACGCTGGCTCATCCAGCTTGGACCGCAGTGCGTAAATGCTTCAGCGCCAAAGCAAATTCTACACCGCAGGAGAGACCCGAGCACGCGGTACAAAGTTAGGCACATCCTGTCAGGGTCTGGTTTATTCAGGTAAATTTCAGGTTGGGTTCGCAACAATCCGGACATCTTGCGCGTCATGTAATCCGGAAAAACCAAACAGGCTGTGGACGTGCGCCAAAGCGCAACAGGCCGCAGCCTCGGGAGGAGCACGTGGGAACAGGTGAAACGAAAACAACGCTCGCGGCCGTCGTAATTGCACTGGTCCTGGCGGGCTGCGCAAAAAATCGGCTGCCACCCCCTCCTTTTCCAGTACCACCGAGTCCACCTGCCTCACCCAGCATCCCGACGACTCTGCCGAGCCCTACCCCCTCTCCTCCATCGCGTCCCTCCCAGCCTTCGCAGCAGCCCTCACCGCCCAATCCGGACAGCTCACAGCAAGATGCACAGCAGGGCGAGCCTTCCCCATCACCACCGCAGGTGGCTCTGCCCAGTCCCAGACTGCCCGGCCCCAAGGGCGACCGGCAGGAGCAGCCTGGCTCCAAGCAAGAGCGGGGCGAAAAAGGCTCATCAAGTGGTACTCCCGACGGCGCCCCCAACGGCGATGAAGATCGTGTTGCAGAGAACGCGAAAGAACGCCGAAAGGTCGGTGAAGACCTCCAAAAAGCCGGCGATGACATTGCGGACGCGTCATTGGATGAACCGTACGATCCGCTCGACCATTCATCGCCGGAAAACCCGGGTAAAGGTCCTGAGGGCAAATCCNGTGACGAGTTTGAGGACCCACTGCTGGCTGANAATGACGTGCCGGGGAATCCCACTTCCGACNCCAACGCCGACCCCAGACCGGACGTGAGCGAGATCATGGAGGAGGNTGCGGATGCGNTACGTAAGGCCGGCATNGAAGTAGCGGCCGCGACCAACGAAGAAGAACTTCGCGCAGCCGAGGAAGCACTGGCTCGAGCCCAGGTACAGNTTATTGTTGCAGAAAGTGATCTGGAAGCCTTNCGTGAGGCTGGTATCGACGTCGACCGCCAGAGTGAATCTTTGGCCAATGCAGAGCGGCAGATCATCGTCGCGAGCCGGGTTGTGCTGGCCTCGCGTTCAGACTTGCCGGAACTGNCTANNNGGGGTGAGTCNCCCCCNGACGAGCTCGACATCGCACTCGAAGACTCTCTGATCATCTTTGATGACGAAATGGCCGATGTTCGCCGNGCCGGCCGCGGNGGACCGGCACCCGAGGGGCCAACGGTTGCGAGCCTCCCCACANGGATGCCTGAAAGTGAAACCGAAGAGATTAATGNCGTTGTGCCTGAAATGNCGCCCGGAGAACTGCCTGAGGCTGAGGACCAGCTGATTGCCGCGGTGAATGTACCGGACGACGTNGGCGATGGTCAGGATGACGACATCATCGCCCGGCAACTCCGTGAAGCAGCGATTGCCGAGGCAGATCCGGAGCTGCGCGAAAAGCTTTGGGAAGAGTACCGCCGCTACAAGCAGGGCACCCGATGAGCATCCGCAACCGCTGTAAATNCGCAATGTCACCGCACCCTCCGCGAGCGCTGTGGNNAGCATTTGCAGCANTGCTCGCGCTANCACAGACCGGCTGCACTACNACTGAGATCGTAAGGGCGAACTCNACTCCNGCGATTCAATCCCAGGAAGCATTGGACCCCGAACTGCTGCTCGACATAGGCGTCATGGAGTTTGCACCTGGCATTCCTAGTGATGACGACGAGATCAAGAAAGCNCTGATCGTCCCAGAGGTGAGGCGAGCNGAGTCGCGGTTCATCGCCTATCACCTGCGTAATACGCTTGANCAGACAGGCAACTGGGGTGCAGTACGAGTNACCCCCGGACCGTCCAAGGCGGTGGACCTCACAGTCTGGGGAGAGATTCTGATGTCCGACGGGGAGAAGCTACGCGTGCGCGTCACNGCGCGCGATGCCACCGGGACNCTNTGGCTGAACGAGGAATATGAGGACAGCGCAAGCAAGTTCTCATACCGACAAACGCAGGAAGACCCTTTCCAGGACATTTACAACGCCGTGGCAAACGACCTGCTGGCCGCACGCAACACGATGGATTCAGCGACGATTCACGACATCCGCATGGTAGCCGCACTTGAGTTTGCTTCCAGCCTATCGCCGGATTCTTTTGANGGGTATCTGCAGCGCACAGATGACCGCGTGTCCGTACTGCAGCAACCTGCGGACGGCGACCCCATGGTGCAGCGGATTGAACGCATTAAGGAACGCGAATATCTATTNGTNGACACGCTGGACGACTACTACGACCNGTTTTATCGGGAAATGAGCGCACCGTATAGGGACTGGCGCCAGTACACCTACGATGAGGCGGTGCGCCTGAGGCAAATGGAAGCTCAGTCGCGCAAACGGCTGCTCACCGGGATTGCGCTGGTGGCGGGCGGGCTTGCCGCAGGTGCAAGGAGCGAAACCTATGCCGGGCAGGTAGCCGCTGCTGGTACGGCCGTGGGTGGAATCGGAGCAATCCGGAGCGGTCTTGAGCGACGCCGGGACGCCGAGGTACATGCCGCGTCTCTGCGTGAGCTGAGCGAATCAATGGGACAGGAGATCACACCAATCGTGCTGGACGTTGAAGGTCGCACCGTGGAACTGCAGGGCAGTGTCGACAACCAGTACGGCGAATGGCGCCGAATTCTCAAAGACATCTATCAGCGCGACAACGCGCAGATTGCTGAGTAAACCGGCACACCGGAGGATTCGTCTTGGAAGTACGGCAGACATTGCTCGACCACATCACATTGCAAGAGCAATTGCAGGCAGAAGGTGGGTTCGAGCTCTGGTCAGGTACTGACGCCGGGGACGGTAAGCGCTATCTCGTCTCGGTACTTTCGTCGGCGACCGAAACTGAGACAGTGCGGGCTCGGGTTGAGTCAACCGAAGCATTGGTACATCACGGAATCCTGCGTACAACCGAACGAGGCGTTGAAGACGGTGCGGTCGTGCTGGCAGCGACGATACCCGCGGGCTTTGCAAGTGCGCCTTCAGGGCCACTGAGTCCGAACCACGCCTGGACACTGTTGGCACAGATTATCGACGCACTNGANTACGCACACGCGCTCGGGTTTGTTCACGGCGCGCTTTCACCAGCCACGATCTTCGTCAACCGCGCCGATGAGATCAGACTGCTCAACCTCGGCTTGGGCGTGAACCCTANAACCACGCCGTGGGCCAGTCCCCAGCAAGCCANCGATCGTAGGNACAGCANGGCAGACGACGTGCATGCATTGGGCGCAATAGNATATGAGTGGCTAACGGGCNAAGCCTGGCGCGCCGGTGCAGAGTTCCCGCAGTCTACNGCGTCCCCCTCGGTCCGAACGACGCTGCTGGCAATGTTGAGCAATGCGCCTTACGACCGCCCGCAGAGCGTTGCGGAAGTCCGTGCGCTGCTTGGCAACGAGCTTGCCGGCGGCGTAGAGCTGGCGCCCATCTCCACTCAGTCACCGCCGGGACAGGCCAACGCACCAACGACGGCGCTACGGCTCGACGAGATCAGCAAACCAGCCAGTTTGCCGGAAACGCATCAGCGTTCAGTACCGCTGGGCCTTGCAGCGGGCATGTTCGTGTTACTCATCATCGCGGCTGCGCTGGTCATCCTAGTTCCAGGAGGGTCCGATGAGCCCCCGCCGGCTATCGTAGTTCAACGACCAGCACCGGAACCCACCCTACCCGTTGAGGAGACAAAACCCCGACTCGCACCGATGGANCTTGCACGTCTTGAACAACTACGCGAGGATGCTTCGCAAGCTGCCATGGCATTGCTCGAAATCCTTGTGGATCTCGAGGACGCCAGCGCCCTCGACTGGGCACCAGATGACTACAAGCGTAT
This sequence comes from Gammaproteobacteria bacterium, assembly GCA_002714125.1. The sequence goes on from PAWP01000004.1 coordinate 8,332, forward strand.
CAGCCTCGAAAGCNACGCGGGTGACACACTTTTCCGCGACGACGACCCTGCCGCAGCCCTTGAAGTCTACAACACACTAAGGAACGAAGCGGCAGCACTCTACGACACCCGTTTCGATGTCGCTGCCGAAAACAAATCAACCGGCACAGCGCTCTTCAATGCAGGCAAACTGGAGCAGGCCCGACATCATCTGAAGATTGCACGCAGAATCGACTCGGAAGACGCGGCAGTAGAAGACATGCTGAGACGATTAACCCCTCTGGAAATGGTCCAAGCCATGCTGGCCGAGGGCATGGCGCTGGAGGAGTCCGGCGAGCTGGACGCAGCACTCATCCGGTATGAAAACGCGCTTGCAGTGGACGGCTCCTGGCCCGCAACTCGCGACGCGGTGGCAGCAGTCCGCTCACACATCACCGAACGGAATTTTTCAACCTGGATGAGCAAGGGCTTTGCAGNATTGGAGCGGCAGGACTTTACGGCGGCACAGCAGGCATTCGAGGCCGCGCGCGGTATTAAACCTGAATCGACAGAGGTTAGTGATGGCCAANCCCAGGCAGCNTTTCTAAAGCTTGCCGCAACGATTGAAAAACTCGCAAATGANGCGCGTCAGGAGGCCGCTGCGGAAGACTGGAGAGACGCACGCAAGCGTTACGAGGCAATGCTTGAGCTCGATCCAAGTCTGGTCGTTGCAGTCGAAGGTCGAGACAATGCCATTGCACGCCAGCAACTGGAAGACGACATCAGCCGCTACATCAGCAATCCGCTGCTGCTGACGTCCGATGCCGAATACAAACAAGCCAAAGCCTTCATTAGTCGAGCCGGCAAACTTGCCAGCGACGGCAGCCGCCTGTCGGTGCAGGTCATCGAGCTGACCACCGCGCTGACTCAGGCACGCATTCCGGTCAATCTCGAGGTGCGTAGCGACAACCAGACTGATCTGTCGGTTGCATCCATAGGTGCGCTCGGCAGGATCCGTTTAAGAGAGATTGAGCTCTATCCCGGCGTCTACACAATCGTGGGCAAAAGGCGCGGTTACAAAGACGTCTCGGTACGCGTCACCCTGCTCGCAGGTTCGCGGCCTGAGCCGGTTTTCGTGCGTTGTTCCGAGAAGATCTGAGCCATGGCTGACCCTGTTCAAGATGACCTGGCGATTGAACCGATCGCCTTCTCGAGGGCGACTGGTGGCACTGTGCATCGGCAATGGATCAGTCCACTGCCTGTGCTGCTAGGGTTAGCGGCAACGGCCCTCGGGGTGGTCGTGGTCTTCATGCTGAGTGCAAAAGCCGTGCGCATCGAGCTGACCCCAGCGCCCGACTCTGTCGAAATTACACGCGGCTTCAGCTATGAGGTGGGTGGTCGCCAGCTAATGCTGTCCGGCTCGTACAGTCTGCGCGCAACTGCGACGGGCCACGAGGTGCTCGAAGCGGACTTCGATGTGGGCGATGCGGCCGATCAGACGGTGGCCCTGACCTTTACTCGTCTGCCTGGAATTCTCACGATCAGCACTGACCCAGTGACTGGCGCCGAGGTCTTCGTCGATCAGGAGAATGCGGGTACAACTCCGTTGACCTTCGATGCCATCAGCCCTGGCCTGTACGATATCTCGATCCGCGCACCACGATATCTGCCTTACGACACAGACATCGAGATCGAAGGTAAGCGCATCGAGCAGGCCCTCGACGTCAAGCTCAAGCGAGGCTGGGGCAACTTTGAGTTCTCCAGCGTGCCAGCAGGGGCGGACATCCTGGTGGATGACGTTACTGTGGCAGTGACGCCCGCGACCGTTGAGTTAATGGCAGGCCCACATGCAATTGCCTTACGCAAGAAAGGCTTCAAGCAGTGGTCAACCGAGGTTAACGCTGAGGCCGGAACCGACGAGCAGATGCCCGGCATCAGCCTTGTGGTCGCCGATGGCACAGCTTCAATTCGTTCTAATCCACCGGGTGCAAATGTGCGCATCGACGATGTCTACCGCGGCCAGACACCGCTGGAGCTTGTGCTGGCCCCCGGTCCCGATTACCAACTCGAACTTACTCGAGCCGGCTTCCAGCGCCTGACCAGACCACTGAGCATTGTTGCCGAGAACGATCTGCAGCTGAATCTTGAGCTGAAACCCGTAGTCGGGACCATCACCCTCCTTGCCGAACCCGCGGGAGCCGCGCTCACGATTGATGGCGTGCGGCGTGACTTTCAAGGCAACGGACCGCTAACACTTTCACTCCCAGCACGCGAGCACGTCATCACTCTTGCCCTGGATAGCTATGCCACCTACGTGGGCACCGTAACGCCACGTCCAGGGCTCGCACAGCAGCTCCGCATCCGCCTTAAAACAGAGGCAGAGGCCGAGGCCGCTCGGATTCCCCAGCAGATCGCAACCAGGATTGGGCAGGAACTCAGACTGGTCATTCCGGGTGAACTCAAGATGGGCGCCGGGCGCCGCGAGCCAGGCCGCCGAGCCAACGAAATCCAGAAAGATGTCGAGCTTTCGCGGATCTTCTACCTCGGCGTTACGGAAGTTACAAACGATGAGTTTGCTCGCTTCGACCCGAACCACGACTCAGGCGCGATTGGCCGATCACTGCTTTCTCAGGGTGAGCGGCCCGTGGTCAACATCTCTTGGGATCAGGCAGTGCGATTCTGCAACTGGCTGTCCGAGAACGACGACCTGTCGCCCGCTTACCNGCGTAACCGGGACGGCAACTGGGAGCTGGTGATGCCCGCCACTACAGGGTATCGGCTCCCTACCGAGGCTGAATGGGCGTGGAGCGCGCGTTACTCCGGCCCAGTCACACGGTTCCCNTGGGGCAATGCCATGCCCCCGCCGCGCGGCTCGGCTAACTATGCAGATGAAAGTGCAGCAGGAATGGTCCCGTATCACATACTCGGTTACTCAGACACATTTCGCGGTCCTTCTCCAGCGGCAAGCTTCAAGTCCAACACGCTTGGGCTACACGACCTTGCGGGCAACGTCGCGGAATGGGTACATGACTACTACAGTGCCGACCGCGTCACCACACCGCTGACCGACCCCATTGGTCCGAAGGCGGGCCAATTCCACGTAATTCGAGGCTCAAGCTTCATGCATGGACGGTTCAGCGAACTGCGCTGGACCTACCGTGATTACGGCGACGAACCCAGGCCAGANGTCGGCTTTCGGATCGCGAGGTACATCGAATGAAGCAATTCCCTCGACTCCGCCATCGCAACAGCGCNGNTACAGACATGCCAGTCTTGCCGTCCCTGACGCTGTTGCTCGCGATCATGACGACCTGCCTNGCCCCAACCGTAGACGGGGGTGAAGCAAGGCCTGCGTTAGAAACCTCTGTCGACGCGTCGGAGCAGACTGCGGATGATCTGGCCGAAGACGGGGACAATGNAGATGATGATGCGAAGGCAGAAAAGGAAAGTCAGGCCCCAGGCACATTCATCGCGAGCGAACAGATCCGGGTAGACAATGCCCTGCCCCTGCCAGTGGACATCTGAAAGGACCTATAGTGAAGAACCAGCTACCAGTCGAGTTCATCTACCAGATCTTCTCGCTCATCATCGCGATCATCATCGTACACGGCATTTACGTCAGTGTGATCCGGCCCTCCGCCCGTGAGGTTCTGGAAGAGCAGTCGGTGCAGATCAACAGTAACCCCAACTACGTGCCTGAACGCTCCGCGTTTGTCGTCATCAAGGATTACGAACAGGAGGCCTGTTTCGTGCTGATGCTCTGGGCGATGTCATTGATGGGCTACAAGGCGCTGCTGACACTACGCGAACGCCGAGTACTGCAACTCGACTTGATACCCGTCAATCTAGGCACCAGCATTCTGCCCGAGGATGCCAGAGAGTATTCACGCCCCATGCAGGCGCTGCCGGAAGAGGAACAGCGATTTCTGTTGCCACGTGCACTGCTGACCGCGCTCCACCGATTCCGATCTACCCGAAACATCCAGGATGTATCCAACTCGATCCGTGCCACTTGCGAGACAGAAAACGAACGCCTAGATTCGGAATTGTCCCTGATTCGCTACATCGCCTGGGCAATCCCTTCTATCGGCTTCCTCGGCACCGTCCGCGGTATCGGACAAGCGCTGGCCCAAGCGCATCAAGCCGCCCAAGGCGACATCGCTGGGGTGACCCAGAGTCTAGGGGTTGCGTTCAACTCCACATTTGTAGCCCTGCTCATCAGTATTGTTGTGATGTTTCTCGTCTACCAGTTGCAGCTGGCTCAAGAGCGCCTGGTATTGGATGCCGAGAGCTACTGCGACACCCATCTGATCCAGCATCTGCAGAGCTGAGGCGCGGAGTAGCACTATGTCATTTGCCGTCATCGAACTGAACGATTCGGGCCTAATGGCCTCGGTTGATGGTGCAGTTCTCGCCCGGAGCCCGGGGTTTGCAGTGTTGGATGGCAACCGCCTCATGACCGGGACGGAAGCCTATGACTGTGCACGTCTATTGCCGCGCTGGACCAACAACCGGTTCTGGCACCAGCTTGGGACGGAACCACTCGCTGCAGCAACGCCCAATCTGCGCCACAACGCTGACCTGGCCTTTGCCCATCTTGAAGCCGTCTGGGCAGACACAGGTATGCACGCCGAGTCAGCGGTGTTTGCGGTGCCACCCTACTACACGCGAGATCAGTTAGGGCTGCTGCTCGGCATGGCGGGAGAAGCAGGCATTCCGGTCACCGGCGTTATCGACAGCTCCGTCGCGGCAGCTGCTGGACAATCCCTGACGAATACGACGCTCGTTCTCGACATTTTCCTGCACTGCATCACGCTCACCCAACTGGGAGCGAGCGTACAGCTCACCCGCACCGATGCTGCAACCGTGAGTGATGTAGGTGTATTCACGCTTTGGGATCGCTGGGCAAACATTGTGGCAAACCAGTTCATCCAGAGCACCCGCTACGACCCGCTGCACCAGGCAGACAGCGAGCAGGCGTTGTACAACCAGATACCGGAGTGGATTTCCGGCACTTCAGGTCAACTCAGCCAGTTCGACCTGGTGACAACAAGCGGCAACCGTTCGGTGCAGGTCACCCGGGATCAGCTACTGACGGCCTGCAGCGCGATCTATCCACAGATCGTTCAGGCGATCCGCTCCAGACTCCCCGCCGGAGAGTCAGTTAGCGTGCTCCTGACCCATCGTCTGCGCGGCTTTCCTGGGTTACGCGATGCTCTGGCGCTACTCGAGAATGTCAACGTATCCGAACTCCCGGAGTCAGCCGTCAACGACTCCATCTGGACACACAGCGAAGCAATCACAAGCCGGGCCACGGTAACCCACGTGGTTACTCTGCCGGTACAGGCGAGCAAGATAGATAACAACTCCACCCCGGCTGCGAGCCCCACGCATCTGCTGCTAGACGCTCAAGCAATAGCGATAGGCACCGCTTTTCGCCTAAACGAAGATCTGAGCACTGGTCTGCGAGAGAGCCGTGATCCAATTTGCACGCTCTATACCGATGGTCACACCGTACGTATCGACCCGCACCAGGAGGGTTTGACACTTAATGGTTACGCGGTCTCCCCAGGTACCTCGCTGGCGGTCGGTGACGTTCTCCGCGTCGTCGGGATTGACATCACTTTGATTTCGGTNAGCCAGTGAACGCACAGCTGCCAAACTTGATCGGAGCAAGCTGACATGGCCAGAAAACGCGACACAACCGCGTTCTCACTCGCCTTTCTCGACATTATGTCCTGCGGCTTTGGCGCCATCATCCTGGTGTTCATTGTTATTCACTACTCGCAGNAGACCGAACCGCAGGATCTCTCAGCGGAGATGATGTCCATCATCAGCAAACTNACGATGGAGATCGAAGTGGGAACCCGCGAGGTACGCCAGATTCACATCCANCTCGAAGAAACTGAGGAGCGGGTGAAGGCGTCCAAGGACGAGTCGCTGGCAATCATTAACACTCTGAGGGACCTCGAAGACGAAATCGACGAAGCTGCTAACGTCGATCTAGACAAGGACAAGGCGATTGAAGCCCTGAAAGCCGAGCTCCAGGAGCTTGAGATGGAAACGGACCGACTGGAAGCCAGCCTGGATACGGCGGGCTCCAGCGGCAAGTCGCTTGAGCAGATCAAAGGCCANGGCGACCGGCAGTACCTTACAGGCATCAAGATGGGGGGGGANCACATCTTGATTCTTGTCGACGCCTCAGCCAGCATGCTNGCTAATGACCCNACCAACGCATTGATCCGGCGCAACCTCGATGACTCAACCAAGCGCCGCTCCGACAAGTGGCAACGGGCAGTGCGCACAGTTGACTGGATCACGGCCAACATGCCAGGCGACATTGCGTTTCAGATCTATACCTTCAATACGAAAGCAACGCCTCTCCTGCCGGGCACCGACAGGGAGTGGCAAACTACTAGCGAGGAGGCCCCGCTAAAGAAAGCGCTAGAGAACCTACGCCTTGTGGTGCCCCAGGACGGCACTTCACTACATAACGCATTCAAGGCAGCGCGCCAATTCCGTCCACTCCCGGACAACATTTTCCTCATCGTGGACGGTCTGCCGACCATGGCGGAAACCAAAGGCAAATCGACCGTCATCTATCCGCGCGACCGGATGAAGATCTTTAACGACGCCCAACAGCAACTTCCGGATGGCATCCCGGTAAACACCATTCTCTTCCCTATGCAAGGCGACCCTGATGCTACCCCGGCCTACTGGGTCATGGCCTATAACACCGGGGGCGCCCTGCTTTCGCCCTCTTCGGACTGGCCCTGATGGCAAGGACGCGCCAACGCCGCGACGTCGAACCAATGAGCCTTTCGTTCCTGGACGTAATCTCATGCGGGTTCGGTGCGCTCATCCTCATGCTGGTTCTGACCAAGGTGTTCGAGCCCATACTGTTTGAAGACACCGAAACCCTGCAGGGTGAGCTGGTCTCGCTGCAAACGAAAGCAGAGGAAATCCGCGATGAAATCAAGGACCGAAATCGCGAACTGATTCGCGTGATCGACCAGGATAAAACCGCGCTTGAGCGCCTGAACCAGTTGCGCCGCGATCTTGCCAACCTTGAAGCCCGCTTCGTCGAGGCCCGGAATCAGAAGACAGTCAGCGTAACCATAGAACGCGAACTGTTCCAAGCAAAACAGTCACTTTCCGAAGAAATGCAGCGGCTGCTTAAGGAATATGAGAAGGAAACCGATGATACGACTGTCGGCGGCATCCCCGTTGACAGTGAGTACGTCGTATTCATCATCGATACGTCGGGTTCCATGCACGACAGCGGTGCCTGGTCCCTTGTATTGCAGAAGCTAGACGAGACCCTGGATGTCTATCCGAATATCAAAGGTATTCAGGTGATGAACGACAACGGTGTCTACATGTTTAAGACCACGCGCGGCGAATGGATGCAGGACACGCCNGCCCGGCGCCGGGCCATACTTGACCGACTCCAGAACTGGCGAGCGGTCTCCCCTTCCAATCCCGTTGGGGGCATCAACGAGGCCATCAGCCGCTATTACCGCCCCGGNATAAAGATGAGCCTGTATGTATTTGGCGACGAGNTGGACGGCCGGACCAACATTCCACGCGTGGTAAACCGTGTTGACCGGATCAATCAGCCCAATTCCAATGGCGACCGGCTGGTCCGCATCCATGCGGTTGCTTTCCCGGTAATGGTCAGCGGAAATTTCGGGCCACCCGACTCAGGTATTGCTTTTGCGAAGCTGATGCGCATCTTATGCGAGCGCAATGGCGGCACATTTGTTGGATTAAACGCGTTCCGCTCTGTCTTCTGATCGAGCCGCTCGGCAATCACCAGAACCTTGCACCATTAACTTAATGGTCAGAAGGCTCATAGCCTGCGGCGGACAACAAAGGTCTCCGAGGAGAAGGATTCCGCGGCTACCGTGACCTCATAGATCAACCCCTCGTCCCGTACCCATCGGGACTTGCGTAACTCCTGCTCGATCTGCATAAACCTTTCCTCTGCTCCCGCACCAGCATAGTGGTAGACAAATGGCCGGTATGGACTGTTGCACAACCAACCAGCTGCCCTTGTTGCACCTACTCGCGCGCATGAGCGAGACTGTCTTGCTCCGCCCTGACCGGATAGAGCACATCGACCGCACCTGGCACATCACCGTCAATGGACAAACCTCAGAAGTTTCTGGCGAAGCTGAAGACCCCTTGGTTTTTGCTCTGCGCAACGAACTGGGCCTGGTCGCTACCCGACTTGGTTGCGGGCTCGAACAGTGTGGCGCATGCCGTATCCGCCTGGGCAGCGAGGAGGCCAACGCCGCCCTGACCTGGGCGTGCACTACACGCCTGATGGATGCCGAAGGCGCATGTGTTACCACTCTCGAAGGGCTAGAGAACGATCCGTTGATGGTGCGTTTGCGCGCCGCGTTCGAGACTCTAAACGCAGCGCAATGCGGCTACTGCACGACGGGCATTCTTATGGCCGCCCACGACCTGCTCAGTACAAGACGCGGGTGGAATCGCGCCGAACTTGCCCAGGCGCTCGACGGGCAACTTTGCCGATGTGGATCACAGGATCGAATGCTCCGGGCAATCCTGGCGGTGGATGCGAATGCCTGAGCTACCTTTTTCGCTTGCGAGCAAACCCGCACTCGACAGTTGGATAAGCTTTGATACCGACAACNGCGTGATCGTAAGTACCGGAAAGGTGGAGTTAGGCCAAGGGATAAGGACTGCAGTTGCCAGCATCGCTGCAATCGAGCTCAGCATCGCAATGGAACGGGTCGATGTTGTTCAAGCCAACACGGTAGATCAACCAAACGAGGGTATTACAGCCGGTAGTATGTCGATTCAGATGACCGGCGCTGCGGTGCGTCAGGCGTGTGCCGAGGTACGCGCTCTTGCGATCGCCCAGGCTGCTCAAGAACTAGGCATCGATGAAGCTGATATCCATCTTCATGACGGTCAGCTGGGACCGAGGGGGGCCGGCGCAAACGCTAGCATCAGCTATGCAGACCTGTTTGCCGGCGGGATCAACGCGGACGCCAACGGGCGAGCCAGACCGTTGCCCGCGGCTCCCGCTCCCCGCGTTGGACGAATTGACCTGCCCGGGAAACTTGCTGGCGCCGCGGCCTTTATACAAGACGAAGTAGGGCCCGACACACTGCATGCGCGTGTCGTCCGCCATCGAACACCCGGAACCGTTATCGAGGAATTGGATGAGTCAGTCACCCACAAGCTAGCCGGCGTCGTAGCGATTGTGCGAAACGGCAACTTTTTGGCTGTGATCGCCGACACTGAAGCCAGCGCCGAGCGCGCAGCTGCCCACCTCGCCGTCCGCGTTCGTTGGGGCNNGGAACCCGAACTTCGNCCAGAAGGCCCAGCGCACTTGATGAGTTCNGTTACACACAGTCTGNTGCTTGACGACAACGGTGCACCNACCGATGCANCGATTCCGCCCNGAGNCTCTGCGGGTCAGACACTCAANGCCGCATATTGGAAGCCTTACCACCTACACGGTTCAATCGCGCCCAGCGCTGCCGCGGCGCTGCTCGAGGGCGACCAACTGACGGTGTGGAGCCACGCCCAAGGTCCATACTTACTGCGCGGCGCATTGGCCGACGTGCTCAATATGCCGACNNCGAACATCAGNATTTACCATCGCGAGAATGCCGGCTGNTACGGTCACAACGGCGCTGACGACGCGGCTCTGGACGCGGCGCTCGCAGCCCAGGCTGTCCCCAATCGGCGGGTGCTGCTCAAGTACACACGGGCGGATGANCACCAGAACGAGCCGCTTTCTCCCGCCACGTGTATTGAACTCGAAGCGTCTTTTGCTGATGGTGCAATTACGCACTGGAACGCGGACGTTTACAGTGAGACCCACTCTGGCCGACCGTTGCCAGGCCAGGAGGGATCGAATCTGCGCGCTGCATGGGACCTGGAGAAACCTATAGCCCGCACACCGGTAGTACCCGGCCGCGGCCCCCATGGTGGCATTCATCGCAACGCGGACCCTTACTACAATTTTGCCTCCCGTAGAGTGGTCAAACATCTGTGTGCCCCACGTGTGCGCACCTCTTCGACGCGAGGTCTGGGCGCCTACGCCAACGTCTTTGCGATCGAGTCATTCATTGACGAGATTGCACATGCGAACAATCGGGACCCGGCTGAATTCCGCCTGGCCCACGTTGACGACCCCCGGGCTTACGCAGTTATCGCGCACGCCCAGCAGGCGCTCACAACCTGGCGCCCGAGGATGGCTGCAAACATGGGGTGCGGTATGGCATTTGCGCGCTACAAAAACGTCCAGACCTGGTGCGCAGTGGCCGTGCTACTTTCAGTCGACCCGGCGAACGCAAAAGTTGCTTTGCTAGAAACGTTCATTGCAGCTGATGCAGGTCGCGTGGTCGATCCAGATGGCCTGGCGCACCAACTTGAGGGTGGCTTTGTGCAGTCGGCAAGCTGGTCGCTCAAGGAAGCCGTCCACTTCGACAAAACGGGTCGCACCACGACGGATTGGGAATCCTATCCAATCCTCCGCTTCTCCGAAGTACCTCGCATCAATGTTCAACTGCTCGACCACCCTGGCGAACCCTCACTCGGCGCAGGTGAAGCATCAACGGGACCGACCCCAGCTGCGATTGCAAATGCCATCTTCGACGCAACGAAGATTCGGGTGCGCACGGTGCCTTTTACGCCTGCGAATCTCCGGTCGGCGGCCGCCAACTGAACCCTATCAGAGGGCCGGCTAAAGCTCCGGACTGCGGACAGGTTGTGCCTCAACCCGCCACCCATTACTCTTGTCGCCGTCACCAACGCGGAGCGAAGCTTTGGCCCAGCACTCATTTGATCGCGCTACCCAGGACGTCGGCAACATACTGGCACTTGAGCACGTCAACGTCACCGTTCCGGATCAAACGGAAGCGACCTTTTTCTACGTCAACGGGCTTGGGTTTACCCGGGACCCCTATATCGACTTTGGACCGTTCAACGTCTGGATCAACGTTGGCGCGCAACAGTTCCACCTGCCCACCCGTGACCCGCAGGTGGTTCGCGGGCACGTGGGTGTCGTGGTACCGGATTTGGACGAACTGGAAACGCGTCTCTCGCGTATCGAACGACGCTTTGCCCAAACGGCGTTCAGCTACAAGCGACGCAAGCAGCACATTGATGTGGTCTGCCCCTGGGGCAACAAAATTAAGTGTTTTGGTCCTGGAAGTTTTGGCCAGATGACACTCGGCATGCCCTACATCGAATTTGACGCGCCTCCCAAGACCGCACGCGGCATCGCACGCTTCTACAACGAGGTTATGAACGCGCCAGCGTGGGTTGAGAAACACAAGACCGGTGACGTTTGCCTGGTCAACGTCGGCCAGCAGCAGACGCTCCAGTTTAAGGAAACCAAACGCGCCCAGCCCAGCTATGACGGCCATCACATTGCCATCTACGTAGTGAACTTCTCAGAGCCACACAAGTATTTGAAGAAAAAGCGCCTCATTACCGAAGAGTCCGACAANCACCAGTACCGGTTCCAAAAGATCATCGACCCGAAGACTGGCGCCGAGCTTTTTGAGATCGAGCATGAGGTGCGCTCGCTGTATCACCCCATGTACGAGCGCAACCTGGTCAATCGGAATCCGTCCCAGTCCTTTTTCGGCTATCACAAAGGGCGGGATGCGTTTGTACCCTGACGGGTACACAGGCGCACGCTAGCGGCCCATGGCTGATCAAAGACGGGCTTTCGGGCTCAGGATCCTAAACGCATCGCACAGTGACATTGTGCGCCTTAAGCGTGAAGGCAACGTGGCCGAAATTCACGGCAACCGGTTCTGGAACAGCAGCTTCCTGATCATGGACTACCTGCGCCGGCACCCGCTCAAGAAGCGGGCCCGGGTGCTTGAAGTCGGATGCGGCTGGGGGCTGTTAGGTATGTACTGCGCGGCAAAGTTCGATGCAAAGGTCTGCGGGATCGATGCGGACCGAGCAGTCGGCGCTTATCTGGACCTGCATGCAGAGCTGAACGGCGTGCGGATGAAATTCGAGAAAAAACGCTTCTCGCAGCTGACCGTCGACTATCTGAGCCAATTCGATGTACTGCTGGGCGCCGACATCTGCTTCTGGGACGAACTCACTCCGGAGCTCTTCAACATGATCCGGCGCGCCAAGCGCGCTGGCGTGCGCAAGGTCATGATTGCCGACCCTTGCCGCTCACCATTTGAGGACCTGTCCGGACGCTGCGATCAGGCATTCGACTCGGTAAAGCGAATCGAAAAGTGGTTGAAGAAGCCGGTACGTGCCTCCGGCGAGATCCTTATTGTCGATCTAAACTGATGACGAGGAGTAGCAACTTAAGAAGCGCGCCAGCATATTATCGCCCGTAATTGACGCAAAACGCACGAGAGTCGTTCTACCAACACTATCCTTCGCACCACAGCTAGCAGGACCGCCAGAATAACCGCAAGCAGAAAAAGTCAGCCGCTGCAGGCGTTCTTGAGATGCGCGAGGTCTGCCGAAGTCACTTTGGGCCGTCTGATGAGCATCATCAACTAAACTAAACCGAACAGTCATCCTAACGACGCGCAGCCCTATGTTGATTACGTGCGCAATTCCTCAACTCGAAGGCTACCGCATCGTCAGTTATACAGCCTGGGCAAATAGCGAGGCAATTCTGTGAGCGAACATCTTGCGATGGTAGGCGGGCGCAGCGTTTATTAAAAAGGGGGCTCTCAAAAGCATGAGAGCTCTCCCTCGAAGATCTGGAATACTGAGCAGAAGCCCCGGGAGCTAATGCGGTGATCGGTGTCAACGTCGATTATGAGAGTTTTAGGCAGGCCAACGAAATGATGACGGTAAACGCTACCGGCACTGCGTTGGTCATCGAACAAAAAGGAGTATCCGATGAGTGATGAAATGGGCGTTTTCGAGACGATCTACCACTGCCGCGCCATGCGCCGGCTCGACACCCGGGAAGTACCCCGCGAGGAACTGTTAAAGCTGGTTGATGCTGCTAACCAAGCGCCGAGCGGTTCCAACATGCAAGGCGCACGCTGGATCGTCGTCACTGATGGCAATCAACGTCAACGGCTTGCTGACCTGAACCGCAAGGGTGTTGAGGCCTACATTGGGCCACAGACTTCACGCTCTGAAGCTCTTCCTCACCAAACTGCAGATAAACGCGCACGCATGCTCAAATCGGTGATCTGGCAGATGGAGCACATGCACGAACTACCGGCACTGATCATTGCCTGTATGGAGTTCGGCGCACCCGTGGATGCCGAAACCATGGCCCGGGGCGGCGGCTCGATCTGGCCTGGTATCCAGAACCTGTTGCTGGCAGCCCGCGCGCTTGGTCTCGGCGCAACGCCCACCACGCTGGCACTCGGTGACCGGCAGGCCGTGGCAGAGGTACTCAACCTGCCGGAGACCATGGGTGCTTTCTGCCTGATACCCGTGGGTTATCCGCTTGGGAAGTTTGGGCCTGTCACCCGACGTCCCATTGAGGAGGTCACCCGTTTCGATCGCTGGGACTAAACTCGAAGGAGGGTCAAGCCCGGATCGAGCCCTCGACCTGAACCCCGTGAATCACGCTCGGATCACTGGGTTCTCATGCATGAAGGGCCTGTTATTGGGCCCAAATTTCACGGGCAAACAGAAACTACAGCAGTGATTGGCTTTCCTGACGAATCCACGGAAACATCGAGTGAAGGCTACGGAGAGGGATCGGCACTCGGTTTCTTCGTGTAGGCGAACAACCAAGGCGTCAGCCTGAGGTGCCTATCCCGGCTTCCTCATCGTAAGTACCTACAAACTCGACCGCGCTGTGCAGCGCCCCAAGCCACGGAGCAGGTCCTTTCGGCCGCGGGACACTTCACGGTATGCAAGCTCCTGATTGGTAAAAGCCGTGTCGCCGCCGAAGCCTGGCGTTTCGCGCGCACCACATTGTGAGCTTGGGCAGCGCCTCGTTGTAGGTCATGTCGAAGTGCCAACGCTGAGTGATTCCCAGCACCTGACCTGCTTCACAAGTTACATGACCTCCGGGGGAGCCTCCATCCCAGCATACGGGTTCGCACAAGCGCTCCCTATCGGCGCGCAAACAACATCTGCTCCTGGGGCATCAGCTACTGCTTCCTGAACACTACGACGTAGTGCCCGCAGAACAGACGGTTCAACTCGGCGTATTCGCAGCCGTCACAGCGCTCACGCCAACGTCGTGAACAACCGCGTCCAGCGGTGCAGCGAGCCGCGCACCCAGGCATTTGCCTGGCCATCTTTTACCTGACATATTTTCATTTAATTTCAACATGATACGGCTAATTTTAGTTAGATCATGAGTCCACACAGGGCCACCGGAATTACTGGCCTGGCTAGGTCATTTTGGCTATTCTTCGCGCCCTCCAAGTTCATGAGGTGCGATCATGACAATGCAGAACACTCCTCTGCTGATGTCCAAGATTCTGGGCCGTGGCGCGATGCTGGACCCCAACGAAGAAATCGTCACTCTGCAGCAGAAGGGTGCGCACCGGCAGACGCTGCGAGCAACCTGGGAACGTGCCGGCCAGCTCGCAAATGCACTCAGCGCACAGGACATCAAACCGGGTGATCGTATTGCAAGCTTTATGTGGAACAACCACCGCCACCTGGAGTTGTATCAGGCAGTACCTTCGATGGGCGCTGTGTTGCATACGCTCAACATTCGCCTGTCGCCAACCGATCTGATCTACATCATCAACCATGCAGGCGACCGCATCATCTTTGCGGACGAAGATCTGCTGGAACTACTAGCCCCCCTTCTTGACGAGATTCCGACTGTTGAGCTGATCATCATCTGCCGACATGGTGAGGGGGGTGAAACCACGTTCACGCACACCGCGGACTACGAAGACTTCATCAGCGCTCACCCGGTCAGCTATGAATGGCCCGAAATCGACGAAAACGCACCGATGGGCCTCTGCTACACAAGCGGTACCACTGGCAAGCCAAAGGGAGTGATGTACACGAACCGCTCCACTTACCTGCACACCATGGCGCAGGCTATGACGGACGCCATGAACCTTTCCGCACTTGATGCAGTCTGCGGGATCGTGCCAATGTTCCATGCGATGGGCTGGGGTCTGCCGTTCACAGCTTCCATGCTCGGTTGCAAGCAGGTCATGCCCCACAAATACATGGAACCGCAACGCCTATTGAGCTTGATGATCGAAGAAGAGGTAACCATCTCTGCTGGCGTTCCTACCATCTGGCAAGGCGTCAGAAGCGTAATTGAGGAGAATCCGGGGAAATATGACCTCTCGCAACTGCAGCGCCTAACCTGCGGCGGCTCCGCGCCACCAGTCTCAATGATGCGGTGGTATTGGGAAACGTTTGGTATTGAAATGATTCAGGGATGGGGGATGACCGAGACCAATCCGCTCGGTACCCTTTCGCGCAAGGTCGCCAAGCGCTCCCATCTAGGTCTGACCGAAGATCAACAGTTCGACAATGTTGCAAAGGCCGGGCTGCCCATGCCTGGGCTCGATATTGAGATCTTCGACGAAGACTGGGGCGCGCAACCCCATGACGGGGATTCCGTCGGGGAGCTGTTGATCCGTGGACCCTGGATCTGCGCCGAGTACTTCAATGATCCACAGCCGGAGAAATTCCATAACGGCTGGCTCGTGACGGGCGACGTCGCAAAGATCGACCAGGAGGAATACCTGATCATCGCCGACCGCTCAAAAGATCTGATCAAGTCCGGCGGGGAGTGGATCTCCTCAGTAGATCTCGAGAACCACATCGTCGCGCTGCCAGGCGTTAACCAGGCAGCAGTGGTGGCACAGCCTCACCCCAAATGGGATGAGCGACCAGTTGCCCTTGTGATCCTGGCCGACGGTGCGGAGGTCAGCGCGCGCGGCATTGGTACACACTGTGCAGAGGTTTTTGCGAAATGGCAGCTCCCCGATGAGGTTCTGTTTGTCGATGCCATTCCGTTGACCTCGACCGGCAAAATCGACAAGAAGGCAATCCGTGCATCGCTTGAGCAAGACGGCTATCAACTCCCTGACCTGAGGACTGCATCGTGAGTGAAGACGGCTTTTACGTGGTGACAGCCACCACGGATCTCGCCCCAGGCGATCAGATGCACGTTGAACTCGACGGCGAGGACATACTGCTATGCAACTACCGCGGCAAGTTTTACGCCGTCAGCTACTACTGCACCCATGCGTTCATGCCACTAGAAGGTGGCTACCTGGAAGACGGCTGTGTCTCATGTCCTTACCATGGGGCGGTCTTTAGTCTGGCCGACGGATCAGTGCAAATGCCGCCCGCCAACGGTGGCCTAAAAATATTCCCGGTCAGGGTTGAAGACGACACTGTTGCCGTATCTGCTACCCCTCTGAACGACCCGGCATAGCTCCGGGAGCACGGCCCCACGGCCGCAGACCTCCGCCGGGCATCCTGCGCAGGTAGCGCTGATCCGTCGCCTACACTCAAGATATGATCGAATGAACCTGCAGCCCGCGGGCATTCCTGTATTTGATGACCGTAGGCGCCGGCGCAGGCCCAGAGCACCTTATAGTCAGCAGCTACGCCGTCATACGCTTAATNACATTGAGGTCTACCGTACCGACACTACCCTGGGCAGCNTACCCATCGATTGCGAAGTCATGTATCAAACGATGGATGCATTAACACGAAGGCGAAGATGGGCAGAGACTCACTGACTNTCTGTCTAAGCGCCACCACGGCCCGGGAGCAAATAGAATCAAACGATGCAATTGCCAACTACACAAGAGCCAATTTCCATGCGCAGCCCCCGCCCCACCACCCACCAATGGCACTGGCAATGAGTGTCGAGCGAGCACAGCAACTGCTTGCGGTACTGGATCTGGAGACCCTGGATGAGAACTTTTATCGAGGCCAAAACGAGATCCGAGGTGAACGGCGACTCTTCGGCGGCCAGGTGCTGGCGCAAGCACTCAGCGCCGCCATTCGCACGGTCCACGAGAAGCGCAGTCCACACTCATTGCATGGCTACTTCCTCCGCCCTGGGCGCTCGTCTCAGCCCGTGATCTACCAGGTAGAGCGGATCCGCGACGGACGAAGTTTCGCAACACGCCGGGTATTAGCCATCCAGCAGGGCGAGGCNATCTTCAACCTAGAAGCCTCCTTCCAGGTTGCAGAAGCCGGCCTGACCCATCAAGCCACAATGTTGCAGGTTGCTGATCCTGAAACGCTGGCCGAAGACCCCGCGCAAGACAGCGGCGCCGCAAGGGATGAACGTGCCGGTACCTGGCAGGCGCCAGCCCGTCCATTTGAACTAAGAACTGCCGCTTTAGACAGCGGCGTCGGCGCAGCCAACGCCGTATGGATGCGCTAGAAGGTGCCGGTACCCAACAGCTGGCGGTTGCACGCTGCATTGCTCGACTACGCAAGTGATATGTCGTTCGTAAGTACCGCCTTCATGCCACACGGTAGTCGCGTCCAGCGTGGCACCGCACAGATCGCCAGCCTCGATCATGCCATGTGGTTTCACCGCGTCTTCGATGTGGGTGAGTGGCTTGTATACGTGAAGGAATCACCCGCTGCGGCGGGCGCGCGTGGCTACAACCGCGGTCAATTCTTCGATCAGGCGGGCAACCTGGTAGCCTCTACTATGCAGGAAGGACTGATGCGCCAACGAACGCCACTCACACCAAGGGGTCAGGTAAACTAGTGCGATATGACCATCTACTGGCGTCCATACCGGCGCTGACGCACTACCCGAGGCGGCCGGACCTCAGGATTACAGACGAACAAGCGAGTCGAAATGCAAACAGCAATCGGGATCGGCGGCGCCGCCTCCGGCCGCAAGCGTGACTGGCAGGACAATGTCGACTTTGTGGTAGCAAGCGAGAGGCTCGGGGCAGACTTTGTATGGTCCGCCGAAGCCTGGGGCATGGATGCGGTCGTGCCGGTTGCCTACCTCGCCGCTCGAACTTCAACCATTAAGCTCGGCACCGGAATCATGCAAATCAGCGCCCGCACGCCGTCGATGACGGCCATGACCGCGCTAACGATGGCCGCAGTTTCTGACGACCGCTTCGTGCTCGGGCTTGGCGCAAGTGGGCCACAGGTCGTCGAAGGCTTACAGGGGGTACCGTTCAAGGCACCAATCACGCGTATGCGCGAGACAATGGAGATCTGCCGATTGGCATTTGCCGGCGAGAAAATCCAATACGATGGCAAATACCATCAGCTGCCGCTGCCAGGTGGCGAAGGTAAGGCTCTACGGCTCTCTCAACCGGGCAATGACAATATCGGTATCTACCTCGCAAGCCTTTCTCCCAAGAGCCTCGCATTGACCGGCGCACTGGCGGATGGCTGGGTCGGAACGTCGTTCAGTCCGGATACCGGGGCACCGGTAATCCAGGCAATTGCGGAGGCTGCATCGGCTGCCGGCCGCTCCATTGCCGATGTGGACCTGCAGGTTGGTGGCGGAGTTGCGTTCACCGACGACATCGACGCGCTGATTGCGCCTCAGAAAGCAGGTATGGCCTTCCAGTTGGGAGCCATGGGCTCGGCTGAACACAACTTCTACAACGACGCCTTTAAACGACAGGGCTTTGAAGAGGACGCCATCGCGGTCCAGCAACTCTGGCTGCAAGGCAAGCGGGACGCGGCAATCGACCGTGTACCAGACGACATGATTCTCAAGACGAACCTGTTTGGCACAGAGGAGATGGTTCGTGAACGGATCAGAGCATACAGCGACATCGGCATCAATACTCTCCGGTTGACTCCAATGGGTGCTACGGCCACAGAACGCCTTGACACGCTGGGTCGCGCGATCGAACTGGTCCGAGAAGAGAGCTGACACAAACACCGCACAGACACCAAAAGAACTAAGGAAACAACACATGCGAATGGGACTGATGCTGGGCGCCAACGACGGGCCAGACGGCGGCACTCTAGCCGGGCTGATCAAACTTGCGCAGGACGCAGAGGCACGCGGCTTCGATGATCTCTGGATGGCCAACATCTTCGGCCTCGATGCAATCTCAACGCTGTCGATCATCGGTTCCCACACCGACAGGATTGGACTCGGTACGGCCGTGACGCCCACCTATCCGCGCCATCCGACAGCGCTCGCTCAGCAGGCCATGACCGCGGGCGCGGCAGCTCCTGGCCGCTTCCGCCTCGGGATCGGGCTCTCGCACAAAGTTGTAATCGAGAACATGCTGGGTTTCTCATACGAGAAACCCGCACGCCACATGCGTGAGTACCTGACAGTACTCGGGCCGCTGATGAGGGGTGAAGCTGTGGCCCACGCGGGCACCGAGTACAACGTCAACCTACAGCTCAACGTGCCCGACGCCGGCCGGGTACCCATCCTGGTCGCCGCCCTTGGGCCGCAGATGCTTAAACTAACGGGCGAACTGGCAGACGGCACCGTAACCTGGATGACCGGACCCAAAACGCTTGAAGAGCACATTGTGCCCTCGATCAATACAGCTGCAGCCAGCGCAGGAAAACCCGACGCCACCGTCGCGGCCGGCTTTCCGATTGTCGTCACAAATGATGTCGACGATGCGCGCGAGTCTATTGGGAAGACGTTTGCTATGTACGGCCAACTACCCTCGTACCGTGCGATGCTGGACCGCGAGGGCATCGCTGGTCCCGCTGATCTTGCCATGGTAGGAGACGAAAACTCGTTACGTGGGTCGCTACAGAGGTTGAAGGACGTTGGCGTCACGGACTTCTGCGCCGCGATCTCCCCAACCGACGAAAGCGCCTACCAGCGCACGCTCGAGTTTCTGGCTGGCGACTGGTAGCTGCGCGTGCGTGAGACCCTCCACCATTTAGTCAAGTAGAGTACCGGGCAGCGTTNAACTGCNCANCGGCAGGCNANATGAACAACCAGTTCTGTATCCGAAATAGAGGCATAAGAAGGAATCNGTAAAGNTCGTGGATACCGACTTCGACCTCCGTACCCAGTGTTTTGGCACCTGGTTCGATCAGCTCAAGAAATAGGAACTGCGTAAACTCGTAGGAGCCGAGGTCATCGACATACGTCATGAATTTGTTGGCGCCCGCTACGATCAGATCAACCGCATCTCCTGCCCAAAGTGGAATAGGCGGGTTGACGATCCCTACATTCGATTCGAAAAGTGCCCCACCTGCGGAGACCGTTTCTTCGCTGGAAGCGGATTCAGGGACTACTTCGAAGAAGAAATGCTGGATCAATTCAAAGCGCGGCTGGGCTGAGTTCAGATGGTGTCCACCTAAAGAGGCTGACAAGCAGTACGCTACTAACCCGGAGTCAGTATGTCGTCGCTGCACCAGTTTTGCCGGGCGTTCTCCGGACCCGCAGAGCGGCTTTGCGGCAGTCGTTTAGCGCCCTTCAAACGCCGGCGTAACATGGTCGATGAACAGCCGTGTCTGCTCCGCCATCTGTGTTGCATTACGCGCGATCGGCATACACACAAATTTACTGCAACCGCCCGCTATGTACTCTTCAGCACGGTTAATAACGGCCTGGGCATC
Organism: Gammaproteobacteria bacterium; assembly: GCA_002714125.1. The sequence continues at coordinate 28,774 of PAWP01000004.1, forward strand.
ACCTGTCACCATGAACTGTGACGGATCCTTCCCGGTACGTGCCTTCAACCCCTCGGCAGTCTGTCTTGAGGCCTGGTCCTCACCATGGCCAATCCGGAACGAAAAGGTTGCGCCATAGTGGTCTTCCTCGATCGACCGCCCCGTGACCTTGAGCGCAGCCTTGATGCCCGTGACCATCACTGCGGCCTGCTCCGGCGTATCAATGCCGCCGAGCCAACCAGTCCCGTATTTAGCTGTGCGCTTCATCGCAACTTCTGATGAGCCGCCAATCCACAATGGAATTTGCTGATTCACCGGGCGCGGCGAAATAGTCGCCTCATCGTACTTGAAAAAGTCCCCATCAAAGCTGACGGCCTCTTCCCGCCAAAGCCGCTGTACCAGTTCGAGTGCTTCGTTAGCCTTCTTGCCCCTGGCCTTGGTCGGGGTCCCGGTAGCCGTATAGTCCCGCGATACTGCACTGCCAATGCCAAAGGCAGGCAGGACCCTGCCTTCTGAAAGCACGTCAATGGTGGCGAGCTGTTTCGCTGTAAGCAAGGGATCGCGTAGCGCTATCGAGGCGACATTCATACCGAAGCGCATGCGGTCTGTAGCGCCTGCGAGCGCTGCCATCGTCGCCAAGCATTCCAGCATGGGTTCTGTTGAGACCAACCGATCGGTCTGCCATATGGAATCGACACTACCCTTCTCGCATTGCTCTATCCATGCCCAGTACTCACGAGCAGCCTCGAAGGGATAGCGGGAAATACCAAGTCCCAGTCCAATCGCCATGATTAAGTCGTCTCCGCAGCAGGTGTGCTGAGTCTATCTCCATCCGCCGGTGCAGTCCCGCCGCCATCGAATTGAAGCAGCAAGGGGGCGCTAGCGCCCTGGGTACACCTCGTCTGTGGCGCCTGTTCATTTAATCACTCCTCTGCCCNAACCTTGATCCCACNTATGTCTCGCGTATGCATGTCATGCAGTGTGCTGACCGACTTGGTCGCTGACTCATCTGCACCGATCTGGCTGGTGAGATCCAAGCCCGTAGGCCAGAGGCATCTTGAACAGCAGCAGGAACTGCACAGCCAGCGGGCAAGACTCTGGTATCCGACACCATTCATCAGCATGACCTAACATCGTCTTGTTCAGTCGTTTCTGGATGTCGGAGAAGATGTAGACATGCGCCACTTCCTCCTCGGCAAGCGGCCAGTTGCAAAGCGCATCGAGGGTCAAGAGGTGATCGGGTCAGCGTCCGCAGACACGCGACAAAGATCCCAAACCCGGTCATGTTGCCAATGCCAGCCATTAGCGAGACACGCTCGCCAGTCAGCCGATGGTTGTCGAACCCCCGTCGAGGGGCAGGGTCACGCCCGACAGATAGGAACCAGCCCTGGACGAAAGGAAAATCGTCAGCNCCGCGGCATCCTCAACCGAGCCCCAGCGCTTCATCGGAAAGCCAGCTCGCACCTGCTCTTCGAGTTCCGGTGTCGCGTAAAGCGGAGCCGTCATCTTAGACTGAAACGGTCCCGGTGCTATGCAATTTACATTAATGTGTTCGTCCATCAGATCCCGCGCGAGCTGCGCTGTAAGCTGATTGAGCCCGGCCTTCGCCGCAACATACGAATAATTGCGCAAACCCGAGGGCTTCAGGCCGTTCACCGAAGAGACATTCACGATTGAAGCACGCTGCTCATTGCTAGCCGCAGCTCGAATCAGAGGCAAGAGTTTTTGGATCAGAAAAAACGGGCCCTTGATGTCGAGGTCCATAACCTTGTCCCACGCCTTCTCGGAGAACTTGTCTATATCCTCGCTCCAGGTCAGTCCGGCGTTGTTTACCAGAATATCCAGACGCGACTCTCGTGCAGCAACNTCGCCCGCAAGAGCTTCGCAGCCAGCAATCGTTGAGACATCGCTCGGGAACGCGACACAATCACCCAATGCCGAAAGCATCGCCTCCGCCTCAGCACAGGCATCAGGTTTACGGGACGCGATGTAGACCCGAGCTCCACACCGAATCAGGCCTTCAGCAATCATGAGGCCGATGCCCCGCGTTCCACCGGTAACCAGCGCAACCTTGCCGCTGACACCAAACAGATGTTCGTAATACTCGCTCGCCATTATGTCATTGCCCAACGCCCGAATCGGCGCAGAGCGTACCCCGTTTATGCGGAGCATGCAGGGCTTCAAGCCACTCCTTAAGGCCGAAAGTNCCTGCAGCAGACAGTGGCTCTGATGAAGGGTCTAAAGAGTAACGGTGAGTTGCAGCAGCGTCTANGCGGCGTGTTTCCAGGTCGTACGCCTGACGCAGACCCGTTTNNATCGCACTCCTCACAGCGTACTGCGCAGCAAGCCAAGCCTGGTGCAGCCNGCACCTTTATCGGCATCTTCTCCGAATGGTTCGGCACCNAAAAGGTATGGACTTCAGTAACCATCAGGCNGCCNGACNCAAGTGATACCTGCACGACCCCTGCGGTTNGCAGGGCACGGCNAGGTTCAATCNCAAAAGTNAGATGACTTACTGGGGCNATCGCGACGCGCGGTTTTCAGGTTGTGACACCGCGCTCTGTCATATGAAACGGCAGCACGAAAACGTCCGCACCCTGAATGTAGGGCAAGCAATGCCACGGGCCGAATATCTGGTGGACCTGCAAATCAACTCGCCGATTGCGATCGCGGCCAAGCCGGTAAACTGGGTCATGTCCGAATGCCGGAACAGGTCAAAGTTGGAGCGGTTGGTTACGCTACGGACTACTTCAAACGCGCCATTGCTAACCGGTACATGGCATGCGGTTGCACGCATTGGGTCGAGCCAGCCGCTCAATCAGATTCACTTGCTCAGCGAGCGCAAGGTCGGGACCACTCCAGCTCCAGGTCATCTCCATCGGGTAAGCACCGGAACAAATCAGGCCATCCTGAAAGTCAGCCGGGATGCGGCTCTTCTGCTTCACTATATCTGCAGTTGCAACGATCAGCGGAGCCTGCTGATCCACGTTGGGTGGAGTGGCGTCGGCGTTATGCGGTGGCGTAGTGAAGGAAACATTGACTCATGCATGGCAAGTGTAACCATCCCCGTCAACGTAGTGACCGAGCACTGTCAACGTCCGTTCCACGACGAACGGTAAGGTCACTAGGTGCAAACGATCAGATGTTGCCAAGCGCAACACTTTGCCCGATATTCCACGTTGTACCCCGCCGCATGACAGGCCCGTCGGTGGCGACAAAAGGAGTATTGCCATGCCTATAACGCCCTTTCGGATCGCCGTTCCCGATGCAGCCCTAGAGGACCTGAGCGCTCGACTTGCGCTGACCCGTTTCCCCGACGAGGAGACCCCTGAGGACTGGAGTCAGGGCATTCCTCTAAGTTATATGCGTGAGATCCGCGACTACTGGCAAAACAGCTACGACTGGCGCTCGCGCGAGGCGCTGCTGAATCAGTTTGATCAGTTCACAACAACGATCGATGGACTGGACTTCCACTTCATTCACGTGCGCTCAAGCATTGAGAACGCGCCGCCGCTGCTGTTGACCCACGGTTGGCCAGGTTCGATTGTAGAGTTTCAAAAGGTGCTGCCCCTGTTGACAGAGCCACAGAACCACGGCGGCGATGCAGCCGACGCATTCCACGTGGTGTGTCCCACCCTCCCAGGCTTCGGTTTTTCAGGCAAGCCAACCGAACCCGGCTGGAACATTGAGCGTATCGCAACTGCCTGGAACACGCTCATGGTCGAACTAGACTATGAGGGTTACTACGCCCAGGGCGGCGACTGGGGCTCCGTCGTAACCGCCGCTATCGGTGCGCAGAACCTTGGCAATTGTCTTGGGATCCACATGAACATGCCGGTGGTTACGCCGGATCCGGATACGATGGACAGCCTTACCGAGCTCGAGCAGGCCGCGCTGGCTGCGGCAAAGTTTTATCAGGATCACGACTCAGGTTATTCAAAGCAGCAAAGCACGCGTCCCCAGACCCTCGGTTATGGGCTCGCGGACTCACCCATCGGCCAGGCCGCCTGGATTCTGGAGAAGTTCTACCAGTGGATGGACTGTGACGGTCATCCCGAAAACGTGGTCAGCCGTGACGAACTGCTCGACAACGTGATGCTCTACTGGCTCTGCGATGCGGGTGCCTCATCCGCACGCATCTATTGGGAGAGTTTCGGCACTGGAGGCTCACGGGACCCGATCACCCTCCCATCCGGCTGCAGCATTTTCCCCAAAGAGATATTCAAGACCAGCAAGCGGTGGGCCGAGAAGCGATTTACGGATCTGCGCTACTTTAACGAGTTGGACAAGGGTGGCCACTTCGCTGCCTTTGAGCGCCCTGAAACATTCGCAGGCGAAGTCCGGAGCTGCTTCCGCTCAATGCGCTGAGCAGCCATGCCTTTGCCCTAACCGGGCAGAGGCTCATCCAAAAAAATCGCTTCGATCTTGTGCATGTCGAGGTCAAACACCTAGCAAGCCTAGTAGGTCTACCCGTACTTAAGCCAATACACGAGCGCACTATCACCCTTTGCACCCAAGCCTAGGGCAGCGCCCTAAAACGCCTGCACTTGCTACTTTGAGTACTCGAGAAATTCGAAGCACACACCGTTGTGCGCTACCAACAGCGCCGACACCGTAGGGTTTCTGCGCCTAGAACTCCAGGAACAGCTTGCCGGGCGCTACTGCGCCCGGCGCTTCATGATGAAGCTCACAGCAATGGTGGCAAGCATCGCGTCGCAAAACGCGGCAGCCCGATCGTCATCACTAACTCCGATCGAGATCAAGGTTCACAAGGCTCGGTATGTCCATCAAATTTCCTGATCAGCCAGCAATCAGGAACTTAACCCCCTGCCCATACGCGTCTAACGCACGCGCCTTGATTTCATCAAGGCTGCGGGAACCAATCGGATGCTCCACTGAGGCGAAAGGGTAGCCAGGCATGCCCAACACCTTGGCAATGTTCTTTGCCGTCGGCTCAAAGGGGTGAGTACAGATTACGAGCGCGGGTTTACCCAGCTGCTCGAACATGACGCCGTCGTGCAAACTGCACGTTGAGCAGCTTCCTCAGTCCCCAACGGTAGTAATGAGGAATTCACAGACCTCCGAGAGTTTCTGGAGGTGTTCAGCCGGCGCCGGGCGACCTGCGTTGCGCTTATCGATCAGCTCAACCACCTCACACCCGTGGCGCTTGACAAAGATAGCGGCCGTCTCTTTGGCCAGAGTGTCAGCATTGGCCTTGCCATTGATCAGAATGCCGATCTTGCGGCCTTCGAGATATGCCAGTCGTGGCGCCGGCACCCGGGCCGAGCGGTTGACTCCCCCCGCCGGACTTACGAGCTCCATATCCTCCCTCCGCGTTCCAGCACTTGTATATGTGTCAGTTTAACGCCTCACACCTGCGCATGCTGCATCAGCGAGGCGCGTGTGCGGCTCCATGACGTGATAAACGCAGAGTGGCCGCCAGCCATACCACCGGCAACCGTCAGCATGATGTCGTCGGGTGAAATACCACGATGCACAAACTTGTCCCCTTCGCTACCAGTATGGCCCGCATTCATCTGCGCCTCATGTTCATTGGCAACGTACTTGCCGCATCCCTGCATTGCTGTGACCGACTGGCGGGCATGCATGAACAGGTACTCACGGACATCAGCCTTAGTCCAGCCGCTGCCAGCGACAATCTTAGCGTGCTCCGGGGAGAGCACAACCATCGACTGACCAATAGTGATACAGCCGAGGTTGGCCATCGAGTCCGCAATACAGTCTAGGATGGTCTCGGGGCGCGCGCCACCGTGGTTTTCCACATTGTTAAAGCTGGATCCCGCGTAGGTGACCACGCAGCTGGCTCCCTCACCATAGCCCAACTCAACCGGCAGGGGATCCCAGGGGTTGGCATCCGCACGCTCGCCAAAGCAGAAGCTGAACTTGCCCGGAAAGCCCTGCGTCGATTGGTCGGACACACCCGGGATCATCTCGAATACGTTCATCAAGATCAGCCGAACGGTCCGCCCTATCGTTGCATTCGCGCGGGTACCAGGCGCAAACACACCCGCACCTGTATTCATGCCAATCGCCTCGACCACCGGGCCAGCGACCAACACAACCGGTGTCGAGCCTCCTGTGGACGCGCTCGCGGCATGGAAGTTGTAATCGGGGTTATCCAGCGCCCTCAGCGCCGCCGCCAAAACTGGGAAATACTCGGGCAGGCATCCTGCCATGACAGCATTCACTGCCGCCGCCAGGGCCGTGCAGGTGTTGCCAGTCGTGGGCTGAGTATTGAGAATATCTTCAGGGGCATGCCCGGACGCTGCGAGCATCGCCTCCACCCGAGATCGCTCAGGTGGGACAACCGGTAGGCCGTCGGCAGCCCAGCCGATCTCGTAGCAATGGTCAATTGCGGCTAAAGCGTCACCGCCAAATGACGTAACTGCACTGTCTGGCACGGCGCTCAATACGGGCCTCCCCGGTTCTGGAAGCATACATTGAACCACAGATTACCACTGCCCACCCGAGCACGATATTCGAGGACAGACCACCTGGGTCGTGAGCCAGCCCAGACTGTCATATAGCTCATCGCTAGCGGTGTCATGCATCATTGTCGAGATGACGTTGGGCGCAATGCTTGTTTGTGTCCCTCAGCAACCTTGACACTTCAACCAACCGCCCAAATGTTACGCACTCAGCTAGAGTCCCTCGTCGTGTGCTCAAGCCTTCCCTCGCCCTGCTCACCCAAGACGACTTCCGATCTCGATTCGAAGCTCAGTCCGGGAAAACGATGCCGTCCCCAAACAGCGGTTAAGTATAATGAACGCTCCGCAGAAGGAAGCCGCCATGAATCTTACTGAAGTGATGCGGACCACGTTTGCCGCTCGCGAATACACTGCCCACCCTGTCGACGATGAAACCCTGTATCGCATACTTGATAATGCCCGATTTGCTCCCAGCGGCGGCAACCGGCAGGGCTGGAGAGTCATTGTGGTGCGCGACCCTGGAATCCGGGCGAGCATGAAAAACCTAATGCAACCAACCGTACGTCAGTACGTAGCGCAGGCCAAAGTGGGCGAGGTGCCATTCAACACCATTAATCCGACGTTGCTCACCCAGGATGAAATAGCGGCCACGAAGGCAAGATTTCCACTGATCGACAACCTCGAGAGCGTTCCAGTACTACTGGTGGTCTGCGTCGATCTGGCCCAGGTGACCTCGTTCGATGCAGATCTGGAGCGGGTAGGCGTCATATCCGGTGCATCCATTTACCCATTCGTCTGGAACATTCTGCTAGCGGCCAGGAGTGAGGGCCTAGGCGGCGTGCTCACCACCTTTTTAGCCAACTCGGAGCCGAAGGCTCGCAAGTTGTTGGAACTGCCGGACGATTTCGCAATCGCGTCTATGGTCTGTATCGGCAAACCGGTCAAACAGCTGACCCAACTCGCCCGTAGATCGGTGTCTGACTTTGCCCGGGTGGATCGTTGGACCGGCGATGTATTTGACTTGTGAACTCCTCCCTTCAACCACCCATTGCCATTGCGGCCTTTTATCGGTTTGTACGGCTTGCAGACCTCGGCGTGTTGCAGTCGCAGCTGCTGGACCATCTGCTCGCGCTCGAGCTCAAGGGCACCGTTTTGGTGGCGCAGGAAGGTATCAACGGCACAATTGCTGGTGATCGCGCCAGCATCGACGAGTTTTTCGCTGCGCTGCTTGAAGACCCACGCTTCGCCGGCGTCGAAGTGAAGCACTCGCATGCTGCTGAAATGCCGTTCCTGCGCACGAAGGTAAAACTCAAGAAGGAGATCGTCACACTCGGCATTGATGTGGACGCTGAGCATACAACGGGCACGCACGTAGGGCCCGCAGAGTGGAACGCTCTGATCGATGACCCGGAGGTCCTCGTGATTGATACCCGCAACGCCTACGAAGTCGGTATTGGCACCTTCCAAGGAGCACTCAATCCGGACACCGACTCGTTCCGTGACTTCCCAGCCTGGGCGCAAGAGAACCTCGCGGGATCAGAGCAGCGTCCAATTGCAATGTTCTGTACGGGCGGCATCCGCTGCGAGAAGTCCACAGCCTTATTAATGTCCCGCGGCTTCAAACACGTCTACCAACTCGATGGTGGCATCCTGAATTATCTTGCGGAGACTGACCCCGAAGAATCACGCTGGAACGGTGAGTGTTTTGTGTTCGACGGTCGGATCAGCGTCGATCACGCGCTGGCACCAGGCGCATTTGATCAATGTCACGCTTGCCGTCGCCCTGTCTCGGCTGCTGACAAAGCCGATCCACGTTACACCGAGGGCGTGAGTTGCCTCCATTGTTTTGAAGCTACCAGCATCGAGCAGAAGGCGGGCTTTGCAGAGCGTCAGCAACAGATGAAGCTCGCCGAGGAGCGCGGACAGGCTCACATGGGTAGTGAAGTTGACGCAAGCGCCCAGCGGAATAAGGCCGCAAAATCAGCTCGGCACGGTGTTGGCTCATGACGCCCACCAGCAACTCGGTACCAGCGCGCTACATGCGGGGCGGAACGAGCAAAGGTCTCTTTCTTGATCCAGCTGTTTTGCCTAATGCGGGTCCTGACCGCGACGCGCTGCTGGCCGCCCTGATCGGCAGCCCGGATCCCTATGGCCGGCAGCTAGACGGCCTAGGGGCAGCCACTTCCAGTACCAGCAAGGTATGCCTGGTAGCGCGCTCCAATCGTGTCGACGCAGATGTCGATTTCACCTTTGGTCACATCGACATCGCTAGTGGGCAAATTGACTACTCCGGCAACTGCGGGAACCTCTCTGCTGCAGTTGGCGTCTATGCAATCGAAGCAGGGCTCATTACCCCAGTACCTCCCGTTACCAAAGTCAGAGTCTGGCAAACCAACCTTGCGAGGCACCTCGCGGTACATGTCCCGGTGACCGGCAACGGTGACGTCATCAGCCGGGGCGATACCCAAATTGCAGGGGTGCCGAGATGTGGTGCAGAAATTAAGGTCGACTTTCTGTTGCCAGGCTACGACGACGCTGGCCACGTATTACCAACGGGCGAGACTGTGACAGAAATCAGCGATGGCACATCAAAGATCGAAGCATCATTGGTACACGCCGGCAACGCAACAGTGTTTGTGCGCGCCCGAGACCTTGGCCTGTCGGGAAGCGAGTTGCCGGCAACCATTGAAGACAATACTGAGGTTAAGACCCGACTCGAGAACCTCCGCTGCGCCGGCGCCGTGGCGATGGGGTTAGGCGAGAACGACGCGTGGGTCCATCAACACCGACCCGCGACGCCCAAAATTGCGCTGGTAGCACCGCCAGCGCCGTACACGACAAGTGACGGCACTACATTGTCAGAAAAGCAAATCGACATACGCTCTCGCATAATGTCTATGGGACTAGCCCATCACACCTACACCGGTACAGGCGCCATAGCGATTGCAGTTGCCGCGCGCATCCCCGGTACGCTTGTCCAGGAATGCACGGCAGCGGGCGGGGTATTGAGGATTGGTCACCCCGCCGGCGTGCTGCCCGCAGCCGCCGAGATGCGGCCAGGAAAACGGCCAGTTGCNTTGAGCGCACGGTTGTTTAGAACGGCGCGCACCCTTATGGTCGGCGAGGTCCNGCTGCCCTGAGCCAGGCTCGCGTCAGGGTCTGCTGACCTTCCACTGCAGCAGCGTCCACTTTGTGCCATCTGCCTCGTGGTGTTCGAAGACCGCTTTGACCGGGCTACCAAACTCAACCTTCTGGTGCGGGTCACCAAGCAGATTCCCCACCATCCGGACATTGTCGGCCTCAGGAATTTGAACCAGCACCACGATGTAAGGCCCCTGGTCTTTGAGAGCAGGATGCACCGGGTGCCAGACGCGNTCGTAGCTATAGATTCGGCCCGTTGGCTCCACCATCTCGAAGGCGACATCATGACTGTGACACTTGTGGCAAATCCACTCCGGCCCCCACTGCCACGCACCGCAGTTCTGGCAATGCTGTAAGCGGATTTCTTCAGCGGTTAAGCCTTCCCAAAACGGCGCATCGAGCCCGTCGGCCATAGCTGCTGGACGCGGCAACCCCTCTGCAAGATAGCCACTCATAGTGTTGCCTCCGAACCAAAGATACTGGATGAAACCGGCGTAACCATGGGGCCAGAAGCCACCTCCGATACATCCACGCCCGAAACCTGATTGGTCGACTCACCCCAGATCTGCCGGATTGCCTCGATGTTAAGCCCGAGACCGTGCATATAGCACTCCGCTAGGTTACCCCCGCTGGTATTGAGTGGCAGTTTTCCGCCNTGCGCGCTGAAGTTCTCGAGTGTGAAGAAGTCGTTGACTTCATGGGGCTCGCAGAAGCCGTGTTCGACGATGCTCATCATTACACCGCCGGTAAAGTTCTCGTAGCACTGCAGCACGTCCACGTCAGCTGGCGTCAAGCCGGCCATCTCATAGAGGCGCGGCGCTACGGTTGTAAAGGTAGACGTGGCGTATAGCGGGGCGTTGTGAGAGCTGGCCCCAGCCCGGTAGTGAGAGCCTGACACGGCAGAAAGCACGTAGCATGGCGGGTGGTCAAAGTCCTTTGCGCGCTCTGCCGAAACCAAAATGATCGCTGCCGCACCGTCGTTCTCGAGGCAACAGTCGAAGAGGTGAAACGGCTCAACGATCCAGCGCGACTCTTCGTACTTCTGCTCATCAAGCGGACGCCCATACATGACCGCGCGTGGGTTGTTCTGGGCATGGGCATATGACGCNAGCGACACAGCTCGGAGTGCCTCCTGACGGACTCCGTTCTCGTGCATGTAGCGATTGACCTTCATTGCAAAGGACTGGGCCGGGGACATCAGACCATACGGAGCCGTATACGCCCCTTCACCGCGAACCTCGGGAATTCGCGCACCCTGACCAAAACGGCCAAACTGGCCCTGCGCCAGTGAGCGGAACACAACCACACATTCTGCCATCCCTGTGGCAACCGCGGCTGCCGCGTTTGCGATGGCTCCGGAGCCACCACCGCCACCACCCCCCCACTGCATGTTGGCAAAACGCAGATCGCTGATACCGAGCGCAGCTGAGAGTTTCGAGGGATCGTTGCGATCATTGCTGTAAGAGGCAAATCCATCTATCTCTTTTGGTGAGACCCCCGCGTTCTCACACGCGGCAAGAATCGCCTTGAGCGCTAGGTCAAACTCCGCATCTGGCGATTGGCCGCGCTTGTAATACTCAGTCTCTCCCACTCCGACGACCGCAACGCGGCCACGCAAGGTTCGTTCAGTCATGAATCTCAAACCCGATCCGGGCTCCGTTGTCNGCCAGGGCGNACCTGGCGATGGTTTTCAGCACCGCGACCTAACGTGCTTGACGGTTATTCAAACAGCTTTGCNCCCGTCAACATCACCGGCCAGCGATGCCTGTCTACCAGCTGTTGTAATGTGTAATGGTTGAGGCTGGNGGCCGTTTCGCGCGTTTGAAGTTCATGCCCTTGGTATAGGCCACCGGCAACAGCGCCACCTGCATAACGTCGTCGGGGATACCGAGCAGTTCCGCCACCTCTTTCTCATTGAAGAGGTGCAGTGATGTAAGGCATGAACCCAGTCCGCGAGACCTAAGCGCCAACTGAAAACTCCATACCGCCGGGAAAATCGACGCCATCATCGCNGCCATGCCCATCACCGGAGTGCCCTCGGGTGGCCGNCCCTGGATACANGGAATCACATGTACAGGCACCTTATCTAGATTTTCTGCAAGGTATACCGCTGAGTCCAGCACCCGCACCGTTTGTTTGTCACCTGCGTCAGCCGCCACCTGTCCCTGGGATGCAAGGTACGGCTCAGCCATCTTCCGGTAGACGTCCGCAATGAACTTCCGTTTGTCCGCTTCTTCNATCACCACCCAGCGCCAAGTCTGAGAGTTGGTGCCAGTAGGGGCCTGCTGGGAGAGGCCAATGCATTCCTCAATCACTTCACGCGGCACAGGCTTATCGAGATCAAGCCGCTTGCGCACCGAACGGGTGGTGGCGAGCAACTCATCGGTCACTGAAAGATCAAACTCCATNNCAGTTCCAGCGTTTGAGGGGTTTNAGGCAGCATTACATATGCCCTAAGGGCTTGCAAAAGACATAAGCAGCCATGGGGTCCAAGCCCCTAGCNCNGTGNCTGCTATTCGGCTGCCTATGTGGCCAGTCAACNTGGANTAACGTCACCGNCCGTTGCCGCGNCAATCTATCTACCTCGCCAAGTNGGCCANCCGNCATGTCAGATGCCTCNAGGCTCTGCGGCTGCATTNGGATTGACCTGAACCTCAGNCGGCGACTCNGCGNTAGGTGGTTTGGGTTACACTGATATACNTCCACTGTGCAAGACGGCCNCCGGCCCATGAGCCAAATAGCAGTACGGGAGCGCTTTGCCGCTCTCGCCAGCAGCCCCAGCGATGCGATCGACCTTGCCGAAGCTGCACTGTTGATTGCCGCAGAAACGAGCGAGGTGGACGTAGGCGCCTATCTCTCCCAGTTGGACGACCTCGCCAGTGCTTTCGAGGAGAACTTTGACCCCTCAACATCGTTGGATATTTCCGTCTCGTCTCTGTCTGACTACATTCACGTGCACGAGGGCTTTGCGGGCAACTTCAAGAACTATCATGACCCTGAAAACAGCTACCTCAACCGCGTCATCGACACGAGGCGCGGAATCCCCATATCGCTAGCTTTGATCCACATCGCACTTGGTCAACGACTTAACCTGCCGGTTGGTGGGATCAACTTCCCAGGGCATTTCCTCGTGCGTTATGGCGGCCCTGACAAACACCTGGTCGTCGACCCATTCAGTGGGCGCATGCTCTCTGAGTCCGACTGCGCCAACTTGCTCCGGCAGATATCTGGCAACCGCCTCAAACTTGAGCCGGGCCATATCGAGTTTGCACCGAACAAGGACATCCTGCTTCGCATGCTCGACAACCTGAAGCAAATTTTCTGGAGGGAGAAGTCCTGGGCTAGTGGGCGTGCCTGCATCGAGAGGCAGCTGTTGCTGCGCCCCCAGCAAAACGAATATCTGATTCAACTCGGCGCAATCTACGAAATGCAGGGGCAGCCGCAGCAGGCTCAGAGTATCTACACCGATGTACTGCAAAGCTGTGAGGATGAACAGCTGCGTTCAGTGGCGAGCAAACGTCTGCTCTCGCTGACCCCGCGAGCGCCGACGATCCATTAGCCGCAAACACCCGCTGGATCTCGAAAAGCTGGCAGCTCTGAACATGTCTGTAATGCCTGGCAAACCGCATTCAGCTGTTGCCCCCATCTCAAAGCACTGCTTGAATGGCGCTCATGTGGGCCCTGCTTTCCGCCATTGTTGCCATCTCGGTCTTCGGCCCTGTGCTATGGGTGCGTTGGGTCATGTTCCGGTACCGNAACGAAGACGAGCGAATCCCAGGTACGGGTGCAGAACTGGCACAGCACCTGGCCAGGCGATTCGAAATCGACCTGCAGGTGGAAGAGACGGAGCATGGTGATCACTACGATCCTGCGGAGCGGGTCGTACGCCTGAGCACCGACAACTTCCGCGGGCGCTCGCTGACAGCGGTCGCCGTTGCCACCCATGAGGTTGGGCACGCAATCCAGCACCATCGGCAAGAGTCAGGGCTCGATCGACGCACCCGGCTGGCACCCATTGTCACACTCGTCGCTCAATCCAGTTCTGCAGTCATCGTTGCAGCGCCGTTTCTCGGCATGCTGCTGCATCACCCGGTCCCGTTTACGTTCCTGGTGACAATCGGGATGGCCGGCCTGCTCGCGCGTGTCGTTATGCATGCGGTCACACTACCCGTCGAGTGGGATGCGAGCTTTGGAAAAGCACTGCCGATCCTACAACAGGGGGATTACATCACCTCGAAGGATGAGATTGCCGTACGAAGAATCCTGCGGGCTGCGGCGCTAACCTATGTGGCCGCGGCGCTTGCTGATGTGCTCAATCTCTTCCGTTGGGCAGCGCTACTGCTAAGACGTTAGCCTCTGTTGGCANCGCCNCCGCAAGNAGGCNGGCCGNCTAATNCGACTGAGAAGCCACCTAACTGGACCCGCCTGAGACACCAGTTGGCTCGNAGGCCCCGCNGCAGTAATCCNGNGGCCTCAGTNGAGATCAGCTCAACAGCGTCATNGCCGCTTCAGCCCGCGCTATGACGCCGGCCTTGCGTCGATCAAGATCCATGTCCTCACTGTCGCCCATGGCGCCCTCGATATAACGCTTATAGACACCTTGGCCAATAGCAGCCAGACGCCAGTGTGAAAACGCCCGGTAATAGNCGATATCAATGAGATCGCGACCGGTGCGATCAGCGTAGATTGAACACAATGTATCCCGATCAGGGTAGCCACCGAGGGCAGTCGGCGCTATATCGCCCTCACCCGGCTCCGGAACTTCAGCCATGCTACCCATCCAGTTATTGAGCAGATAGCCCAGATCCGCCAGCGGATCTCCCAGCGTACACAGTTCCCAGTCCAGTACCGCGGCAACTCGCCCTCCCGTTACGATGAAATTGCCCAGTCGGTAGTCGCCGTGCACTATGGCAAAGCCCACCTGCTCGGGCATCCGTTCGGCGAGGATGCGCCCCGCCTCTTCCATCGCCGGAATCGGATAGGTTCGGGTGGCTTCCCATTGACCCGTCCAGCGTTTGAGCTGGCGTGCAAGGTAGGCCTCACGCCGGCCAAGATCCCCNAGGCCAACGGACTCTGGATCCAGNAGGTGTAGTTCACAAAGCGTCCCAATGACCTCAAGACCAATGCCATGACGATCAGCCTCAGGCACCTCGCGCCCGATGATCGAGTCATGGGGTACCACGCCATCAACAAACGACATCACGTAAAAGCTTGAGCCGTTTACCGCTGTGTCCTCACACAACCCCAAAACATCCGGAACAGGTACCGGGCTGTCGGCCAGCGCCGATACGATCCGGTGCTCGCGGCCCATATCGTGGGCGGACTGGAGCAACTGTCCCAAGGGCGGTCGACGCAGAACGTATGCATTGCCTTCGCTGTCTTCACAGCGGAAGGTGAGGTTCGAGCGACCACCAGCGATCAGGGTAAACACAACGGGTGGCTCCAACGCAGGAACATGGTCGCATAGCCAGGCGGTCACCCGCTCCGTTTGGATACCCTGAGGAGCCGCCATTCACACATTCCGGTTGAGAGACACATCGAGTCTGCCAGCGCCAGCTATTCAAGACAATAATGGCCTTTGCNTTCGGGTANTTCTGCTCGCCNAGATGTTCGTANCCGTGTTTGCTGCCTGGCCCAGNGTACCCTCAGGCTGGNAATCCACCTGGCTCTAGTAGAATAGTCAAAGCGCANCGAGGAAACGACATGCTNACTGAAACGCAGATTGAGCAATACCAACGGGACGGATACGTCATCCCCGATTTCGCCTTGGATGCGGCCATTGTCAGGGAAGTGGCTAATCTACACNCTCACCTACTCGATAAGCACCCAGAGTTTGCGGACTACTGCCCTGCCGTATTGGGCTACGAACTAGGCTTTCTCAACTTTGCGCGTGATGAACGGATTCTCGAGATGGTCAGCCAGCTGATCGGCAGAGACTTTGCCCTCTGGAATTGCTCCTTCTTTGCAAAGCCCGCTGGGGTTGGCCGCCGTGTGCCATGGCACCAGGACGGCGAGTACTGGCCGATCCGCCCGCTCGCGACGTGCTCGGTATGGCTCGCGATCGATCCCTCTACCACTGCGAACGGCTGCCTGCAGGTTATTCCCGGCAGCCATAAACAGGCTGCACTGTTGGACCACGAACACAACGACAGCCAGGACCTAGCCCTTCCACTGGAGCTCAAACCGGACCAGTTTGATGCGAGTGCGGCCGTGCCGATCGAACTCAAGCCCGGCCAGATCTCGCTGCACGATGTGTTCCTCGCTCACGGTTCGGATGCAAACCTTTCCGAGGGATCACGCCGGGGCATGACCATGCGTTTCATGCCAACAAGCTCCGTGTACGACCGCAGTATTCCGCATCACCGCAATACGTCGTCCAGGCTGCACATGAGTCAGCGCACATTGTTTCTGATGCGCGGCCAGGACCTATCAGGTCGCAACGATTTCTCGATGCACTACTGAAGCGATCGATCAGTCGGCTGGGATCGTGGCGGTTCACAGCCAGCATGTCGGCGATTTATAAGCTCAAACCAGTCCTCGAATGGTNACCGTAGCAACGCGACCATCCAGTCGGATACGCGTCAAATCAACGTCCCAGTTAGCGTCAATGCGCAGATTCGAAGAGTATCCAACCCCGTAGCCCTAACCCATGCTAAANCGTGCCTTGGTTTCCCCACACTATCTGGGATTCGCATCCTCCAGCGCGTAACCCGCAACCGCCCCATTGGNACTTCCCGTCGCNGGGTGCTCCGGGACACCGAGATCAGGTGCAAACATCCATGCAGCAGCCCGCTGACGTGACTTGCATGGCTCNAGGCAAACAACAAATAAATTGCGTGCCGAGCACTCGGCCAGNAGGAAGACGCGAATCGCATCCATATCGGGCACCAAGCTTCGCAGAGCCGCATGAGACCGCAACGAGGTATCCATTTCGGCAGGACTAATCCCGAGCGCCCACGCAACTTCGGCATGGGCCATGACCAGGCCAAACTCAAACGGGTTTTGCGTAATCCGGGTCACCCCTCAAAATCAAAGAAAACCGCAATTGGACCCACACNAACATTGAGCACAAGTTCGCTCGCACCTTCGGCGAAGTGTTCGGACAAGAGAGCTNTCGTNCCCACTATAGGTTNGTCGGCAAAANGCAGTTCNATTGAGGNTGTGAAAGTACGGGCATCNTAGCGACCACTNGAACCGCCTGGAACAGACATCGATTCGCCGAAGTTGAAAGNGCGCGCAATCTGATGCACCTCCGCAGGTTCGATCGTGCCCACTTCCAGAAGGNTTGNCAGTTNGTGACCTTAATACTGTCCCTCCGCGAAAACGTCGTTGANGCGGTACTTCATGCCTGATCCGACAGAGTTGAGAGCGCNCGCGAAAAATCCGGGGCGGCGACATTGCCCCCCGTCAGGATCGCTGCCANCCGNCANCCCNCGTTCGCGTCCCTTTCAGCGGCTACGGCCGCCACGGCCGCCGCGCCCGCGCCCTCGGCAACATTATGGGTATCGGCAAACAGCCAACCCATCGCCTCAAGAACAGCTGCGTCCGATACCGCCACAATGTGATCCACATTGTCTAGGATATAGCTGAGGGCAATCGGGTCTGGGTTACGGACCGCGAGACCGTCAGCCACTGTCCTGGCGGCGTTGGTCGAACGCGCTACCCCAGCGATAAAGGACTGCTTGTACGCGTCGGCACCGTCAGCCACGACGCCGACAATCTGNGTATCGGGCGAAAGCGCGTTGCGCNCTGCGGCTACCCCGCAGATACCTGACCCTAACCCGATGGGTACGTACACCCGCTCGAGTTCGTTCACTGCCTCAAACAGTTCAATTGCATACGTTGCAACGCCTNTGACAAGCGGAGCGGCAAAAGACGGCATCAGGTGGAGATTACGTTCCCGCGCTAGGTCCTTAGCCACCTGCACCGATTCATCAAAGTCGGAACCCGCCTCGATCAGGTCCACACCCTGGGCGCGCATCGCGCGATTTTTGTCAGCGCTGTTGCCATGCGGCACGACAATGACTGCAGGCACTCCAGCGGCGCGCGCTGCAAACGCCGCACTTTGGCCATAGTTCCCGCGGGTGGCAGCAATCACGCCGTATTCGCAGGCCGCTCGCTCAGCATGCAGGTACACCAATCCACCGCGAACTTTGAAAGAGCCGGTTTCACAGTGGTTTTCATGCTTCAGCCACAGCTCNCAGCCAAGGCGNGCCTCAAGCAGCGGCCAGCGTATCTGCGGCGTCTGCGGCAGTCGTGCATAGACGATCCGGGCAGCGTCACGAATTTCCTGGATAGAGGGTAGAGCCACTTTCAAGTTCACGCTGAAGACAAGCCACCCAATATCCGCACAGCAAGGCCAAGTTGCAAGCGCGCCCGGACAGCAACGGCGTCCCCGCCAGCAGCGCGCTGACGCGAGTCTCAGGTCACTTGTGTCTAGTCTCTGCGTCGTCCGGCTTCACCTCAATGGNAGCCCGGCGCCACACCGACCCGACGGCCCGTCTTTGCAGCCCTTGTCCGTGCAGAGCTGTAAACTCTGGCAACCATGAAGTANCNCAGTACGAGCAGCCGCACACCGGCGCCTTCTAAAGTCAGGCGNGGGCGCCCCAAGACTCCTCCTACCCGCTCAGGCCAACGGCAGTGAGCGAATCTATCAGCTTATTTTGGCTTGTCGTTGCGCTGATTGCTGGAATTGCCTTAGCGGTGCACATAGGCCTCTGGGTGCCACCGCACCTGAGAATTGATGACAGCGTCCCCACAATCGAACCNCCCCCNCTAAATCTNGANGAATTCGACGACTATGTCGCAACNCTCGAGGCCGTTCCGGACGTCGTNCCCGCGGCGCGAGCTCGGGTGACCTGGGCCGACCCGTCCGCAAAACGCAAAACGGCGTTATGTTTTCTTTATCTGCACGGATTCTCCGCCTCGCGACTNGAGTCGGCGCCCGTCTCCGCAGAACTCGCAAAGGCACATGGCGCAAACCTGTACGAAGCGCGGGTGGCCGGTCANGGCTGCGGACCGGATGCGCTCGGCGCGGTGACTGCGGAGGCCTGGTTGCAGAGTGCCCAGCAGGCATGGGCCATCGCGACGGCGTTGGGCCAGAAGGTGGTCATCGTGGCTATGTCCAACGGCGCGTCCCTCGCGACCTGGCTCATGCGCGACCCCTCCAACCGGGCCTGCACCCTTGCCGTATTGATGATGGCACCAAACTTCCGAGTTCGCTCGCCAGCGGCAGGCCTGCTGAGCTGGCCGTTTGCAGATGTATGGCTGCCAGCTCTGANAGGCGGCCGACGCGAGACCAGGCCGGTCAATGACACCGCCGCAGCCATCTGGACCCACGGTTACCCTGCCAGCGCGCTCTTTCGAATGCAGACCATGGTGAAGTGGCTGGAACGTGAAAACCTTGGCGAGATCGATGTACCGCTCGCTCTCATGTANATGGAAAACGACCCAACGGTGAGTCCGAGCGCACTCAAGCAGGGGTTTCGGCGCTGGGGCGGGAGCAACAAGGCACTGATACGTGTCGAGCCGGGGGGCGATGCCGCTGAGCACGTGTTTGTGGGTGATGCACTAGCGCCCACACGCAATAAATGGGTGATTCGTAGCTTTCTTGA
This sequence comes from Gammaproteobacteria bacterium, assembly GCA_002714125.1. The sequence goes on from PAWP01000004.1 coordinate 47,957, forward strand.
TTTTCTTTCAAGGCTGACCGACGACGACTCAAGGCCAGACTGAAGGAGTGCTTTTAAAGCTTTCAGGGCATAGTTCGTCGTCTTTGCGCACCAAAACCCCTGAGATTGGCTACTTTCGCCCCTCATCAGCTTATCCTGGGTCAAAGCCTCCGCGTTTCGATTCACCAAGAAGAACTGGGCGATCCCACCTATCAGCTGAAGTCGCGCTTCACCCTGCAGTGGGCAGGTATCAAAGCCGATGAGAAGGCACTGTGCCAAATCCCGTTCGGGGATAGCCGCTTGATTCCCTACATTCACGACCCAGCGGACATGAGCGTTGACGACTTCACGCTGTCGCACCTCACCACGCAAATGCCTTAGCGCTGGGAAATTGCGCCGTTGTCCGATCTGTTTGTCGTCTTTACGCAGGGCAGCAACGTGCCCGGCCGGTTTGAGGACTCTTTCGACAACCTATTCCAGGATGCACTGTCCGACCCTGCGATCGATCTTTTTGTCGTGAAGTTGCGGTATCGGTTCGGGATCTGACCCGGCAGCCGCCCAGCTAGGTATCAAGAATAGGAAATGATGTTTCAAAGCAGCGGGTTGGCATCTACGGCAAACGGGCAAAGTTGCACTAAAAGCGTATAGTGATTCGGGATTGGGAGTTACGTGGCACTCCCTACCAGCCGCAATTACAGCGTAATCTCGCTGGTACAAGTTGGCGAGATGGCCTCGACAACCCGCCACCCACACTAAGCACAAGAGGCAAGATCCATCTTGCCCGGTGCATCAGAGGAAAAGCATATGTCACATGACCTGGTGATCCGTAACGCTAACGTTGTAGACGGCACAGGCGCCGATCCCTTTGCGGCAGACATCGCCATCGATGGCAATGCCATCTCTGCCATAGGCAAGGTTGCAGACAGCGGCGTTGAAGAGATCGACGCGGAAGGGCATGCCGTCACCCCAGGATTTGTCGACCTGCATACACACCTTGACGCGCAGATCGGCTGGGACCACGCTCTGACCTCCATCACCTGGCACGGCGTGACCACCGCGTTGCTTGGCAACTGCGGCGTCACCTTTGCGCCTTGCAAAAAGGACGACCGTGAGTTTCTCGCCGGCATGATGGAAACCGTCGAGGACATCCCCAAACACGCCATCATGACGGGCCTGCCCTGGGACTGGGAGTCCTACGGCGAATACCTCAACTCCATCGAACGCAACGGCCCCATGATCAACGTTGCTGGGCTTGTGGGTCACTGCGCGACGCGCACTTACGTGATGGGTGAACGCGCTATCGAAGAGCCAGCAACCAAAAACGAAATCCGCCAGATTGCAGCGTTGGCTGGGCAATCGGTGAAGGACGGTGCACTCGGCTTCTCAACCAACCGCCATCTTGGCCATCTGCTTCCAGATGGCCGCTGCATCCCCGGCACGCACGCTGAGTACGACGAACTGCGAGCGATCGCCAAGGCTGTCGGCGAACACGGCGGCATCATGCAGACGGTGATGAACTTCTCCCAAATGGAACAGGAGATGGACCTCATTGGTGAAGAGGCGGCNCTCTGCAACGGCGCACTGTTCAGCGCGGTGGCGGGCCCGACGTCCGATCAGGGCAACATGATGAACGAGAAGGTCATGAAGTTCCGTGCCGACGGGCACAACATAACCGGCATCACGGTTCCCCGCGCAGGCGGCGGCGTCACCGGACTCTCAGCCAACCTGCCATTCCCGGGCATTTCTTGGAACGAGCTGCGCAAGCTGGACTTCGATGGCCGCCTCGCCGCAATACGGGACGGCGCCATGCGCGACCGGTTGATTGCCGACGCACGCGCCAACCCCAACGATGACGCCCTACGTGAGCGCAGCCGCAACTGGTTCCCCATGGGTCTTGATGAGCGCCCCTACTACACCGGCGGCACCGGCGAGAGCATCTTTGAACTCGCACAGGCAGCTGGCGAGCACCCGGTCGAAACCTGGCTACGGATCACACTCGACACCGACGGGAAAATGCTGTTCCACATGCGTGGTTTCAACACGAACCTCGACACGCTCGAAGAGTTGATCACAACCGAATGGGCGATGCCTGGTCTCGGCGACGCCGGCGCCCACGTCAGCCAGATGTGCGACTCCGGCTGGTCAAGCTTTGTCCTTGCGCACTGGCACCGCGACCATGGCACCTACTCCCTGGCTGAGGCCGTGCGCCGCATCGCGGCAGTACCTGCCGGCGTGCTGGGCCTGACCGATCGCGGCGTGCTTGAAGTCGGCAAACGTGCCGATATCAATGTGATAGATATTGNCCGCGTTGCAGAGTGCCAGCCNGAGATGGTGCATGACTTCCCGGGCGGCGCACCGCGGTTCATCCAACGCGGCGTGGGTTANCTAGCAACGGTGTGCAACGGCAAGGTCATCCTGAGGGATGACAAGCACACTGGAGTGCATGCCGGCGAAGTGCTGCGGAGCTGATCTTCTGAATTACGCCTGCAAGTAAGTCCAAGGCGATCAGATTCGGACGACTAACAGTTAGGGGCACTATTGAAAGGCGGTTGCGCGTTTGCTCGGGCGCCGGCCAGCTATTCGGGCGAGAATATACGTTCAACGCAGGAGACCAATCTATGCCGTATGCCCACATCAAGGTCGACTTTGAAGACAAAGTTGGCGTAATTACGCTTAACGCACCCGAAGTTCTGAATGCGCTTTCTTCGGACATGGTCGCCGAGCTTTCGGACGCCGTCGATGAGGTGCTCGCGAGCGAGGCGCGCTGCATGCTCCTGACGGGTACCGGCCGCGGATTCTGTGCCGGAGCGAACCTTGCAACCCGTGGCAAGGAAAAGGGCCCGAAACCCGTCGGCTCAGTGCTAGAGACCCATTACCATCCAATCCTGAATCGCATTCGGCAGATGGACATTCCATTGGTATCTGCAGTGAACGGACCNGCTGTTGGTGTAGGGATGAGCTTCGCCGTCATTGCAGACATTGTGGTGGCGGCCAAAAGCGCCTACTTCCTGCAGGCGTTTGCCCGNATTGGCCTTGTGCCTGACGGCGGGGCAACNTATTACCTGCCCCGCATGATCGGCTGGAGCCGGGCGCTTGAACTGTCCCTGCTCGCAGAGAAACTCCCAGCTGAGAAAGCCGAGGAATGGGGNCTTGTGAACCGTGTGGTCGAAGANGCCGACCTCATGCCGGAAGCCATGGCGATTGCCAATAAACTCGCGAATGGNCCCTACTCGCTTGGGTTAATCCGCAAGGCTTACTGGGAGTCACAGCGCAACACCTATGAGGGTCAGCTTCAGCTCGAGGCGGACCTGCAACGGCAGGCTGGATCCNCAAAGGATAACCGCGAGGGTGTTCTTGCATTCCTCGAGAAGCGCGACGCTAAGTTCACGGGCGAATAAGGCCGCCACGAANCTCAACGGGTCAGGGATTCGATGTCGGTCTCGTTGAGGCCGGCACGGACGGCCGCTTTGCAGATCTCGCCCCATGAACCATCGTCGATNGGAATCCCGTTCGCTTCGCGCTCGGCCTGCCTGTCACGCTCGGGCTCCCCCGGCAGACGGACCTTGTCGAACCCTTTAGCTGGTGTGGTCGAATGCATGAACTNCGACATCGCGTTCACCTCGTGCTGGAAGGTCGCAAGNCCCCCAAACACTGCCGGATCGAGAATGAACATAAGCATGTGATTGACGATCGTGCCGACCCGCTCGTGTTCCGGTTGCATCGTCCANTCACCGGCAAGGCCGCCGCCAAGCAATTCNCAGATGAACGCAAGGCCGTAGCCTTTGTGTTTACCAAACGGCCCGAGCGANCCTCCCTCTTGCAGAATACGCGAGTCGTTGGTCGGGCTNCCCTCCGCGTCAAAGAGACTNCCNTCCGGAACNTCAACACCTTTAAGGGCCGCAACACGGACCTTACCCATCGCGATCGCGCTGGTTGCCATGTCGAGCACAATCGGANTACCTGTGGTGGGTACCGCCACGCAGAAAGGGTTNGTCTGCAGNCTTCGCTCACGTCCACCCCAGGGCGACACAAACGGATCGTGACCCACAACGTTCACGAAGTGTACTGAGACCATGCCTTCCGCTGCACAAGTCTCCGCNTAAGTACCAATCCGTCCCAGNTGGTGATTGTTACGTGCACCAACACAGCAGATGCCATTCGCTTTCGCGCGCTCTATCCCGAACTGCGTAGCCTGCTGGCCTACCACCTGGCCCAATCCGAATTTGCCATCAACTAGCAAAACCGAGCCTTTGTCCTTGACCACCTCGGCGTCCGCATTGGGCTTGCAGGTTTCCGCAATAATATTGTTTACATACGCCGGGATCATTCCTACGCCATGAGAGTCGTGGCCCTTCAGATTTGCCAGTACAAGGTGCTCAGCAGTTTCCGCCGCGCGCGGCGCGTCGGCGCCCGCGGCGATTAAAATCTGATCAGCGAACGACGTGAGAGTAGCCTTTTCAATCTGCATCGGGTCTCTTTGCAAGCTGTGAATGACGAAGCGGCAGATTCTAACGGCTTGGCGCTGCCGCTGCCGCTGTTGGGTGTCAGGAGTGGGGTGTTGAGAGTTGAAGATTGAGAGTTGAGACTGGACCCCATGCGCATTCTGCTCCTGAACAAGCCCTACGGCGTGCTCTCCCAGTTCCGGGAGAGTGACGGGCGTCCTACCCTTGCCCAGTACGTTGACGACCCCACCCTGCGCATCGCTGGTCGTCTTGACCGTGACAGCGANGGGCTAGTGGTGCTGACCGACGATGGCAAGCTTGCCCAGCACATCACCCACCCTGACCACACTATGANCAAAACCTACTGGGCTCAGGTTGAAGGCGAACCAACCGAGCGTGACCTCGAGCCCCTGCGCCTGGGCATCGAGCTAAAAGACGGGCTGACTCGTCCGGCTAAAGTCAGCATTGCGCCGCCTACGCTGCGACTCTGGAACCGCGACCCACCGATCCGCCACCGCGAGACCGTTCCGGATACGTGGCTGAGCCTTACGATCTCAGAAGGGCGCAATCGCCAGGTGCGGCGCATGTGCGCGGCGGCAGGATACCCGGTACTGCGTCTAATCCGTTACCGGGTGGGGTCGTGGACCCTCGACGGCCTTGNTACCGGCGCCTGCAGGCTCGTGACAAAAGACCAGACTAGCAGGGAGTAGTCGCCGCACGATTCATGAGACTTGCAGCGTCCAGACCATGAGGGCCACGTGATTAGCCGAGGCAGGTCCTGATGCGATGCACGGTTTCGATTGCCCGCGACATAGCCAAAGGGACGTACATGCAGACTNAGTCAGCCCGTGCTGGTGACCGCTGAACCCAACTTCATTTCACCCTCGACCCTCTAACGCGCGGGTTCGCGCTGACGGCCTGAACAACAACCGTTTATTCTGTTCCATGCCATGACCAGCCAAGCTCTTAGCTGGTTTCGAGAGCAGTAACGATCGTCACCGATGAATTTGACCATGTTCGGCGTGATCGCTAGACGGTGTCAGCGCTTCATGTGGAGTTACGCCACTGTTTGCAGCAAGTCACCGGCCTCAAAGTAGCAATTCAGCCCTGGGCTCCTGGGGCGCTGCTCGACTTGAAGTCACGCTGAAGCACCTGCGAGCGGCCCCATGAGCCTGATCGGAGGACCAACTGAAAACGAAGACGACCATGGCTCAATTGGACGGCCAGCGCGTGGTCGCATTCGTGTGGCAACTAGCCGAGTCAACTACCTCGGCGCGGACTCATACGAATCACTGGCGACGCCAGTCATAGTTCGTTCTTCGCCACGAAGCCCCAACTGAGCATCCAGCGCGCGAATTTTTTCTGAAATTCGCTCTGCGGCCCCGCCATCGATACGGCGTTTAAGCAATGTAGCAATGACCATGCCCAGCAAGCCTACAGCCACCAGGCCGCCNAACATAAGGGCGTAGCCCTCNGCTCCGGGGCGTGCGTCAAGCAGCGCGCCGAANAGGCCGTAGGCAAACGTAGCCGGCAGGTAGATCACAAACGACGCGACCGCAATCACTGATCCCGAAAACCGAGGCGGGAGTCCCATCTCGCCAAATGGCGCAAAATAAAGCGCACGCATGAAAAAAAACGTGAAGGCCAGNGNAATCATCAGTGCCATGGCGGGCACATAGTTACCCGTGTCAGTAGGCAACAATGCCATGCCAAGGCTGAGCACCGCGGTAAGCCCGAGACCAAAGCGCATCCCACCNCTTGGACCACCAAAGAATCTGTCGGCAATAAAGCCCGCCGGTAGCGCTAGGGAAATCCGCCCACCAGAGGTTGAGGCGATACCAAAGATCGAGATTGCTAAGGCCGGGAGCAAGAACAGATCGTCGAGATAGGTCAGAAAGTACGGCATCGTGGTGTAGGCAACGTAGACCATGAAACCCGTAAACCCGGCGAGCCAAACTTCCGGCAGGCGAAACGTGGCGAGCATCCCGGCCTTCACTTCTCGATTCGCAGCACCGCTGTCATCGCGGGATTTCAAAAGCGTTTCACTTGGCAGGTTGAACCAGGAGACCAAACCCAGGATCACAAGAATGACGCCATTGACCATGAACGCCACCTCCAGGCCTAACAGGCTGTAGCTCAGTGCGGAATATAGAGCAACGGTCAGTGCGTTCTGCAGCAGCTCGATACAACCCCGTCCCCCTTCCAGAAGCCCGAATATCTTGCCCTGATTGCTATCCGACGTGGACCTTCGTACCGAGGCGATCACCGCTGGCCAGAATACCCCTTCACACCAGAGTGCCAGCATCACAAACAGGAAACAGAGCGTTGCGAAGTCGCTTGTCTGTCCGACAAAGAACGTAGTGATGCCCCCAAGCACAAGATTGGCCGAGATGAGGGCACGCGGAGCGAAGCGATCCTGCGCCCATGAGAGACCCACATAAAGTATGTTGTGACAGATGCCGTAGATCGACATCAAAAGGCCAAACTGAGTCTTGGATATCTGCCAAAGTTCCAGCAACTGCGGCAAGAAGGCCCCCTTCATCGCCAGCACCGCGAAGGCGAACTGGGAGCACATGACAAGGAGCCCGAAGTTCATCAGGATCTTGCGGGTTCCGAACAGCGGTGCGCCATCTTTCCCCGTCATCAGCATGCTGATCGCGTTCATCAAGCCTCTCCCGGATTCACATCACCGTGTCGCAGACGCCGGCAATATAACCGTTGCATGGATGCGATGAGTACAAGCTGGATATCGTTGACGGTGCAGNAACGCTCGCCCTGTGCCACCATCGGCAGCACCAAACAGACGAAAGCCGCGACCGATGACCTTCGACCCTTCTCAGATCAAAGCCATGACTTTCGACGTAGGTGGCAGTGTATTTGACTGGCAAACCTCCGTGAAGGCGCGAGTCTCCGAACTCGCCATGCGGCACTCAGTGGAACTTGATGAGCATGAGTTTGCCCACCGCTGGCGGCGGCGTTTTTTTGCAATGATTGCAGATATCCGCGCCGGCAAGCAGGCAAAGATGAATGCCGACGACATCCATCGGCATCTGCTGGACGGAGTCTGCGAACAGTACGGCCTGCCGCTCTCCAATGAGGAAAAGGATGACCTCACCTGGGTCTGGCACGAACTAGAGGTGTGGCCTGACGTACCCGACGCACTTGAGCGACTGCGCACCCGGTACAAGGTAACCATCCTTTCAGTACTCAGCCTTTCGATTCTGGTTGATTCATCCAAGCATGCGGGCATCAGCTGGGACGGCATGATGTCGTGCGAATTCCTAAGCCACTACAAGCCGGAGCCGGAGTCCTATCAGCAAAGTGCCAGACTCCTCGCTTGCGATATTGACGAGACTATGATGGTGGCCGTGCACCCNCCGGATCTTGCTGCAGCTGCGGCTGCGGGCATGNGGACGGGTTTCGTAGAGCCAAAGATGGAAGAAGGCGGCAGCTCCGGCGACTCGTCAGGNTTTGATGTCCAGGCCAAAGACTACGGCGACTTCGCAATCCAGATGAACTGCTGAAGCTGACGAGAAAGGACTGTTCTAATGGACTTTGCATTATTNATGTACTGCACAGTCGGGCGCCGGGCCGAACTCGAAGAGGGCATGGCCGGGCGCAACCCTGAGCTATACCAGCGAATGCTGGGAGAGATCGCCGAATATGCCAAGTTTGCTGAAGACCAAGGCTATTTCGGTTTTGGACATCCGGAACACCATCTTCAAATCGAGGGTTTCGAGATCTCGAACGATCCTTGCCTAATGGCCATGTGGCTCGGCTCGCATACCACCAAACTTAGGGTCATCACCTGCGGTTTTGTGAGCACGGCGAACAACCCACTGGTCACGGCAGAGAAGATTGCAACGTTGGACAACATGCTCGGCGGGCGCTTCGGCGTGGGCCTGGTCCGGGGCTACCAGGCGCGCTGGTTGTCCAATTTTCGCATTAAGGATGAGCTGGTAGCGGTTGGGCCCTGGAACGCTAAAACTGTGGAAGACGATATGAATCGGGAGTACTTTGCCGAATTCGTCGACGTCGTTACCAAAGCACTTGCCAGGGAGACGTTCAGCCACCACGGCAAATACTGGAACTTTCCGCCCGAAGAGTTCGTGAATCCGCACGAACACCCCGTGTACGTGAACTACGGCCAGGGCGTCGCTCCCGACATGGCAGTGTCGGAGGTTGGTATTGCACCCAAACCCTTCCAGGCCGAGATCCCACTTTACGGGGGCTTCTCACAAAGTCTCAGGACGGCCAAGTTCTGGGCCCAACACAAAGGCCGCCCGATTGTCCTCTCCGGCAACATTGAGTTTCTGCAACTGCTGTGGAAAGAGTGGGGAGAGGAGGCCAAAGCCCACGGTCACGACTTCGAGCCCGGAGATGAAGCCTGTTGGGGCGGCATCATGATCTGCGCAGAAACGGATGCCAAAGCGCAAGCTTTGCTGAACGACATGAACTGGTTCTGGAAAACCTGGGCTGCGCCGTTCGGTCAGGGTATGCCGGAACTGCTGGTCGGCTCGCCCGATACGTTAAACAAGCGCATCGAAAAAATATCGAACGCGGTGCCGATCAAGGAGGCGTTCTTCCTTATCCCCCAGGGATTGCACACACCACAGCAGATCACCGACTCACTGGGACTTTTCTCAGCAAAGGTGATGCCCAACTTCTCCTGAGGCGCTAAATTTGCGGGACCAGTACGACTTCATCATTGTTGGCGCCGGCTCGGCCGGCTGCGTGCTGGCGAACCGATTGAGCGAAGACCTCGCGCATCACGTCCTGCTCATCGAAGCAGGCGGCAGCGATGGCCATCTGTATGTGAAGATGCCCGCGGCATTTTCCCTGCCTATGGGCAACCCTCGCTTCGACTGGTGCTTCGAGGCCGAGGCAGAGCCCCACCTTGCCGGGCGCCGTCTAGCTTGTCCACGCGGGCGCCTGCTGGGCGGATCTTCCTCTATCAACGGGATGGTTTGGATCCGAGGCAACCCCGGCGATTTTGACCGCTGGCAGGCGATGGGCGCGCGGGACTGGAGCTACGCCCACTGCCTGCCCTACTTCAAGCGTGCCGAGCGCTCGACGTCAGCGGAGGCAGAAGACACTTGGCGCGGCAAAAGCGGGCCGGTCAGCGTTACGCGTGGGACACAAAGCAACCATCTCCATGGTGCATTTCTAGATGCTGCATGCACGGCAGGTCATATCCTGAGTAAAGATCTGAATGGCTATCGTCAGGAGGGTTTTGGAGCTCTGGAGATGAGCGTTGGCAACGGCATTCGCTGCAGTGCGGCGCACGCGTATCTCGATCCCGCGCGGCTAAGGCCCAATCTGCACATCATGACTGGTGCCACTGTCGAGGCGATTGAGCTCGATGGGCAATCTGCACGCGGCGTGCGCCTTCGACACAAAGGCCGGGTTCGCGCCGTCGAAGTAACTAAGGAAATTATCCTGACCGCGGGCGCGATTGGTTCACCTCATCTCCTGCAGCTCTCAGGGATTGGCGATGAAGGTGTGCTGGAACCCTGCGGTATACGCTGCCGCCACGAACTTGCAGGCGTCGGCAAGAACCTGATGGACCATCTTGAAATTTATCTGCAGCAGGCCTGCGTCCCCGGAGTATCTCTGAATCGCCAGCTCAGCGTCTTCGGCAAAGCCATGATCGGACTCGAGTGGCTTGCAACACGCCGCGGCGCCGGCGCCACCAATCACTTCGAGACAGGTGGGTTCATCCGCAGCAGCGACACAGTACTATGGCCAGACATCCAGTTTCATTTCCTGCCTGCAGCAGTATCGTACGACGGCAGTCGTGCCGCCCGGAAGGATGGATTTCAGGTACACATCGGACCCATGCTAAGCCCCAGCCGCGGCAGCGTCTCGCTCCAATCTTCGGATCCGGCTACGCCACCGCGGATTCGCTTCAACTACATGGCTCACCGGGAGGACTGGCAGGTATTCCGTTCTGCCATCCGCAAGGCTCGAGAAATTTTCGCCCAACCGCCACTCGCACACTTGCGCAGAGAGGAGATAGCACCCGGGCTTCTGGCTGACAGCGACGCCGCCCTCGATACCTTCGTCAGTAAAAATGCCGAGAGTGCATACCACCCCTGCGGCACCTGCCGCATGGGTGAAAGCGCAGGGGCCGTTGTCGACAGCGCCTGTCGCGTGCACGGTCTGGAGCAATTACGCGTGGTCGATGCGTCCATCTTCCCGCACATCACCAACGGCAACCTGAATGCACCCACCATCATGGTTGCCGAGCGGGCAGCAGACCTGATTCTAGGTCGTGAACCGCTGCCCGCACAGCACGTGCCGGTATGGCCGGAACCCCTCAGGTCCTGAGTAAACCCGGCTCTGCCCGCTTGCGATAGACCGCCATCATGCGCTCGTAAGCTTCGGGCTGAACAAATCGCTCGGTAACCATAACGCGCGGCTTGTCGGCCGCATTGGGCGCGATCGTATGCAGACTGCGCATGTCCATAAGCCAGACATCCCCTGGCTTCCCCGTCAGCTCTCGAACCTGCACAGGTACGCCGTCAACCTCTGTTTCATCCGCCATGAGCTGCATACGGTCAGCGCCATCGCTGCTCATTAAGCGCCTAAACACCTCATGCCGCTTGAGTATCCGCTTCACGTTTTTCGACCTCAAAATACCCACGCGCGGAGTTACGAAACGGTGTGAGCCGGCTGCAACTAGCGTTCCAGCCTGACCAGCCACCACCGGCTCAAGAAACGTGAACATCTGGTAACCCGGTTCATCAACGCCAGCTATACCCGGAACGTCGAGGTGCCAGCCCGTATACGGCAGGAACCACTCGCGACCATGGGGTAGCGAAAAAAGGATCTGGGGCTGGTCGGTGTATGTCTTAAACAACCCACTTGCATCCGGACCAAAAAGATCAACGACAATTCCGCGCAGTTCCGGAGTCACCAGATGCTCCGCCACCTTCATCTTCCTGAGCACTTTTTTGAAAGGCCCTGAACGAGGCCAGGCCAGACACGGTGTACTGTCAAGCTGCCAGCGGGAGCCGTCCCACAAGCCCTGCTTAGGCCATCCGGGTCCGCACCGCGTCCCGTACAGGGGCATAACAGCACTCGGGAACGAGCCCGGGCAGCTTCAAAACACCCCGTTGACGCAGTTCGGTTTTCTGTTCATTGGAAAGTTGCATGAATTCACTTTAGCGCCGTTGACCCCATATCAGAACCCAACCCCTTCCGTGATAGGGTCGGTCCGAGCCAAAGGACAGTTGCGATGGCCATGTCTGAGTCCCCTGCAAACATCACCGATCAATACACTGGTCGCTGGATCGAAGCGGACCTTGTGCCAGGCGGCGACCAACCGCTTGCCAGAGAACAGGTCCGCATCTGGCACGATTCAGGGTATGCGTTTGTAGCCGGACTGCTGCCGGGTAGCCTTGTGGAAACCCTCATCGACTCGGTCACGCGCGCCGTACCCAGGCCCGGCTCGGAGGATTCGGAGCGATTTACCGGGTTTGGCAGCAAGCTGAGTTTCCCAAGCCCACTCGCCGGGTTCAATGAACTAACACTGGAACCCGGTCTACTGGCCGCAGTTGCGCAACTGCTCAGCGTACCCGTTTGCCAACTGCGGCTGACGCAGTCAACAGCCTGGCCCAAGTACGGTCGCAAGCGACGTGAGGGGGGTCGCAATGACAACCAAGATCAGCGCATCCACGTTGACTACCCCAATCACACGCTGGTGCATCCGCCGGAATGGTCGCGCCCGGAAGCGGTTGAGNTAATTGTTTACCTCGGTGATGTCGAGACGGCGGGCGGCCCCACAGCGGTGGTGCCGCGCGCGGGCCCCGAAGATCCTCTCTACCAGTGGCCCATCGTTGACACCCCAGGCGTCGGCGAGCTCGACTATGTGAATGACAAGGCTGCCGCCGAGGCCTATCTCGCCGTGCAGCGCCCGGAAATTGCGAGCTGGCGAGCGCAGTTGTACAGGTCCGAACGTTATGTGCACTTTCATGCCGGGGATGTACTGCTGTACCGGCATGACACCTGGCACCGGGGCACACCGATGACCGAGGGCAAGCTGCGGCTCGCGCACAACCTGACTTTTCGCAGGGCCGATGCCGAATGGATTTCAACGCTACACGCGGGCTGGGCCTGGTCCGCATACCGCCCGGACAAATTCTTCGAGAAGCTCATCGCACGCGCGAGCCTTGACCAGCGTGCAGTTCTGGGGTTCCCCCAACCGGCGTCTCATTATTGGACACCTGCCACAATCAAAGCGGTCGAAGCGCGGCATGGTCCCTTTGGAATGGACATGACACCCTACCGTGCCGCTCTTGCTCACCGTGATTAATCGTCCGAGCTAGGGAAACTATCCACTCATTGAATCGACGGATCTTTGGCTCGAGCCGCTTGATACCAACCTCATCGAACCGCCCGGTGCAATCACACCTAACACCTCCGTAACGGCTGCAGCGAGCACATCTAAGATAAGTCCAGATTTAGTTGGCAACCGTCTCTGCGGATTTGAGACACCTCGAGACCGTGTTGGCCCTGACCTTAGGACCACGGCAACCTGCAGCGCAGCTTGGAGTTCTACAGGGAATCGCGACCTACGCTGCTTTCGACCTCGGCAGAATCTTCCCCAACAGATTCAGTCCTCGCATGATCCATGCACCCACACGAAGCAACCCGCGCACGTTGTGATCCAGNAAAGCGGCATGGAGCCGTTCGAGTACTGCCTGTTTCAGGGTNTTGGCGCGTTCAGAGGTGCCTTCGAAGTCAAGAATCTCGTTGGCAATGACCCAGGACACCANCTGCCGCGACATCTCCAGCCGGTATTCAAGCCGGAACCGCCAAAGCGGATGCTTCACACCCGCACGCTCCAATGCCTGCAGGTAGTAACGCAGCAGTTCATCCTCGTAGGACCGCCGGATCTCAATGTCGACGCTCTGTGAAAGCCATCGCGCCACATCGGACNCAGGCCCTGACATCCCCACCATTTGCCAGTCNAACACTATCGCTTGAAGAGCTCCATGGGAACGGCGGTAGAAGGCGTTGTCGTGCCGGCAATCGCCCTGAGTAAGCGTAAACGGCCGCGGCTGCGGAAACTCCTCGTCCAGCAGGGGAATGATCAGTTCTGCGCATTCGACCATCAAAGGAAACCTGTCTGCAAACTCTTCCCGCAGGGTCACGAGCCCCCTNGTGTAGTCAGCTTTCAGGCGNTCNCGGGACAGACTTGCCTCNAGCGGCTGAACCCAGTCCATNGCTGCNAGGNCCGGNGAGTTCCACCACTGTGCATGCATTGTCGCAAGTTGCTCAAAGAGCGCCTTGGTCTCTTCCACACCCGCGCCCGCTACCTGATCCCCAACCCAGCCGTCGGTGAGATCCTCCATTACGATGACGTTGGTGCCGTCTGGCTCAATACGTGTGAAGTACACGTGCGGCAGCGCCACAGGCGTTGTCGAACCAAGTTCGGCGTAAAACCTGCATTCTCGGGTGTAGCCCCCGAACGCGTCGAGGATGTCGCGAACGGCCTCGTCTGCTGCCGCGAATTTCACGACAACACTTGCGGGCCCCGTCGGCCCGTGATCGCCGTAGCTGAGCCGAAGGCGCGCCAAAGCACTCGAAAACCCCTCGCCTACGCCAATCACCTCACTATCAAAACCTGTCACCGGCACATCCAGCACTGTCTGTAGCCAGTTGAGTGTGATCTCTCCTACGCCAAGGGGCAGGGGCAGAGGTTTGGCCGCACTCAAAATGAAGAGCCCTTCTGCTGCAGAAACTCGAGTTCCTCTGACGTGGACTCTCGACCCAACACCGCATTCCTGTGCGGATAGCGGCCAAACCGTTCAACAATCTGTTTGTGCCTCTGCTCGTAACGGTAATTCTCTTCCATGCCAGGCTCGGCAAAAAGCGTCAACGCCACCTCATGAACTGCCCGCGACTCGCTGTGCATGTACGGCATATAGAAGAAGATGCGTTCATCCTGCGAGAGTTGCAGATGCGCCTCGCAGGCAACCGCCTCCTGAGCGAGCGCAAGGGCAAGGGGATCCTGAGCGAAGGCCAGAGGGGCACCGCGGAACAGGTTGCGTGAAAACTGATCCAATATGATGATCTCCGCCACTCGCCCCCGCGCAGTCTCTCGCCATGTGTAAAGTTCGCACGCCGCAGCATTTGTATGGAGCGCACCGAAGCGCTCCCGCAGCACGGTGTCGAATTCCAGGTCCTTTTTGAACCACATCTTGCGTTCGATGTCCTCAAACCAGAACTGCAGCACTTCTTCATGGCCCATTGCTCATGGCCCCCAGTTTCCGCCCTATGTCAGGGTCGCCCTTCGGAATCCACCCAACCGAATGCCAAGCTGACGCCATAAAGGCTGTGAAGTCCATGCCTGATTCAATCAGAGCGGGGTCATAAGAAAGTGCCCGTGAGTCGCCGCAATAGGCTTACCTCTTTCCTCCTGCCAAACCTCTGTCCGGACATTGGCCACGCGCCGCCCCTGGCGGGTCACAACTGCGCGACCGTAGCAGTCGACGGGCCGCCCCGATCGCAGGTAGTCCACCGAGATGTCGATCGTCTTGGGCATCGCCTCGCATCTGGTGTTGTACAACAGCTGAATTGCGCTCGTCATTTCGAGGAACGCACCGAGTGCCCCCCCATGTAGCGCCGGTAACGTCGTATTGCCAATGAGACGCCCCCGGAACGGCAAGATAGTCGTAAGCTCGTTGCCCTTGATGTCGACCCGAACTCCAAGAAAGCGCGCATAAGGAATCGCGTCCACCACCGCCTGCATGTCCTGACCACGACCGGCCTCCCGCAGCT
>PAWP01000005.1 GCA_002714125.1 Gammaproteobacteria bacterium
TGAATAGCGCAAGCGAGGATGGGTCTTCCGTTTATACCAACAAGCAATCTTGTACGTTCGCGATCGGTCAGCCAAAACCTCGCAGTTCGTCACAAGATGTCGGTTTTCTACACCCTTTGGGAATGGTGTACCCAACCGTATGTCTTGGATAAACGGTCACTGCTGGATGGAAGTCGTCTGCCTGCCGCTCGTTGAGAAACCCGTGCTGATCAGGCCAAGCACCTCAGACTAGAGCGACTGGCCCCTTGTACTCACTCGAGGTGCGCTGCAAATGAACGTCGCACGCGTGCCAGGACTCCTTGCCTGTGGCCGTTATGGGCCTATCCTCATCAACTTAGAGTTTGGCTTCGATTGTCTGCTTAATCGAGGGAATGGTCAGGACAGGTTACGGCTACGATTCATAGCGATGGCGGTGCTACTTCAGGGAAACAATGTAAGCAGCGACGTCTTTCATCGCCTGATCATCGGCGAGCATTGAGGCCATTGGGCGCATCTGCATACCCCACACGTCTTTCGGGTCTGAGCCTCGGATGCCTTCTTTAAAGTTCTTCAATTGGCGGACTACATACCAGTCTTGTTGCAAAGTCAGGTTGGGGCCCTTAAGAGCCGGGTTGCCTTTACCATTGGCACCGTGGCAGGCAGCGCAGGTTGCATAGAGCGCCTTGCCTTTGGCCGCATCGCCGCCACCTTTGTGGGTCAGACTTGCCGGCGCCATGCTGTTGACGTACGCCGCAACGTTGGCGATCGCTGAATCGTCTGCTAGAACCATAGCCATTGGGCGCATTTGCTTGCCATAAATGTCTTTGGCGTGGGTGCCGCGGATCCCGGTCTTGAAGGCTTTGAGGGAAGCTTCGAGGTACCATGTCTCCTGGCCAGCGATAGCGGGCGCGTTGAGTGCCGCTTTGCCTTCACCCGCGGCCCCGTGGCAGGCCATGCAAACCCCGTATTTGGCTTTGCCGGCCGCAGCGTTACCTGCTGTGGCAGCTGAAGTAAAAAGGAACCCTGCGGCGCAAAACGCCACAGCTAACAATGCAGATGGTTTCAAAACACACTCCCTTTGGCGCCGTATGGAACCCTGAGGGTCCGGCCCGGCTGGCCGACTCAATCGAGAAGAAAAGACTGGTTTGGTTGCTACGCGAACTCATTAGCGCGCCAAAGCAATTATATCAGGCGGACAGCGCCTCGGCTGCCTCATCGCGCAGTTGACGCTTCAGAATCTTTCCCGAAGCGATACGCGGTAGGGGTTCAGCCGCAAAGCGCAGGTATCGAGGTATCTTGAACCTGGCGAGCCGCTTAGCAAGGAATTCCCTCAGATCTGCTTCCTGTGGGTTGTCATCACAGTAGATCGTGGCGCCGACCTCCTCTCCTAACCGTTCGTCTGGTAATCCGTAGACACTGGCCTCCATGACATTTGGATGCTCCAGTAAGGCAGCTTCGACTTCACCGCAGCCAATGTTTTCTCCTCCTCGGATTACAAGGTCTTTGATCCGGTCCACGATGAAAAGATAACCCTCATCGTCGAGGTACCCAACATCGCCGGTACGCAGCCAGCGTCCGTCAAAGGTCTCTGCATTGGCGTCATCTCGATTCCAGTATCCACGGATCACGCTGGTCCCACGAACTTGCACCTCGCCGCGTACTCCGGACGGTTGCACGGTGCCATCCTCGGCCACGATCCGCATGTCGAGTACCGGTGCGCAGCGTCCCGAACTGGAGGGTCTGGCGAGGTACTCGGGACCACCGATACCGGTACCGATCGCATTGGTTTCCGTCATGCCCCAGCCTGTGCCGGGTTGCGCGGTCTTGAAAGTTTTAGCGATGTCCCTTACCTGCTCGGGCGCACGGGGTGCGCCGCCACCTCCAATACTGATTAGGCTAGACAGGTCTCGTCCGGTCGCTTCCGCTGCCTTGGTCAGATCGCCGGTCATGGCGGCCGGCGCGATAAATGATGAAATATGCTCCCGCTCTATCAATGCTGCGCCCTCTTCGACGTCCCATTTGTACATAGAGACCACACGACGTTGTGCTCTGAACGAACTTAGCAGGATGGCGTGTAGCCCTGTGACGTGGAAAAGAGGAACGGCCAACAGTGTTGCCGGCTGATGCGAAGGGGGTTGTGGCGTCACGCCTGCGACCCGGGCCCCTGTCGCGCCGTCCAGCTCCCACGAAAATAGAGCACTGATGATATTGCGGTGGCAAGAAACGGCACCCTTTGGGTTGCCCGTAGACCCGGAGGTGTAAAGGATTGTTGCATCATCGTTGGGACCAACGTCGGCCGAGGGCATGGGTGCGTCAACTGCGACGCGCGCAAGCAGGTCATCCAGCAACGCAACCCCTTCAGGCAGGGCTGAGCTCGGGCGTACCGCAATGACCTGGGTAGACATCGACTGCCGGAAGCCCTCGATCCGATCAAGTCGCTCCTGGTCGGCCAGCAGCACCTTCGCCCCCGAATCCCGCAACCCGAATTCGATTTCTTCTGGCTGCCAAAGTGCATTCATTGCAACAGCTACAGCTCCAATGGATGTGGCCGCGCAGAAGGTCATGACCCATTCCGGATAGTTGCGCATGGAGATCGCAACACGGTCGCCTTGGGTGACGCCATATTGTTCTACAAGGACGGTGGCAACCCTGGCCGAGGCCTGAAGCATGGCCTCGAATGTATACCGGTCCTTGTTGTAAACGAAAAAGGTCTTGTCGCTGCAAGCGGCCTCGAACATCATGCGAAGCGTATTCGGGGCGTTTACAAACGAGCGCACGGTTTCACCGTAAAGTTCGACTTGCTGAAGCTCGTAAGGCTGGCCGGGCGCGGTGAGCTCGGCGAGCGCGTCGGCTCGGGTAAGGGACGTTCCAGGATCCTGATTGTTGTTCATGGCGATGGGTGCAAATTGCTCATTGGCCAGGGAGGCGCAATGTACCGATCTGCCTTGCACCGCTCAACCCTGAATTTTAAGTGAATGCCTTTTGTGGATGCTGAAATGAGGCTGCAGGTAGGATCTGCCACTGAACGAAATCGAATAGCACGCAGTTTGCAGCGATTGCATCCCCCATGAGTCCCGTAGCGAGTTCNGTTGCATTGAGNTATTGGGTCCGACCNGACCGGCCTCTCNGTTGATGGCGGTACGCATGGCCGNACCCGGACACGCTACGTCAGGATTGTTAATGAACTCGACTGTGACGGCCTACCCATCTGTGACGAATGCGTGCGTACTCTCGGCGTGGGCCTTGGCNAGNGCCTCGTCACCCGTTTAGCAGGGCTGCATCCTCGCCGAAGGTGGAGGTNTCCNAGACCCTGNTTAGAAAAGCTTTTGGCTGGCTCCGGCTGATCAGAACTTTGAGAGCTTCAGGCCTCGAACTGGAACGGCACGTCGGCCAGCCGCTTGCCGTTGGCAATGAGCTCGAGGCGGTGCGCGCCNGGATAAAGCGCGCGNGTTGTAATCGGTTTAAACGACTGGGACTTACTGAAGTGTGCCTTTTCCCCTTTGCTTGCCGACCACTGGGCGATCCGGAAGATCTTCGGCTTCCATNTGCTGTTGGCCTTTAGGAAATAAATTTTCAACACTAAAACCAGGTCCTGGTCTGATTTTGAGGTGATATCGAATTGAACATCAAGGGCGCCGCCCAGTTTGACCCGGGGCGTGACGGTCAGGTTGCTGAGCGTGAGCCTGGGCCTCGTTGGAAAGCCCAGCATCTTCAGCGCAGTNGGGTGCCCGCGGTCCTGCAGGGTGCGCAGACTGTGTCGCACGATCCAGGCCAGTTCGCTTGCTTCCTGCTGCCTTGATTCCTGCCATCTGGCAAGTGTGGCCAGGACTTGGTCGGGGTCGCTCTTCGAAATGTCGTTGATGTGGTTAGCCACAGAGCGGGTGACGTATCTGGTTGGGTCTGCATGGAGTGTGTTGAGCAGCTCCAGTACCGGGCCCTGCGGCAGATCGACCCGGGGCGACCAGGGCAGCAGCGGACGCGTCCCCTCGGACGCCAACCTGCGTACGTGGTAGTTCCTGTCGGTCGCACACGTGGCCAGAAAGTTCAGGGACTTTTCTGGAAAATGTTTGAGGAACGGGCGGATCGCGTGTTCGGCGGAGAAACGTTTTGTCGATTCTCTCAAAAAGTGCAGCGATCGCTGTAGGTATCGCTCGCTCAGGCCATGAGTGGCGATGTATTCGCCTGGGACTACCCAGATGTATTGGCCGAAGTCATCGTCGGACAGCGTGGGGTCAAGCGGTGGTGGCAGTGCTTTCAGCAGAATCTTGCGCACGGCTTCGAAGTCGCCCGGAAGAAACACCGCCAGCTGTTCAACCATGCAAGTGATGCGCTCCTTCAGTTCGAGCTGTGGGAACGCTGCGAGTGTGGCTCGCTCGAAGCCGGCTCTATTGAATTCAGGCGCGGCGATCTCGACGTTGCCGGCAAGTTGTGCCAGCGTGTTCGCGTTGAACAGGCGGTCTTTTAACGAAAATGTGGTTGACGCCTTGATGGCCATTTGAGCGTTCCCATCGCGTGGATAATCAGGTTGGCGGACCCTGCTTTGGCGCGACGATCAGTGTTTCACTGGTGGNCTGGAGCTTTGCCGCGAAAAGGTCAAAGTATTTGTCGCAACGCTNGNAAGGCATCGGTTCATGGATTTAGTTTAACCAGGCGATGTTGACAAACGCATCGTCACAGGCGGCGATTCGTGTATTCAGCGCGCTTACTACATACCAGAGCGAGACGTCGACATGCCTGCTCGCTATCCCGACCGTTTGAGTTGAAGTGATGAACAGCNGCGGCCCGTGGCGTGCTGGTGCAAACTCTAACTCCTCCTGGAATTCTTGACACACAGTAGCNNGCAAATCTTTGCTGTACCCGACATGTCTTCCGGTTGGCAGCCAGGGTCCGGCATGCCCGCCAGCGGGCTAACTGTTGCGGCACCGACGGACAGGACGGAGTCGGCCTGCACCTGAACATCAGGATTCGCTTCGAGCATTCAGATTGTGCCTGATAAGGCAACAACGAAGCTCATTCGGTAACGAGTTCGAGCTCTGGGAGGCCGAGGCCCCGGCGGTGCGCGTTGTGGTAGTGTCGCAATCCGGGTTCGTTGCGCCCGAAGGTGTAGTGGGTCTGGGCACCGGACGCTGCGCATTTTTGGGTCGACGCGGCCATCAGGTAATCCTCGTCCACGACGATCCTGTTAAAACCGACAAAGCGAGATTCATCCTTNTTNTCTCCGCGCTGCTCGGCCTGCTGGCGCAGGATCTCGGCCATCGCAGGTTCGGGGTAGAAACGGTGTTGGGTGACTGACTTGGAGGGGTCCTTCGGGTGCGGATACATCCTCAGCAGATCTACACCCGCTGGGTCCAGCAGCAGGATGGTGTTGGGGTAGAGGAAGTATACGTTCAATGTGATCCAACGAAAGGGCCAGGAGTCGAGGCTCAGGCCGTTTTCCTCGACATACTTCATACCGCCCTTGTTCATGAACGACATGCGGTAGTTGTTGCCAAAGGCGTCGCTGGTCTGAAGGTTCCCGTAAATCTCGGGCGCGAGCGTGTCGCGATGCAGGACGTCGAAGTGGTAGTTCTCGCCAAAGGTGTCAATGGCGAGTTTCCAGTTGATGTCCGCTTCGATGGTCTGTTCTTCACCAAAGGGGTGGANCGGCAGGTTCCAGCTCTCCATCTCCGGCGCAAGGCCGCCGAGACATGCATCGACGTCAACGGGTTCACCAGGCTGCGGGCGCACCCACAGCATGCCGTATTTTTCGGCTGCCGGGAGTTCGACCAGGCCGTGCTCACCNTTGTCGATGCAGCCAAACCGCTCTTCTTTATTGATGGCAATCAGCTCACCTGAGTTGCGATAGGTCCAGGCGTGGAACGGGCAGGTGAAGCGCCCACGGCGCCCGCGCCCATCCTCGACTACCTGGGTACCG
Source organism: Gammaproteobacteria bacterium (assembly GCA_002714125.1). The sequence goes on from PAWP01000005.1 coordinate 5,894, forward strand.
CGATGGCGGCATACGTTCAGGAAGNCATGGAACTCNCCGTCGTCGTCTCGNGTCATCAGGATCGGGACGCCCGTTTCGCTGGTAGCAAGATAGCTGCCGTTCTCGGGCAGGTCAGGACTGAGGCCCAGTGGCAGTGGAGTGTTGCGGAAAAACACTTCCTGTTCGCGTTGCAGAAGATCCGGGCAGGTGTAGTCGCTGACAGGCGCGCGGGTCATGCCGCCAGCGTCCGCGCTGGTGTTGTTGGCAATGCCTTGCTGTAGAAGATTCAGGATGCGGAGTTGCTCGTCTCTGTGCATGGCGATAGGCGCGGTCAAAAAGCTGGTCNTCTATTGTATTAGACAAACGGCGNTCTAGGCAGACCTTTGNACCTGTCCGTTTCGAGCAGCTGATCTGCTGTGGCGGNTGGACAAGCATGAAGCCCAATTTGTCTGGGACTTGCTGCGAGCCAAGTTTCGCTTTACGAGTGTCGCGGTCACCCGGTTGAGCGTGGTACTGCCGAAGGCACCATCCAGCAATGCCCGCACTCTCGGTGGCGAGACCCGTGCTCCAGGTGTCGCGACCGAGACGTTGGCCCAATACTGCGCCTGCAGTAAGACTGAACCATGCAAGGAAAGATCCAGCGGATTCCGCAGCCTAGTAAACGTTNCAAGGTGCGGCGACTGATTGTTGTATGAAGGATGGCAGCATCTTGGNCANGGCATAGCCGCGTGTCGTTGGCATGCAGCCGTTGATCCAGCGAAAGCCTCAGCNTCATTGTGCAGCTCCTGGACCGCAGCCGCGTCGTCGTGGTGAAAGCGGAGCAGGCTAAGTCTCTTCGTACGGACGGTGTCTATGACCCGATTTACGACTGGAATTATTCGGGCGCAACACGTGGCGCGTGAACCTTGCCTGGCGCGCCGACGTGCGCCGGGACGGCCATTCGGTCATCATCCCNGCATGTGGAAAAGGCTTTGCCCATGACAGTGGTAGCAAACCGGTCAATTGCCCTGATGGGGCTGCTCCAGGCAACAGCGCAGGTGCATCTGATCGCGACGCGNGGCACGACCGNTCAGGATGACCTCACGGCGAGTTTGCGCACACTGTTTGCATTTGATGCCGAAGATGTACTCGGGATCTACGCGGGGCTACCATCGTTGCGGATGGGTGTACGCGTTGCGCACGATCTGTTTGTCGCGAAGGACTTTGGTAAACATGTCCCCGCTGTCCGTTATGCTGTTGAGCTGCTTGGGCGGGAACGCCCAGTGGCCCGGGACGAGCGAAGGATGGCNTACCTGCGTACTGAACTCGAGCGCATAGCCACAGTGTATGCAATTGGGAGCGAGACCGAACTTTTTGATACCGCNTGTATTGTCGAGCTAGCGCAGCTCTTTGAGGAGGTGCTGGCCCGCGACGGTGCGAGGATTCAGGTGGTTGGTGCACGGGAACACCTGCAGCGCGAGGCCAATGTGGCGCGGGTGCGGGCGCTACTCCTCGCGGGCTTCCGCTCCGCGGTGCTTTGGNGGCAGCTGGGCGGTTCTCGACTGCGTCTGTTGCTGGGTTGGGGCGCAACCCGCAAAGTGGTGAAGTTGTCTTACGAGATGCTGGCGACGACGGATTGATGAGAGAAAGGTACGCGGTGCGTTTGATGATCTAAAAATGCCATAAAGGGCCACCACGCCCTGTTGCTGGTGCCGTTGCGTAATCGGGCGAATGCTGAGCAGATCGACAGGCTCCGCGGCCTGCGCTGACATGGGCCGGTCTTAGCCCGCTGAGTTCAGCCAGTCCGCTAAATGGTCAGCTATGTCACCGGCATCGGCATCTGCACCGTGGATGAAGCTCGATGAGCGCCGTCGCAGGAAAGTCAGGCCGAGTGCATAGAGTCCTGGCGCATCATCAACAAAACCGCCCGTGTGTTTGAGTCTGCCTTTGCGGTCGAGCACGGGCAGATCGAGCCAGCTGTAGTCTGGGCGGTAGCCCGTGGCCCAGAGTACTGAGCGCACGTTTTCCTTCGCGAGATTGAGTATCAGACGCGGTGAATCTGGGACCCGGGTGGCGTCCGGGCGCGCATCCGGTGGTTGCGACTGGGGATCGTGTGAATCGATCCATTCGTCAATCTGGCCCAGCAGGCGTCCCAGCTTCAGATCCGCAAGCGCGCAGACGTTTTTCAGCGAGCCTGAAAACTGGGCGTTACCGTCGTTGTAGCCGGCAAAGCGACCTACCAGCTCAACGCCTGCGTCGGTGAGTCTGTTCAGATCCAATGTGCTGCGGTCCGGAGTGCCGACGAGTTGCGGGGATGGAACGTTACGCACGCGGACAATGTCGTCGACTTCGGCGAGGCCTTCGTCGAGCCGGCCGGTTACCTCCATCCAGTGCTGAATGTCGCGGCCGCGATAGGTTCGTGGCATGCGTACATGTTCACCCACCGCGAGCGTGACCTGGCGGCCAGCCTTGTTCAGCTCGGCTGCAAGCTGCAGGCCTGTTGCCGAGGCACCGACGACTAGTGTTCCTCCATCAGGAATATCTGCTGGGCGCTTGTACTCAAAGGCCGAGATCGACTGCACGCCTTCAGGTAGGCGTGCAGCTGCCTCCGGGATTGCCGGTAGGTTGTGAGCACCACTTGCCATGACGAGCGCTCGACACTGCCAGGTGCCGCTGTTGGTGCTGACTGCATACCTCCCTTCGTGGGCGGTAACCTGTTGTACACGCGTGCCGGTCACGACAGGTGCGTCGATGGCCTTGGCATATGCCTCTATGAAGTCCACCACCTCTTTGTTGGTCATAAAGCCGTCGGGGTCGGAACCCTCGTACGCGAAGCCGGGCAGCCGGTTCTGCCAGTTCGGTGTCAGCAGGCGCAGTGAGTCCCAGCGTTCTTCAGACCAACTGTTTGCGATCTTGCCGCGTTCCAGCACCACATGTTCGATGCCGCGCACGCGCAGGTGATGGCTCATGGCGAGGCCGCTATGGCCTGCGCCGACAATGACTACAGTGACGTCGGTAACGCTCATGGAGTGTGCAGGCGGTACTGACCCGGCTATTGCAGGCAGGGTCAGTGGCCCCTTCTAGCTGTTAACCTGAACGGTAACGTTGGTGGGGTTGGTGAGGATGTCGTAAACCGCTGAGCGCTTCTGAGACTGCGCAACGAGCGCCTCGATGTCTTCTTGAGAGGCGTCAGCGTCGATGTCGAACGTCACGCGAATGTCCTGGAAGCCGTTCCGCACGTCCGGGTCCGCTCCCAGAATACCGAGGATGTCCATTTTGCCCTCGAGCTTCGCTTCGACGGACCTCAGCTGAATGTCGCGATTCTGTGCCACTGAAGCGACACCGGCTGTGAGGCAGCTGGCTAGGCCAACGAGGACGTATTCAACCGGGGTAGCACCGTTGTCTCCCGCTGCGAACACCTCGGGATGGTCGGAATCGAACGAAAACTCAGTCTTGTGGCTTTGTTCGCCACCAAGGCCGCCAAAGCCCTTCACTGCCGACTTGCTGTGGGTGCCGTCGACCCATTTGCAGGAGGCGCGCCATTCGAACTGTGCGCCCGCGGGTTCTTTGCTAAGGGCGTCGCGCGCGGCGAGCAGCGCGTCAACATTAACTCCGTTTTTTGCTTTCGACTCAGACACTACTCTCTCCTTCTGCCTTAATTGACCTTGATGTTCAAGTTCAGATTCCTCACGGGTCCGGGAAACCGGGTCGCGAATTCTAGCGCAGTGTGTGCCACCTGGGAAAAGATCCGGCCCGACTGCGGGGTGCTTTGCGTTTCGGCAATCCTTCGTTTGCCCAGGAGTGAAGCTGGTGCAGAATGACACCACGATCTATGTGGGTATTGGCGGAAACTGTGCTGGTAGAAGCGCCCTATTTGGTTTTTATTGGCGAGGCTCATGACGCGCTGGCGGCGAAGACGGGCTTTGCGTTGGTGGACTGGTGTCCGGACCGCGTTCTCGGCCAGTTGCGCCTGCCTGGGTGTGCCACCGATCTCGGCGTACCGGAGTTCACGCCTGAAGAGGCTGCCGAACAGGGCGCGCGCACGCTGGTCATTGGTACCGTAAGTCCGGGCGGGGCGCTGCCGACGCAATGGCTGGAATTGCTTTGCCGGGCACTGGACGCAGGCATGGCACTTGCGAGCGGCATGCACCAGCGACTGATTCACGTCCCACAGCTGGTTGAACACGCGTTGGGCAACACCGAGCGCTTGATCGACGTTCGCCATCATNGTGGGTCACTCAGTGTGGGTTCAGGTCAGCCCCGGCCCGGTAAACGGCTGCTTACGGTGGGCACCGACTGCTCGATTGGAAAAAAATACACTGCCCTGGCCCTAGCGCGTGGGCTTCAGGTACGTGGACTGGCGGCGGACTTTCGCGCCACTGGGCAGACTGGAATACTGATTGCGGGAGAAGGCATTGCCGTTGATGCGGTCGTTTCGGATTTTGTCTCTGGCGCAGCGGAGGTACTCTCACCTGCCGCAGCAGACCATCACTGGGATGTTGTAGAGGGCCAGGGTTCACTCCTGCATCCCTCCTTTGCCGGAGTAACGCTGGGGCTGTTGCAGGGTAGCCAGCCGGACGCGTTTGTAGTGTGTCATGAGCCCACCCGTACCCGTATGCGTAACGTCGATACGCCCATGCCGACACCGGGTGAGATCATNTATNTAACNATTGAATTGGGGCGCAGGACCAATCCTGATATCCGTTGCGTGGGCATTGCGCTGAACCTGAGTGAGATCCGGGCTGTCGAGGCGAGCGCGCTGAAAATCAGACTTGAGGCCGAGCATGGCGTGCCGGTGACTGACCCCGTGGCCGAAGGAGTCGAGCCTATTCTCGACCACCTGCTTGCTGATGAGGTGGGTTAGCCTTGAAGTTCGATTACAGCGTAGTGCATGAGTCGTGGCCGATTGAGGGCGGCTTTCGGATTGCGCGTGGGGCAAAGCGCGTGGCGGATGTTGTCGTTGTCACGCTCGCCTCAGGTGGTGCCGTCGGGTTTGGGGAGTGTGTTCCGTATGCGAGGTATGGTGAGTCGGTGTCGGGAACCATGCGCACTGTCCGGTCCTTCCTTGGGGGCATTAAAGCGTTGCCCGATCGGCAAGCGCTCATGGCACAGATGCCAGCCGGTGCGGCAAGAAATGCCATTGACTGCGCGCTCATAGACCTCGAATGTAAGCGTTCCGGAGAGTACGCTGCCGGCACGCTGGCCGTTCCGCGAGCGGGGTCGCTTCGGACCGCCTACACCCTTTCGCTGGATTCGCCGGAAAAAATGAGTAGCGGCGCCGCACGCCATGCGGCGTGGAACCTGCTCAAGCTCAAACTGGGTGGGGATGATATCTCGCTCGATGCCGCACGCCTCAGCGCCGTTCGTGAAGCCGCACCTTGTGCCCGCCTAATGGTTGATGCAAACGAAAGCTGGACGCCAGCTTACCTCGAGTCCATGTTGGAACCGCTCGAGGCCGAGCGGGTTGTGCTCCTGGAGCAGCCGCTACCCGCAGGGGATGATGAGATGCTGGTTGCCCTTGAGTCACCGGTTCCCATTGGGGCGGATGAAAGCGTGCACGATAGTCTTGACCTAGTGGCGCTTGCGCACCGGTATAGCGTGCTTAACCTGAAGCTCGATAAGACCGGTGGTCTGACCCGGGCGCTCGCGGTAAAAGAAGCTGCAAGGCGGGCAGGCCTGGACGTCATGGTGGGGTGTATGGTGGCCACGTCTTTGTCGATGTTGCCAGCGATGCTACTGGCCGGGGATGCTGACTTTGTGGACCTCGACGGCGGGGCACTGCTTGCCAGAGACCGGGTGGGCGGAGTGGACTACAGCAATTCGATAGCCAGCTGGCCCAAACGGGCGTGCTGGGGAGGACCAGCCTGATGACCAATGCACAAGCGAACGGCCGCGTGATCTGGCGCGACGGTGAGTTTGTCCCCTGGGAAGACGCCACGGTGCATGTGCTGGCCCAGAGTCTGCAGCGCGGTAGCCTGGCATTCGATTACATGGCGGTCCACCAAACGGCAAAGGGGTCGGCCATTTTCCGCCTCGCGGATCACATAGCGAGGCTGCTGAACACCTGCGAAGTAATGGGTTTGCCCATCGTACAGAGTGTCGCCGAGCTGATGGATGCAGTTAAGGAGACAGTCCGCAGAAACCCCGGTGCGCGCTCGGTCCGCATCAGTGCGCTGTTCCCTTCGGTCGAGGTAGAGCTGGTGCCGCAGGACACCCACATTGCTGTCTTCATTGCTGCGTATGACAGCCGTGCAGACATCATCGCGGGCAAAACGGGCAAGCTCCATTTTGCGCCCCAGCTTTCGCTGAAGGTAGAGCGCCACAAACGCGGTCGCCGGGAAGACCTGATCCCGCCGCAGGCGAAGGTTGCGGCCAGTTATACCCCTTCGCTGCCTGCTAAGTGGCAGGCCCGCCGGGAAGGCTATGACGATATCATTTTGTTGGATGAGTCAGACAACCTGACCGAGGCTCCAACCTCGAACCTTTTCCTTGTCACCGGTGCGGGCACGATTGCCACTCCCACTGATGCCCAGGCGCTGCGTGGCATAACACGGGACTCGGTCATGCAGATTGCGGCTGATCTTGGGTTTGCCGTTGAGGAGCGTGTGATTGGTGTTGAAGAGCTCGACAATGCACAGGAGGTGTTCATGACAGGCACCTCTGTTGGTGTATGGCCGGTTGTCCGGATTGATGGCAAAGCCGTGGGCAATGGCGAGATTGGTAACGAGACTGCACGCCTGAAAGCCCGGTTCGATGCGGTCACGCGCGGCGAGGTGGCGGCCTTCGCAGACTGGTTGCATCACATTTGATGCGTAGGGTCTGATGGTCTCAAGAGCATGNGAGCTTCCGCCCANACGAAGGGGGCAGCCCTTCAACTAACAGGGCCGAAATCAGCGCAACGGGTACTAAACGGCGGCTTTTCGAGGACTTACGGGCCTAATCAGTACTTGATCAGGTGCTTGGATAGCTGTTGTAAGTGATTGTTCACGAGTTTGATTCAGGTTCTGATGNAGCGCAGGTCAGGGTGCTTCACTTGGATTTGGATCAGTCATCGGCAGATCCGGATTCGCGGTCCACTCCATGAGGCTGCCGTCGTATACCGATACGTCCGGGTGGCCAAACAGCGCGAGCGCAAAGGCGTCTACCGTAGCGGCAATGGCGCCTCCGCAGTAAGTGATGACCTTTGNGGCGTCGAGCAGACTGCAGTCGCGCAGGAGTGCCTCTATCTCGTCCGCGTCGTGGAACCTAGCGGTATTGCCCGTGACAAACTCGCTCATTGGCACATTGATGGCCGAGGTGATGTGGCCTTTGCGGGGTCCGTAGCCTCCGCGGGTTCCATCGAACGAGTCAACTGAGAGCGCATCGACGAGGCNGGCGGTTGGCGAATCAACGGCCGCCTGTACTTCTTCCAGTCCGGCGTGGCCACGCAGCCAGNTGGAGTCNACAGCAAACGAACCAGGTTTTGGATTTGGTGAGGCAGTGCTGGTCATGGGCCGGGCTTCTTCNACCCAGCGTTCAATACCGCCGTTCAGGATNGCGCAGTCGACGCCGCCGTGATGCATNGTCCACCAGGCCCTAGTGCACCACATCGTACCGTTGTCGATTCCGTCGCGGGGAGTGCGGGCGACAATGATCACCCGGGTGTCGTTGCTGATGCCGAAGCGAGCCATCGTCGCCGNAAAACGCTCTATGCCNGGCCAGGTCCAGGGCAGCGGCGCGTCCGNGGCAGACAGATCACCGTAGCCGGAAGCCACGTCGAGGAAGAGAGACCCGGGGATGTGATNCCGCTCAAANCACTCTGCCATAGCANGGTTTTCCAGCTTGGAGGTCAACATGGCNGTGACATCCACTACACGTACCTGATTGAGGTGGGCCTCCAGCCATTCGGGTTCGACAAGGTATTGCGGGTTGGTGAAGGCCATGATGGAGCGCTCCGGTTCCGGCTGTCTCGTGCACGCTGACTATCTTTCTATTCCAGTCTGGCCGCAAGCGGGCCGCTTCGCAGGCAACGGCTGCGTTATCTCTCCGCTCTCATGTACACTTCGGCCCTGCCGCGACCGGGGGATCCAGTGCAGGCATACATCATTAGGCGCTTATTTGCGCTCGTGCCTACTTTGCTGTTTGCGAGTCTCATCGTTTTTGTNTCGATGCGGATGATTCCNGGAGACATCATTGATCTGATGTTGGCCCAGAACGACCTCGCAACCGGGCAGGACCGGGCGAAAATCGAAGCGGCGCTCGGGCTCGACCAGCCGGTTTACGTCCAGTACTTCAAGTGGCTGGGTGGGGNGGTGCAAGGCGACTTTGGTAATTCGCTCTGGCAGAACACGCCGGTGTCGCAGCAACTGNTAGAGCGNCTGCCGATCACATTTGAGCTGGGTCTGCTATCTCTGATAGTGGCGCTCAGCGTGGCTTTGCCCATTGGCATCTACTCCGCGATGCGTCAGGACACCGCTGGAGATTACATNGCGCGCTCGTTTTCGCTGATCATGCTGGCGATCCCGAGCTTCTGGCTGGGNACCCTGGTGATGGTGTTTCCTTCGGTGTGGTGGCGCTGGTCACCNGCGCTTGAGTACACCCCGTTTTTCCAAGACCCTATCGCCAATCTGGCTCATATGTTAGTGCCCGCGATTCTGCTGGGGCTTTCCATCTCGGCCGTCACGATGCGGATGACCCGCACCATGATGCTGGAGGTAATGCGTCAGGACTATATTCGCACCGCANGGGCAAAAGGCTTGAAAGAGAACCTAGTCGTGGTGCGGCACGCGTTGCGCAACGGCATGATTCCGGTGGTGACGCTGATTGGTCTGCAGGCGCCGCTGCTGATCGGTGGTACCGTGATTCTGGAGCAGATTTTCGTGGTGCCGGGGATGGGGTTGCTGCTGCTGGAGGCGGTNTTCCAGCGTGACTATCCGGTGATCTCGGGTGTGTTTCTTGTGGTGGGTGTAGCCATTCTGNTCATCAACCTAATCGTAGATCTTAGCTACGGCCTGCTNGATCCNAAGGTACGACACCAATGAGCACGGTTGCTGAAGACACGAAACAGGCAACCGTTGAAGCGGCGTCACCACTGTCGTCGTCACTCTTGATGGACTTTGTGCGGCGCCTGATCCGTGAAAAGCCGCTGGGGGCCGCGGGTGCATTGGTGTTCCTGATCTTTCTGTTCTGTGGGATCTTTGCCGANGTGCTTGCCCCATACGGCATGAACGATACGGANCTGCAACACCGCCTTCAGCCGCCGTCGCTTGAATACCCGAATGGTACGGATCATCTTGGGCGCGATGTGCTCTCACGGGTACTGATTGGNGCGCAACTCAGCATGATTGTCGGATTCCTGGCCGCCGGGCTAGCCACGGTTATCTCGATTGTCATTGGTCTTGTTTCGGGCTATTTCGGCGGCAAGGTCGATATGGTGATACAGCGCTTTGTGGACGCGTGGATGACGTTCCCAGACCTGGTGTTGCTGATCGTGGTGGTGTCGATTGTCGGACCGGGAATCCCGCAGATCGTGATTATTCTGGGGTGCCTGTACGGTATTGCCGGCTCGCGGATTGTGCGGGGTGCCGTAATCAGCGTGCAGGAGAACATGTACATCCATGCTGCGCAGTCGATTGGGGCGAGAACGTTCTACATCCTGTGGCGGCACATTCTTCCGAATATTTTGCCAGTGGTAATTGTGCTCTTTACCACCCGCATTGGTGCGGTGATCCTCACCGAGGCCGGACTTTCTTTCCTTGGTCTGGGGGTACCGCCACCCGCACCCACGTGGGGCGCCATGTTGAGTGGCACGGGCCGGACCTATATGTACCTTGGCCCCTGGCTCGCGCTGGCGCCCGGTCTGTGCCTAGCGGTGGTGGTCTATTCAATTAATGTTTTTGGGGATGCGCTCAGNGATCTGTTAGATCCGCGCATGCGTGGTGGTTAATGCATGTCGCTGCTTGAGATAGACGATCTGTCAGTCACGTTCCGCACGGACCGCGGTCTTTTGCGGGCGGTCGACTCAGTCAACCTCCATGTTAATTCGGGTGAGACGCTTGCTATCGTGGGTGAGAGTGGGTCGGGTAAGAGTGTGACGGCGCTTTCGATTCTGCGCCTGATTGGCGACAACGGCTCTATTGAACGTGGCGCGATCCGCTTCGATGGTACAGACCTTGTGGGTGTGAGTGATGACGCAATCCGGGACGTTCGCGGTGATGCCATTGCGATGATTTTTCAGGAGCCGATGTCATCGCTCAATCCGGTTCTGACCATTGGCAAACAAGTCGCCGAGCCCATTTGGCTGCACCGCAAGAAGCCCTGGTCTGAGGCGCTAGAGCAGGCGGGCGAGCTGCTGCAGCGGGTGGTCATACCCGACGCCATCAAGCGACTTGATGACTTTCCACACCATTTCTCGGGCGGCATGCGCCAGCGCGTCATGATTGCGATGGCGCTTGCATGTGAGCCGAGACTGATTATTGCCGATGAACCCACTACCGCTCTCGACGTAACAGTCCAAGCTCAAATTCTTGCACTGTTGAAAGACCTGACGCGTGAGGCAAACTCGGCATTGATTCTTATCACCCACGACCTGGGCGTCGTTGCTCGTTATGCAGATCGCGTTGCTGTGATGTATGCGGGCAGGATCGTTGAAACCGCGTCTGCCCGGGATCTCTACAAGAATCCACAGCACCCCTATACGCGCGGGCTCATGGCCTCGATCCCGGGGCTCGATGGCGAAGCGGGCAAACGCCTGCGGTCGATTGTTGGTCAGCCGCCAGATCTGGCTAACCTGCCGTCGGGTTGCGCGTTTGCACCGCGTTGTCAGTTTGCACGGAATGCCTGTCGGGTCGCTCCGCCCCCTCTTGAATCTGTTGGGGACGCTCACCAGATGGCGTGTTATGGAGATGAGTGACGCGGTGCCTAACGCCGAGAAGGCCGAGGCCTTACTTCGGGTTGAAGATCTGCGGGTACATTTCCCCGTACTTGAAGGCGCTGTGATTCAGAAACAGATCGCCTCTGTTAAAGCCGTGGATGGCGTCAGTTTCGAACTGCATGCAGGGGAGACGTTTGGCCTTGTGGGCGAAAGCGGCTGCGGGAAGTCAACCACAGCGATGGCAGTACTGCGCATGCTGGAGCCCACTGCCGGGCGAATCGAATTTGAAGGCATGGATGTCACCCATCTTTCCCAAGCGGCGATGCGACCGGTTCGCCAACGCCTGCAGATGGTTTATCAGGATCCGTTTGGTTCGCTGAACCCGCGGATGAAGGTGGGCGACATCATTGGTGAACCCTTGCGGGTGCATGGCAAGGGCGGCGATCGGGGCACATACCGGGCTCGTATCCAGGAACTCATGGACCTGGTGGGGCTTCTGCCGGACATGGCTGAGCGATACCCACATGAGTTTTCCGGCGGGCAGCGTCAGCGTATTGGTATTGCGCGGGCACTTGCGCTCGAACCGTCGCTCCTTATATGTGATGAGCCTGTCTCAGCATTGGACGTATCTATTCAGGCGCAGGTGGTGAACCTGTTCATGGAACTTCAAGAGCGGCTTGGTATAGCTTATCTGTTTATCGCCCATGACCTGTCCGTAGTGCGCCATATCAGCAATCGTATTGCCGTGATGTACCTCGGCCAGATTGTCGAGATTGCAGAGCGGGATGAGTTGTTTCGCAACCCGCGCCATCCCTATACCCAGGCNCTNNTGGCCGCTGTCCCGATTGCCGATCCGGAACTCGAGGCGACTCGCGAGCAGCAGCTGATCACAGGGGAAGTCCCGTCGGTGCAAAATCCGCCATCAGGGTGTCATTTTCACCCCCGCTGTCCTCACGCAACTGATCAGTGCCGCTCCGAGGAGCCGAAGCTGAGGCAGATGGGCGTGGCTGAAGTGGCCTGTCATTTGTTTGAATAGTGCACGGTNACAGCNTCGGGGATCANGCAAGCTAGGCTNGNGTCGNATCAGATTCTGCCGTGCAGCCTGACGGGGTGGTGAGACTTCGCTTGCCAGCAAACTTTCGAACAGGGCGGGCCCCGCCTTGATCGAAAACTCCGACCCGATTCCGTTGCGGGTGATGTCTACAGAGTCGCTNGCCTGCATCCGCGTATGACAACCCAAGCCGTCGTATCCAACNCGCAGATAGGCCGTCGCTTCNTGCGCAGCTGACGNCAACGCAATTCGAGGACNTGCTNCCGNCGCAGCGTCTCCATGTCACAGTTTGGCGTGCTCAACNGGTGTGCGCNGATGGATGACGAGGCGATGCCCGGANGGCTNGCNGAGGTCNNCTAGGGAAGAGCTGGTGCCATGACCAACACGTTCGGTTAATTTAAGACGAAAGCTTTCATCGCGTTCGGGGCGGAGGCGAGCAGCGCGAGTCGTCAGATCGTTCGAAACATCCGGGCAGGGAAGGGGACGCGCTAGCCTGTCCTGCAGGCTGTGGCGCCTCTCTTGGGTCAGTTTGGTGCTGAGTTCGGGGTCGAGTTGTGGGCACGTTAGATCGATGATCTCGAAGACGTGCGTCGATAAGTGGACGAGAGTCGCGAATGNTCCACGAGTTACTCCAACATGCGTTCGCGGCGGTTTGCGCGCATGAATGCCAGTGACAGGATGCCCGCCATCACCAGCAGAATCCCGATCCGGTTCTGCAGCGTGCGTGCAAAAATNTCTCCNGAACTGAGGATGGTCTCCGGGTCCGCAGCAAGCGCGTAGGGGTTGAAGAAGGGTGAGATCACAATCTGATTTGCCCCCATATCACTNATGATTCCNTTGAAGGCCAGGATCACACCTGTTGCCATGGCGGACGCTGCCTCACCACGAAACAGCGCACCAAATGCGGTTGCCACTACTAGGTAGAACGCTGCGGCCTGCAATGCGCCGTAAAGGATGCCGGGCGGGAACGGTTTAAAGAGTGCGAGCGTTGTAATGGCGAGCAGGAGCTCGGCTGAGATGAGAATTGCGAGGGAGGCCACCAGTTTAATCAACCACAGTTTGCCCACACCTCCGGGGACGGTGTAGGCCACCTCGAGGCTGCCGTCGTCGATCTCTCCAGCAATAACACGAATGCCNAGGAAGATTGCCAGACCTGCAAGCGGCAGCCCAATGAGCCCGAGCGCATCGTCCGGCCCGCTTGCTTCGCCATTAAAGGCAAGCACAATGCGCACGAGTATGGGCCAGGTCAGCGGGACCAGGGGCAGCAACCACCATCGACGCCCCGCCATCAGCACAATAGCCTGACGTGCGAAGCCATGGTCGAAGTACTGGTTCAATNGACCACCGGTTCGTCGTNGAGCAGGTCGGCCGGGTCTTCGCGTGCCTGTGCGAGCAGCCACATGTACCCATCCTCAAGGGTGGGGTCGACCCCTTCCGCGTCGAGCGGCGCGCTGCCTGCAATGATGCGGTGCACGATTGAGCCATCGGCCGCCGGCTTCTCATCCAGGTGAATGGCCCCGGGGGGCAGTTCGGGCTGCACGTCCGATTTGGTGCGCAATTCCCAGACCCTGCCGTTGGCTTCACTCGCAAGGTCGCCGGGCACACCGTCAAACTCAAGCTCACCTTTGGCGATCACTAGCACCCGGTCGCAGGCTACGGCAACGTCTTCCACTACGTGGGTTGAGAACAGCACAATACGGTCGCGTGCTAGGCGTGACAGCAGGTTACGAAACCGGATGCGCTCACGCGGGTCCAGGCCAACAGTGGGCTCGTCCACAATAATGATGGGCGGCAGCCGCAGCAGGGTGCGCGCCACCGCGACTCGTTGACGCATACCTCCCGAAAGCGCGTCAATAGGCTCGTCGGTCTTGTCGGTCAGACCAACCTCCTCGAGCAGCGAACCCACCCGCTCAGCGCGATCGTTGGCGGGAATGTCGTAAAGCGCTGCAAACCACGTCAGGTACTGGCGCGCCGTCATGCCTCCGGGGATGCCGGACTCTTGTGGGAGGTATCCTACCCAGCGTGCGAGGTAGCGTTGAATGAGTGCCAGTCTCACACCGCCGTATCTGATGGTCCCGCGGCTGGGGTTGAGTACGCCAGCCAATTGGCGGAGCAGCGTTGTCTTGCCCGCGCCATTCGGTCCGAGGATGCCCACCATCCCGTGCCCGACCGAGAAGCTCACGCCGTTCAGGGCGGCTATCGGTGCGACCGGCAGGTCGAAGCCAAACCATCGTGCCGCGAGACCACGCCACAGGTTACGCATAGGGCGCATCCCTCCTGTCATCGCGCGGTGTGTGAGCTGCCCTTCCGACTGCTGGCGCGCAGAGCGCCGAAGCATCTGCACTGTAAACGCGAGGCCGCCGGCCAGCGAGAGGAAGATTATCTGGGCCGCGGTAATCTTGGCACCACCTAACGCGGGCAGCGCCACCATCAGCCACGTGAACAGCGCGAGTGTTAACCACGGCGCCAGCAAGGCCAGTATGTTCTCGGGTCCACCGGCGTGTACCGCGCCCAGTGCGTCAGCGTAGCCACGCAACCGACGTACCTCCAACGTCAGCTGAACGACCAGGAACGCGGCGATCATCATGAATACAAGGGTCCAGAATTCAGAACTTACAAGCCAGGCAACGTAGCTAATGCCCGCGGCGGCAAGCGCTAGTGGTAGCAGGCGTTCCTGGGAGTCCGCGCGACCAAACGCTCGGGCACCGGCGGCCAGTACCTTGCGGGCGAAGGTGGCATGCGCCAACAAGGCGGTACGAAGGGGTCCTGGTTCGCCGTAAATCTTGTGTAGATGGCTCACCACAAGGGCTGGCGGTCCCTCTGAGACGTCCGGCTCGGGCAGGTCGCGGGGGCGAAAGATCACCACTACCAGACCGAGCAGCGTACTACCCGTGAGCAGAGTCAGCGTGACCTGCCAGCCCAGCGACTCGATGGTGCCGCTGGCTATCAAAGCGGTCATAACGGCGCCCGTGGCCCCGAACCATGCGAGCCCAAGCCAGGGCCCAACTCGCGTGAAGATTACATCGAGCTTACGCAGAAGAATGAAGCCTACGGGCATCATGAGCAGAGTCAGGAGGCTGGAGGTCGCCAGACCACCCATGACAATGGTGGCAAAGGGGGGCCAGATCTCATTGGCGCGCCCCGTAGGAATCGCGAGTGGCCAGAGCCCGGCTAGCGTGGTTGCCATGGTCATCATGACGGGGCGCGTTCTTTCCCTTACGGCAGCTAACGCCGCTGCCCCCGCGCTCCAGTTCGCGCGGACCAGCTGCTGCATCCGGTCTACCAGCAAGATTGCCGGGTTAACGGTTAATCCGANAAGCGCTACCGCTCCAAGCATTGCCATCATATCGAAAGACAGCCCGGCAAATGCCAGTGCCCAGGTGGCNCCNAGCAGTGTCAGTGGCAGAGCAATCAACACAAGCACCGGCAGCGCCAGAGACTCAAACGTCATGGCCAGCACCAGAAACAGGAGTAGGAGAACAGGCACAATGACCTGCCGAAACTGCGTGGATGATTGGTTCTGGGCCTTGGTTTCGATCGTGTAGCCTGGCGGCCTCGGCACTGCGCGCACGGCCTCCTTGATCTGATCTTCCAGNGCGAGGCGGGNTGGGCCGGNGCTTGGGATACGCCATTGCAGGCGATAGAAAATCGACAGTTCCCGGCGCCCGTTGTGATGAACAATAGTTGGGGGTGGGGGCATCTGGCGCATCGAAGCGAGCATGGCTACAGGTATCACACCGGCGGCTGTTTGCATGCGCATCGCCTGAAGGTCCTGGGCGGCCCCTTGGTTGCTTCGGGCCCCCATACGCTCCACCACCAACGGCAGTTCTCGGCCGTTCGGCCGCACAAAGCCGGTCTGCAGGCGTTCACCCTCTCGCCCGGCGATGCGCAGCGAAGGAAGTACGTCAGCAAAGGTTAGCCCAAGGGACTCAAAGGCCCTGTGCACGGGCTCGACCCAGAATTCGTCGAGTCCCGGGCGCGCTGAAGACCAGGCGTTTGCCACCTGTGGCATAGACTCGAGCTGAGCGCGCACGTTGCTGGCGAGCCGCTCAAGTGTCGCACTGTCTGGCCCGGAGAGCACAATCTCATCGGCGCCCCCGCCAAACACCCCGCTGCTCCCTTTGCCGCCCTTGCCGGTACCGCGCTGCTCTTCGCCCGGCCGCAGGATCTGCAGACCCTCCACTTTTTTCCCTGCCTTGTGTACAGCGTTGCGGATGTCCTGGGCACGGAAATCCGGCGGGCGTTCGTCACGGTCTACAAAATGGACTGTTAGTGAACCGCCGTCCTCATTGATTCGTGTTTCGACCGTTTCTACGGCAGGCATCTCCAGTACCGCGCGCTCCAGCCGCAGCATTGCCGTACCGGACTTGGACAAGGCTCCCCCGGTCTTCGCAAATCGAGCCGCAAACTGCATCTCGTCGACATTGTCCGGGTCCTGGTTCGAGCCGTTAGCACTTACCCAGTTCAACGCAACGATGAGGGTGATCAGTACCGCCGCAAACGTGCCGCTGATCCAGGCAGGCGGATGCCGCAGGGCCCGCTTCACCACACCGGTGAAGAGAATTTGCAAGCGGTCGGGCACCAGGAAGCCACCCCGCGCTTCGCGGCGCGCTTTAAGGTCGCTCAGGCGACGTCGCGCTGCGGGTGCTGCGAGTCGGTGAGCCAGCAACGGTACGAGCCCGACCGCAACCATTAGTGAAGCGCCGAGAGGAATGAGGATCGCGAGCGTAATGACTATCACCAGTTGTGTGATCATCTGATCTTCGAAATCCACGAGCTGAAGGGGCAGGAACACGACGGCAGTTGTGGCGCTCGCTGCAACAATGGCGCGTACGGTACGGCTTAGGCCTGTGGCGACGGCCTCGGCTATGTCGGCGCCCCGTTCAAGTTGCCGGGTGATCGCCTCAAACACCACTACGCTGTTGTCGACGACTAAGCCCACGGCCAGCGCCAAGCCAAAGAGCGAGACGAGGTTTAATGACTGCCCAGCGACAAAAAGCAGGGCAAGCGCCGCAAACAGCGACACGGGCACCGCGAGGCCTACTACCGCCACCGCGCGCCATTCGCGCAGAAAGAAAAACAGCACCGCGAGTGCAATCGCAAAGCCGGAAAGACCCAGTCGTCCGAGCCGACTAATTTGTTCTTCGACCTGCTCGGATGCGTCCTGTCCTATGACTAGGCGCACGCCCTGGGCCGAAAGTTCACCGCCGACCGTTTCGACCCGTTCCCTCAGAGTCCGCCCGAGCCGCACAAGATTGGCACCGTCTTCCTGAAACAGGATCAGGCCGACTGCTGGTTGGCCATTGACACGGAATATAGACTCCTCCCGGGCCGTACCAAAGTCGACATTGCTGACATGACGCAGGCGGGTGGGTCGATCTTCCTGAACGCGGAGCTCGCCCAAAGCCAGTATGTCCCGTGGGCGTCCGTCTAGCATCACATTGGTGCGTCCGTCCTCGCTTTCGATGCCGCCAACAAACTGCAGCCGACCGGCGTTTCTGCGCACGGCGGCGGTGACCGCCTCGTTGGTGATTCCGGCGGCTGCGGTCCGGTCGCTGTCGATGGCAATAGTAACCTGGCGCTGTGCGCCACCCGTGACAATGGCCTGACTGATACCCGAGATTGCGGCGAACCTGGGGGCGATCAGTTCCTGAGTCAGGTCGTGTAGTGCATTGCGATCGGTTGCATCTCCGCCAAGCACATGAACGGACATAGCAAGGCTCGACAGCACCTCCGTTCCGGAGGAAGAAACGTTGATCCAGGTGTCCCGGGGCTGGTCCCGTTGCAATGCAAACACGATGCGTTGCACCTCGAGTTCGCGCACCTTGATGGGCGCGCCCTGGTCAAACAGCACCTCATAGCGCCCGCCGGAGCCTCGGACTTCGCCCAGAGTCTCGGCGACATCCGCGAGCGCTGAAACCCTTGCCTCAAGCGGCAGCAACAGCTCACGTTCAACCACCTCGGGTTCGCTGCCTGGCCGGTTGAAGTTCACATAGACCCGGCTGCCCTCAAGTGCGGGGAAAAGCTCAACCGACATACGCTGCCAGGCAATGCCGCCAAGCAAAATGACGCCTAGGAAAAACATGGCCACGGCCATTGGGCGTTCCACCGGCAGTAGTAGAAACTTCACGAGGCCGCCTCCACCTCCGTCTTCGCCTGACCGACCCCAAACAGGCCGCGAACTGTTCGGGTCAGGTTGTCGAGCAGCAGGTAGAGGCAGGGCAGCACTGTGAGCGAACCTATTGTTGAGGCTATGATTCCGCCAATGATTGTGATCGCCATGGGCGCGCGCAGAGCGGCACCCTCGCCGGTCCCAAACACAAGAGGCAACATGACCAACACGGTGGTCAGTGTAGTCATGATGATCGGTCGTAGGCGTATGCCTGCGGCTTTTGCGAGTGCGTCGATCTTGTTTTCGCCGGCGTCAATGAACTGTCTTGCCGTCACGAGCAGCAGCACGGCGTCGTTCACGGCTACACCCGCCAGTACGATCAGCCCCATCATGGCCATCACGCCGACAGGCTCCCCTAGAGGGATGAGCACACAAGCGACGCCCACCAGGGCGATCGGGATTGCCGACAATACTGTGATGGGATGCAGGAGAGACTCGAAGGACCCCGCGAGAACCATGAAAACTAGAATAAGCGCGAGAGTGGCGGCGAGCTGCAGCTCGCCAAAGGTGCGCTCCCGCTCAGCTTCTTCGCCTCTCAATTGAGCCGTTAGTCCAGGAATCATGTCGAGCTGAGCAATTGCATCTTCAACGGCGGCCACCGCGACAGGGCTTTTCGCACCTTCGGCAACCTGTGCGGTGACCTGCGCCGTACGGCGTTGATCTCGGCGGAAGATTTCCCGTGCGCCCTCTGTTTCGACAAAGCGCGTCACCTCACCCACGGCCACCTTGCGCCCCTGCGGTGTGTAGAACGTTACCTCGCTCAGCTCATCAATCGTTGGCTCNTCAACCCGCAGGCGTATGGGGCGTTCTTCATCGCCGGTGGTGAGTTGGGTAACCTCGCGACCGTCGATATTGGCTTCGAGCACTCNGGCAAGCATGGCAAGATCAACGCCGATGCCGTTAGCCATGGCGCGGTTGAGTTCGATGCGCAGCTCCGGGGGACCACCCTCGAATGAGGACTTCACGTTCCAGAGTTCCGGTAGCGTGGCGAGATTATCTTTGATCTGTTCGGCTGCGCGACGCAGATCGGGCAGCGCCTGTCCCGAAATCTCCACAACAATGGGCGGCCCAGATGAGCCCAGCGCACTTGCCACCGCCGACGAGCCGACCTCCCAGCTTACGCTCGTATCGACGAACCCGCCGATGCTGGAACCAAGCTGGTCAGCGAGCATCCGCCCGGTTGGACCCTCGGTACCGACACGGACACTTAGGCGCGCGGTGTTCTCTTCGGTCAGTTCAACTCGAACCAGGCGCGAGTCCTCGGGCAAGCGCCCGATTTCGCTCATCAGCGCGGCCACTTCGCCCTTGGTAGCCTGGTTCAGTAAAGCCTCAATGCCCTCGACTACCTTGGTGGTGGATTCGACCCGTTGACTGGCTGGTCCAACGATCCGGATTGAGAATTGCCTTGGGTCCACGGTCGGCAGCAGTTCTGTGCCGAGGCGCAGCAATGCAAACGAGGCACCACCGGCCATGGTTGCTGCGATCAGCACTATCGCCAGTGGGCGTTGCAGGAGATTCCGAACCAGGGTTTCCAGTGTGGCGCGGTAGCGCGGCAGGGCGGCAGCATGGTCGCTGCTTTTCGGCATGAACCAGCCTGCAAGGGCNGGGATTAGCAGCATTGCCACAGCCAAAGATGCGATCAATGAGGCCACAACCGTGAAGGCAATGCCCTCGATGAGCCGTGCCGCGAGCCCTTCGACAAACAGAACCGGAAGGAACACGACGCAGGTAGTCAGCGTGGACGCGGTGATTGCGCCTGCAACCTGCCCGGTACCTCTGGCGGCTGCGGTGGCGGCGTCCTCGCCGTCGGCGAGGCGTCGGTAGATGCTCTCCACTACCACGATTGCGTTGTCGACCAGCATCCCGGCACCGAGCGCGAGCCCAGCCATGGTCACGATGTTCAGGCTGTACTCGCCAATCCCCATCATGAAGAGGGCGGCAAAGATCGAGACGGGTACGGCCNCGGCTACGACCAGCGTAACGCCGGCGGAACGCAGAAATAGGGCGAGCACGATGACCGCGAGAACAATTCCGACGCCAGCAGCGACCTGCAGGTCTGCAAGGGCATCTGTAACGAGCGCGGCGTCGTCCTGCACCTCCACGAGTTCTACACTGGGGAGATCTTCGGCCAGGCCTAAGATGGCGTCCCGGACCACGGTCGAGACCTGCACGGTATTCGCTGCCGCTTCTTTGTAAATTGCGAGGCCCACCCCCTCTACACCGTTCACGCGGACGACGTGGTCAATCTCCTGATTGGTCAGGTCGACAGTACCGAGATCGCTTACCCGCACNGGCTTGCGCTGCCGGCCGTCTCCTTCGACATATTTGACAACCACCCGCTCGACATCGGCTGCGGTGCGATAACGCGAGAGGCCACGTACCAGGAACACATCAGCGCCGTCTTCGATGGTCCCTGCAGATAGGTCAACGTTTTCGGCGCGAAGCCGGTTCTCTACCGTTTCCAGCGTGACGCCAAAGGCTTCCAGGCGATAACGGTCGAGTTCGACGCGGACTTCTTTCTCTCGCCCGCCCGTGACCCAGACCTCGGCAACACCTGACAGCTGTTCAAGCCCGGGTGCTAGCTGGCGGCGTGCGAGGCGGCGCAGTTCTGACAGATCGGGCGCACCGTTCGGCGCGATGAGGCCGTATGTGAGCACCGGCGANTGGCGTGGGTCGAAACGCCTTACGAGCACTTCGTCCACGGCTGGGTCAGCAGTCATGGGGCCAATGGCCTTCTGAACCTCGATGAGCCCAATCTCGACGTCTGCATCCCAGTCGAAGACGACGGTGGCGATGAGTTTGCCCGAGCGTGCTACCTGGGAGATTTCGCGGATCCCGGATACCGTGAACAAGCGTTGTTCCAGTTGCTCGCCGTAGAGGCGTTCCATCTCGGTGGGTGGGCGGTCACCTGAGCGGACTGATACGGCCACGGTGGGGCTCTGCAGGTCCGGCAGTAGATCAACGGGCAAGCGACCCCAGGCCAGATAACCGACGAGTGCAACCGCAATCGCCAGCACCGTGACCGCCACCGGGCGGCGCACTGCGAGGGCTGCAATGGACTCCGGCAACCCTCTGTCCGTTGGGGCGTTCATGCTGTCCTGGTCAGGGTGTTATGACCCTGACCCGAGTTCCATCAGTCAGGGTTTCGAGGCCGCGTACCGCGACCCGTTCGCCGGCGGTAACACCGTCGCGAATCTCAATGGATAGCCGTTCTCTCACACCCAAACGGACTATCCGCATTACCGCGCGCTGCCCATCAATGACAAAGGCTACATCGCGACCTGCGCGCTTGGCTACCGCTTCGCGGGGGATAGTGGCCACATTTTCACGCCGCTCGGAGACTATCGAAGCTTGGATGAACATTCCCGGTTTGAGTAGTCCATCAGGGTTTTCGACCTCGACCTCCACCCGGAATGTGTGGGTGCGTGGATCCATCTGTGGCGACAGGCGCAGGACCTTGCCGGGCAAGGTCATGCCCTGAAAAGCGTAGTGGGAAACCTGCACCTCCTGACCGGGCTGGACCCTCGCCAACTCAGGACCTACCAGATCCACGTCTGCAATCAGCGTGTCTGTGGGTGCAATGTGGGCCACCTCGAAACCGACCAGGACTTTTTGTCCGTCGGCCATGGGGCGACCGTCTGTGTCTCGTGCCAGTTGTAGAATCACTCCTTCGATTGGCGTAATAATCCTGGCCTTCTCCGACGTCCGCTTGCTCATTTCGTAGTCGTGCAGGGCGGATTCGTAAGTGGCGCGCGTACGCGAAAACTCTTCCTCTGAAGCGAGCTTCTTGTCATACAACTGCTGCCGGCGTTCGAGCTCTTGCCGCGCGGTTTCGAGTGATAAGCGGGTGGCATTGAGTCGCGCAGCCAGCCGGGCATCTTCGCCAGTTGTTTCCGCAATCAGAGTGCCGCCGATGACGGTGTCCCCTTCCGCGAGGCGCTGGCCCTGCTGGCGTCCCACTTCGAGAAACCCTGGTGTCTCTACGTTCAGAATGATCGACTCGCGTGCGCGCAAGGTGCCGGTTGTGACGATCAGGTCTTCAACCGTGGCTTCGATCACTTCTGCAACCTCGACTGGTATCCGGAACTCAACCTGCGGTGCATTGACTGCGCCATCGCACCCGGTGAGTGCGAGGGTTAACGGCAACAAAAGGGCGAACTTGCCCCTGGTAGATCTCTGGTGCTCACTCAAAACGGTCTCAACCTTTGTCGGCTACCCTTGCGGGCCTTAGTTGACCTGACGCCAGCGAATCGCGTCAGCGACGATCGCCCGGCCCGAGGTCTTGTTACTGATTTCGACCCGCGTTTCACCAGGTTCGAGTCGCATTTCGCTCAGTGTGTTCCAGCCTGGCTCCGCCGCAGACGCATCAAATTCGAGGGCTTTGGACTCACCTCCAGTCACGATATTCATCGTGTACTCACCCAGGGCGCCCTTCATCTGGTTTTCGGCCCGCGGACCGACATCTTCTGCAATGTAGAGAGCAATGCGCCATTGTCCGCCTGCTGGCAGGTCGGTGCTGAATACCGCTTTTTGGTCACCTTCGCCTGCGCTTACAAGGGCGACTGTCTTACGGTACTTGCCGTAACCCTGGAAATTGGGAGCACGGCTCCACCCGGACGGCAGCCCGAACATGCTCTCGTACTCGGGCATACCCTGATCCATGTCTGGCGGGCGGACGAATGGGGCGCGANCGGGTAGCACGNCAGGTGCACCCACGATAGAGAAGCCTGCATCGAGATCATCAACGATGATGTCNTCCGTGGGAGCTGGCTGCCAGGCGCTGTCTCGCATGCCAATGAACTGCGGTTGATCCACTTCTGATTCCGTATCTACGGNTGGAATTGCAAGTTTGAGTTCGGTTCGATTCAAAGACAGATATGGGCTGACATTTAGTTCCGCGAGGGGCAGAGAGCTGACGACGCCGATTTCGATGGTGGTTTCGCTTTCAACACGGAAGGGGCCCTCAACGATAAAGGGCGGATCTTCCCCCGTTTCTTTATAACGGATGCGGAGCAGTCCGGGTACGGGTTCATCGTTGCGAAGGTGAAACGTGGTTTGATAGCGNGGATTGCCACTGTCGTCATCCCGCAAGCGTANGCTGGCCGCTTCTGAGGCGATGAAGCCAGGGAGGGCCGCGTCGTTCAGCCAGTCGCCTAATAACGCCTGAATATCGACCCCTACGGTTTCGGCAGCATCTAGGAAGTCCGCCTCGGTGAAGAGGTCGCCGCGGTGGAGCTCAAGCAGCGTAGCTAGGAGTCTGGCGGTGTCCGCCTCACCTAGCCCATCGAGGATTGCGAGCGCAAANGCCCGGCTCTTAAGTGAGAGTACGTTCAGCACTTCGCGGGGCTCTGCATCAGGGTTCAACTCGGCCAGCGCATCGCCNAATGCCCNATCCCAGACAGAAGGGCGGTCGGTGGCCGCGCGCGTGATGGCTTCTACGACTGATTCCGTCCGCCCCTGGGTTAGCTCGGTCATGGTCTGGCCTATAAGAACGCTTGACTGATTGTCGTACTCGTGGGCGGAGAAGTAGCCGCGCTTTTGCGTGATCAGCAGATTCACGAGTTCTTCAAGCACAAAATTCAGGGCGAGCGCAGATTCACCGTGGGCCGAAGTCTGGAACGCGAAGAAGTTGCGGCTTGCCCCCTGAAAGGGGTTGCCACCGCTGAAGTCGTTCTCGAAAAATCGTTCAAGAACCCGCAGTTTGAAGCCCTCGATGCCATCTTCAGATGCTTCTGCCTCTGCTGTCGCCTCCTCGTTGTCGAACGCTACATTGAAGCGTGCCGTCGGAAAGCTTGTTTCCCGGAGCAGCATCGTTCCGGG
Source organism: Gammaproteobacteria bacterium (assembly GCA_002714125.1). Next base: position 29,747 of record PAWP01000005.1, read on the forward strand.
TAGGGCCTGGGTGGTATCGAGGCGCCAGCCCCCCGCGTAGCCCCGCAGTCGGTTCGGGATCTCGACCAGAGTCAGACCTTTGTAGGGATACGGCAGCCCGAGCTCACTCGCGCGGTCGAGGGTTTNCCCCAAACGATTCTCGAGTTCGGGTGCAAGTTCGTCAAACGTGGCGAGGTTGCGAGTATGCCCGGCGTTCAGCAGGAGCTCGAAAGTGACTCCGCGAACCTCGATGGCGTAGCGTTCGAAGCGGGAAGCAAGAAGCCCAAAGGGCGCAACTGGGTTGGGTGGGTTGAAACGTACCCGGGCCCCATCTGGGTTGCGCAGGCCCGGACCCGCTACCAGCCAGCCGTTTGGAACGCCTACNGAGACATCCACTTCGAAGNGGTCAACCGGATTGGTGCGGGGGTCGCTCCCGGGTACCCCGGAGCCGGCGGTTGGCATCCAGTAGCCGCCCGGCATCAGCGCGACGTAGCCGCTGCGATTCAGGCTGACGTCGTGGCCGAGCATTAGGGCCTGGGAGTCCATGATTGAGCCGGAGAGCAGGTCGAGGGTTGAGTCCAGGTAGCCAAATGTCGACAGGGGCGAGCCCTCGATGACAAAGTTGATCTCTACNCTCTGCTCGGGCGCGAGGCTCTTGCTGAGCTTCAGTACCCCGCTGTTGAACGTAAAGTCCGCCGGNCTGCCGTCGATGCTGATTCGCGCTGGCTGCAGTCCCGGGTTCAGACTGAAGATGAGCGATTCGTGCCGATCGCGGGCTCGCACGCNGTAGACTAGATCCAGCGCGACGTTGCTGCCCGGGTCGATGGTGACATTACCAGTGACTCGCACAACGTCTGGTATTGGGTCACTCTGCACGGCTCGGTGTGCGGATTCCCATGTACCGAACTGGGCCTGGTCGTCGTCAAACTGGAGCTTCTGTGTAAATAGGAAGCCTACCCCTGCGGCGATCAGCACGGCCGCCCCCCCTAGCTGAAGCTGACGGTTGCCGTCGTCGGTCCGGGGATGTAGGGCCACNGCCGCACCGATGCAACCGGCAGCGAACGTCAGCTGGGCAAAAATCCGCACCCAAGCGTCATCGGCCATTATGCTGGGCACCAGATCGGAGCCGAGCTCAAACGTTGGCAGGAGGCTNAAAGTTTGGGCCACGCCAATGGGGAGCGACATTAGGACCCAAGCCTGTGCGCCCATCAGGGCCAGAGCCAGCGCAGCAACCAGGATGCGGAAGCGGGCAACCATCGTCAGGAGCACNACCATCGCACACCAGAGGGCAAGCGTGGTGAACGCATAGGCGATAAAGCCAATGAGCGACCAGGGCTCGATGGTCTCACCNACGGACCAGGCGAAGAGACCCGATGCGACGCCGATCCCCTGCAGGATCGCGCATACCAAAATGGATGGAATCCACATCATCGTGACGAGGCCGACGCTGCGGCCCAGCAGAAATTCAAGGTTGGTGATGGGGCGGGAGTCCAGCACCTCTGCCATGCGTTCCCGCACGTCTCGTGCCCGCACGTCGTAGGCAATGAAAATCATTCCAACCAGAAACGTGAACACGAGATTCAGGCCGCTGCTAGACACAAGAAAACGCGGGCTCATTGAGCCGACGGTGGCGGAATGGTGGGAGAAGAGGCCATGCATGACGGCCATCTGGCCGAATGACACGGTGCTGACGATGAGCGCGATAACGAGGAATACCCAATAGCGGGCGAGGCGGCGGGTCGAACGCATCTCGGCGCTCGCAATCGCACGAAGCATGGCGATGCGCGGCATCATGACGGGCTTCCAATGGTCGGTAACGTATCGGCGGTTGGCGCGGGTATGGGCGTTGCGATGTGCGTCTTCATCCGCGTTTGCTCCGCTTGCGCTCGGCCGGTGCGGGGTTGTGCTCNTCGNCCTGACTGGCGGCGTCAGAGCGGCCACGGGCGGCCATGAAGNCCATGTAAGCTTCCTCGAGTGAAGGCTCTGCAACGGGCGTAGCCCCATCCGGTAGTCCCCCCGCGCTGACTCCGCGTAAGGTGATTTCATTCCCGGTTACGTTGGTCGAGACGATGTCGTACTCAGCCTCGAGGTCTTCGGCAGCCTGGCCGTCCGCCACGACTTCGAACACTTTGCCTTCGGCGTGTCTGACGAGTTCGGCTGGTGCGCCCTGGTAGCAGATTGTTCCGGAGTCAAGGAGGGCAATCTCACGACAGGCTGCGCCGAGGTCAGCGACGATATGTGTTGAGAGCAGAATCGTCCGGTCGCGACCAAGATCTGCCATAACCCTGCGAAACCGAATGCGCTCTTCGGGGTCGAGGCCAACGGTGGGCTCATCGACAACAATCACCCTGGGCTCATGCACCAGAGCCTGGGCAACGCCAAGCCGGCGCAGCATGCCCCCTGAGAGTTTCTTCACCTTGCGGTCCCGGACCTGGCCCAGGCCTACTTGCTCGAGTACCTCGGTCACCCGTTCACGGCGAATGGATTTGTTATGCATACCAGAGAATTGTGCAAGGGTGTCGAGCACTTCCTCTACCCGGTGCAGCTTCCACGCGCCAAAGTCCTGGGGCAGGTAACCAAGATTCTCCCTGACCTGCTGCCGTTGCGTGTTGACGTCGTAGCCGCAGATGCGGACGGAGCCGGTTTCGAGCGGGGTCAGGGTACAGAGGATGCGCATCAGCGTGCTCTTGCCGGCTCCGTTTGGTCCCAACAGCCCAAACAGGCCGGTGCCGCAGTTCAGATTAACGTCGTTGAGCGCCGTATGACCGCTTTTATAGGTATGGGTCAGACCTTCGACGGCAATTGCGGGGGCGTCATCGTTCATGGGTGGCTCAAATCCCTCGGTGCGGCGCGCCATATTACGGCCTCATCGCGCCGAACGGTGCACCCGATCTGTCAGGACTACGTCAAATTTATGGAAGTGCCAAGTAAATTGCACTCAAAGCGTACAACGGAGAGTTGCAATGACTGCGAGTGACACTGGGCCGGGAAGTCCTGACTGCCCCAGCCTCAGGCGCTGGCTGCGCCTGAGGCCTCATCCTTTGCGCGCTTCAGATCGGCAACGATGGTCCGCCCCGCCAGCAGGAAGTGCGCCCCTGCCCAGAAGTAGGCGGCGGTGGCGATGATGATTGCGTATCGCAGTGATTCTTCTCCGTAGGAAGGCGTCAGTACGTCTGACAGTACACCTACAAGGAATGGGCCGAAGCCAAGGCCGATGATGTTCAGTATGAACAACAGGATTGCTGATGCCAGAGCCCGCATGGGCTGTGGCGCCAGATTCTGCACGGTCCCAAAGGCGGGTCCGAGCCAGAGTGAGTTGAGGAAGCTTGGTACCAGCAGGATTGCAATGGCGACGCGCCAGTCATCCACGATCAGGGCGGCAAAATAGAAGGGGAAGGATATGAGTATGCCAATGCCGGGGAGCCACGTATAAACACGCTGGTCGCGTATGGCCCAGCGGTCGGAGAGGGTGCCGCCGAGGAATGTGCCGGCCATGCTGGCAAGCCCGTTGACGAGGCCGTAGTAGGTGGCCGTCTCGGCCAGTCCCATTGAGTGCAGGCGAATGAAGAAGGCAGGGAGCCACTGGCCAAGCCCGTACCCTACAAACGAGGTCAACGCACCGCCCATCGCAATGTGCAGGATCGTCTTGTTGCCGAGCAGGGTCTTTACAGTCGGTAACAGAGGCGGCTGCTTTTGTGCGCCGGTGTCGCCAGGGTCGGACATCCCCCGAATGGGCTCCATGACGGTAAGCTTTAGCACGATTGCAAGCAGAACACCGGGCAGCCCCACCACCAGGAATGCAGTTCGCCAGCCATAGAATTCTGCAACCCAGCCTCCCGCGAGAAGCCCCAGCAGACTACCGATCGGGATGCCCAGTGCGTAGATCGAAAGCGCCGACGCGCGTTCATCCGGCGGGTAGTAATCGGCAATCAGCGAATGCGCAGGGGGCGAGCAGCCTGCCTCACCCACGCCGACGCCAATGCGTGCTGAGAGAATCTGGATAAAGTTCTGTGCGATGCCGCAAAGCGCGGTCATGCCGCTCCATATAACCAGCGCAGCCGTGATCACGTTTACTCGGCTGGCCCGGTCGGCAAGCCGAGCAATGGGTATGCCGAGCACGGTATAGAAAATGGCAAACGCGAGCCCGGTCATGAGCCCGATCTGAGTATCGCTCAGCCCCAGTTCGTTCTTGATCGGCTCTGCCAGGATAGTGACAATCTGACGGTCCAGGAAGTTGAAGACATAAACCGCAACCAGTACGGCCAGAACGTAGGTGCGATATTTCTTTGAGCGGAGCTTCTCCGGGACGTCCGGTGTACTCGCGGTAGATTGATCAGAAGACAACCTATGTTCCTTGGGTTTGGCTGCAGCAGCGAAGCACACCACATTTCAGTAGGGTTTACACGAGGTCATTTGCCTGTCCGCACTGTTTGACGGTGTCTGCACGGCAGTGCGCGTGGTGCAATGCTAAACCTCTATCAGTTCGCTTTTGACTTTTGTTGCGCTGATCTCAATTGTTCGTACAGCGGGTTTGAATGACTCCGCTGTGAAGGCTGGTTCGTCGAGCGCGATCTGAAACGCCGGTGATGGCGTCAGGAATAGATCAAATCCACCACACTGGACGTGGGCTGCGTTGTGGTAGTGGCCGCAGAAGACGTGGCTGATGGCCGACTCCGAGAGGGCATGCGCCACCTCAGCGTAGTTGCGCAGCGGCTGGTTCAGCGTCATGAACCCGCCGCCGATCAGGTGTGGCGGGTGATGGATGAATAGCACACAGCGCTGCCCAGCGGCATCGACTCGAAACAGTTCAAACTGATCGTCGGGGAGTGTGTCTGGGGATGAATCAGCGAAAATCAGGCTGCAATCGTCGTAGTCTGCTCGCGTCGGCCACTGGCCAAAGATCCGTGCAATCATCGCCGGGTCGTCGTGGTTGCCTGGAATCACGATGCATGGCACGTCAGGCAACCTGGACTTGATCCAGTTGCAGGCCTCCTCTGAGCGATCAATCATCGTCAGATCGCCCGAGATGACGAGCAGATCCGGCCGCGCCGAGTCGATGTACCGCAACTGGCGTTCGACGTTTGCTTTGACGTCACCAAAGGGTTGCGTCGAACCTTCGTCCGGTACGTGCAGATCGGTGATTTGGTGGATGAGCACGCGGGGTCCAGTCAGTCGCTACCAGTTCTCGACCCAGGGCCGCAGTACGACCTCGTAGGCCCATGTCGATCGGTGTTGTCGGTGCAGATGCAGGTACGTATCGGCAATCCGGTCGGGGTCCGCCATGTTGTCGTTCTCGGTAGTTCCTGCCGCCCAGTGTTTGCGCGAACCGTCGTCCTGAGTCCAGCCAATCGCTGCATCGATTGGCAGGTGCGCCACGTGAATGCCCTGGGGCCCCAATTCCCGTGCCATGCTCTGAGCAAGACCGGACTTGGCGTGTGAAGCCATCGCAAAAGCGCCGCTCCTGGGGTAGCCCTTGACCGCGGCACTGGCATTGGTAAAGAGGATCGTGCCGCGATGTTCATCGTCAACAGGCTCGTGTGCAAGCATGCGTCGAGAGGCCTGCTGACCTACTAAGAAGGCACTGTATGCCGAGTTTGTAAGCACCTGCCGTACCAGTTCGGGGTCCGCTTCGGTAACACCTTTACGAAAGATTTCCTGCATTCTTCCATCGATATTGTGTACAACAAGGCGCGGGTCGCCTAGGTCCGCACTGACCGCATTGAACAGGCGGATGACATCGCCCGGGTTGCCCGCGTCGCAAGCGTAGTTGTGGACGCCGTGCTCCTCTGCAAGTTGCTTCAACACTGACTTTTCTGGATTGCGGGCGGCGACTGCGAC
>PAWP01000006.1 GCA_002714125.1 Gammaproteobacteria bacterium
CGCCGCCTTCCTGACTTTGCCAGCGCGGGGTGAGCGAGACCAGCTTCGGGGCCTCAATTGGCCTGCCTAGGCCATGAACGATAGCCTCGGCAAGGTCTTGCTGAAGCCTGCGGCGAAGAGATACCGGAAGACCATGCCGCGCTTTGTGCCTGCCTGTATCGGTAATTTCTTTAGCAATCTTGGCGAGTTCGTGTTGACTTACTGGCGCCAGAGAGTGTCATCTTTGGCGAGCGTTACATATTTTTTGGGGTGCTTAGCTGCAGCGCCGAGCGTTCCTGCTCAATGATCGGGAAGTAGTCGATATGTTTGACGAAGACTTGTAGAAAGTTTTGGTTTTTAGCGCGCTTTTCTACATTTATGCATGAAGTAGTAGCGCTAAATGCTTGTCATNATTGGNGTTTNAGAGTAATTTATNGCAACTATTCTGCGCGGGGGCGAGGGAGACCATTGGGTGCGCCGCAGCAAGATGACCAGGGGCAGGTACTCGTTTGCGATCCAACAACGAGCACNCGCCTGACNCTTGTAGAAACGCTGAGCGTTGCTGGCTATGCAGTTTCGGAAACNAGCAGCACGGACGACTGTATTGCCGCGATCGATGCCGAGATGCCGGATGCCCTCGTCATCGACGTCACTAACCCCTCTGTGGACTCATTGGGCTTTACTCTGAAGCTGCGGGATCGGGCCCCGGAGCTGCCAGTTGTGGTGCTCTATGAGCAAGGGCGTGAAGGTGAGGTCCGACCCTTGCTTCAGGCTGGCGCCAGCGACTTTATGACCGCGCCACTCAACGAGCCGACATTGCTACTCCACCTGGTGCGCAGGAACGTGGATCAGCGCNCNNAACTAGACGCACTGGCCCGGATNGAGGCTGGCCTGGAAGAACGTAACCGTGCGCTAGATGAGAACCTCCGTGTACTTGAACGGGATCAGCAGGCGGGGTTTCGAGTTCAACAATCGCTTATGCCACCCACCCCCTATACAGTGGGGGATGTCACGTTTAGGCACTATCTGCGCCCCTCTCTGATCCTTAGTGGCGACTTCATCGACTATTTCGAGTTGCGTGATGGTCGGCTGCTTTTCTTCATTGCTGATGTCTCCGGCCACGGAGCCTCCAGCGCATTTGTCACCGTGTTGTTGAAGAGTCTGTCCCGGCGTCTTNTACGCGAATTNGACAAGCTGGGNTTCACCGGNACCGCATCCATGTTGGAATGGTTCAACCAGGAGTTGCTGGCCTGCGAACTTGAACAGCATTCCACGATGTTCCTCGCTATTTTCGATGCCGTCGGGGATCAACTCCAATACAGTAACGCCGCGCACTTCCCNGCTACTATTTTAAGTAGCGAAGAGGGAACCGACTATTTGGAGATTGGTGGGCTGCCCCTTGGGCTTTACAAGGGTGCTACCTATGANGAAAAGGTCATTTCGCTACCCGAAGTCTGCTCTCTGAATTTGTTTTCCGATGGTGTGTTCGAAATTATGTCCGAGCAGACACTCAGGGCTAAAGAGGAATCGCTACTCAATCTAGTAGAATGTGGGTGTCGCGATATNGACGGNCTGATCGACGANTTGGGGCTTCTCNCGGTCGAAGANGCACCTGACGATATCGCAATTTTTACCGTAGCGAAGGCCGGTTAAGTGGACGGCAGGATCTTGTTTGCGGCCCAAGACGGTGTNCACGTGCTTAAGTTCGTGGGTGATGTGCGTGTGACGCTTAGCCCGGCGATCTCTGGCTTCCTNGACAGGATAGGGAACTGCGCTTCATTTCAGTCGATCATCATCGATCTTTCGGAGACTGTTGGTATCGACAGCACTAGCCTTGGATTGCTCGCCCGGATCGCCATTCGGGTCGATGAGTCGTTTGGGGCTGTGCCGACAATCATCTCCACTAACGAGGATATCACCCGGGTATTGCTCTCAATGGGCTTTGACNAGGTCTTTTTCATCGTAGGCGAATGTGGTGAGGGTTTCGTCAGTACAAGCTCNGCGCAAGAACTTCCATGCAGGCTGGTATCCGAAAGTGAGATACGTCAGCANGTACTAGATGCTCACCGCGCGCTGATGGCCATGAATGACGCCAATCACGAGACCTTCATAGATCTGGTCAATGCNCTTGAGTCTGAGGCNCGNTCCGAGNCCTNACGGCTGCTCGCCACACGTGACACAGGTCANGCTGAAGACCGTGCCCGCCGCTTTGCCTGAATGAACGTGGAGTGGGGTACATGAATAAGCCCGGCGATCCTGCGAATGTAGTGCTCTTCAAACTTATCGACGGCGCCGTCGGCCCAGGCGACGCGCCATAGATCCTCGATCAGCGCTTGTTTTTCGCTGGCTCTGTAGTGATCGTTCACGAGTCTGGTGAACTGAAAGAAATCTTCGGCTTCATCGGTGGCTTCGACCGCGATCGCTGCTGTGTCTGCCAGTTCCGCCTCTGGCAGATCAAATGCTCGATGCAGGCTGTCGATGATGGCGCGTTGTTCATGCTCGTCGATAGTNGAGTCAGCCCGGGCAATCTCCACAAGCAAGGCGGCGGCGGCCAAGTGAATCTCGTGTGTGTCCTGCGCCGGTACTTGGGCGGGCATTAGGTGGTCTTCAAAAAACTGTTTGAACCTGTTGATCATGCAGTGACTCCTGATTTTGCCAGTGCACGGTGGATAGTTGCCGGAGAGGCATCTTCTGCAAACATGGTCGCTGAAAGTTCTCTTCGGAAACGCCGGGCCCCTCTGACACCAAGAAAGAACCCAAATAAATGCCGTGCCATATGTTTGACTGCGGTGCCGGCTGCATGTTCACGGGTTACGTGTTCCAGATAGGCTCCGAGTACCTGGGAGCGTGCAGGTACCGCTGTTCCGTAGCGCTTATGCTCCATGTGCGCCAGCACCCATGGATCCGAATAGGCTGCCCTACCGAGCATGACCCCGTCAAAGCCTCGATCGAGGGCTTCGTCGTCTTTCAGACCGCCATTCAGAATCAACGTCAGATCTGGGAAGCTCTGTTTGGCAGCCTTGACGTAGTGATACTTGAGTGGAGGGATTTCGCGGTTTTCCTTGGGTGAGAGGCCTCGCAGGATCGCCTTGCGGGCATGGACTGCAAACACCTCGCAGCCTGCGGCACGGACGGTGCGCAGGAACTCGAGAAAGAAAGCCAGGCCTTCGCTGTCGTCAATCCCGATTCGGCATTTGACGGTCACTGGAATCGAAACTGCGTCCTGCATCGATGCGAAACAACGTGCGACCAACGCAGGGCGCGCCATTAGGCTGGCGCCAAACATGCCGTCTTTGACTCGGTCGCTCGGACACCCTACGTTGAGGTTCACCTCCTGGTAGCCAGCATCCTCAACGAAACGAGCACATTCGGCNAGGGCTGCCGGGTCGTTGCCACCCAACTGCAGTGCTGACGGTTTGTCANCTTGATGACGAAGGTGATGCTGTGCATNGCCGTGAAGCAANGCGCCCGTGGTGATCATCTCGGAGTAGAGCAGGGCNTGGGGAGCNAGAAGCCGTGCCAGCAGGCGNAAATGCCGGTCCGTGCAGCCCATCATNGGGGCCAGGTTCAGTGTTCTATCGAGTGTTTTCAAGAGTTTGGGCGGGCTTGCGCACAGTGCTTAGTGTAACATTCGCGCCGCATTTGACCCGCCATTTTGGGTCACCGTGATACCCANACAGCAGAGGCGCAGCATGACCGTTCGAACCAGAGTGGCGCCGTCCCCGACCGGCGATCCGCATGTGGGTACGGCCTACATGGCACTTTTCAGCCTCTGTCATGCGCGGCGGTATGGGGGTCAGTTTGTGCTGCGTATCGAAGACACCGACCAGGAGCGCAGCACTCCGGAAAGTGAGGCTGCCATCATTGAATCGCTGCGCTGGCTCGGTCTAGATTGGGATGAAGGCCCTGACGTGGGTGGTCCCTACGGTCCGTACCGTCAGAGCGAGCGCGCCGCGCTTTATCGGCTACAAGCCCATCGTCTGCTCGACGCCGGACACGCGTTTCACTGTTTCTGCACCAGGGAAGACCTGGACACGATGCGTGCTAAGCAGCGTGAACGCGGGGAGACCCAGCGCTACGATGGCCGTTGCGCGAAGCTTTCTGCAGAGGACGTTGAGCGTCGGCTTGCGGCTGGGGACGAGCACGTTGTCCGTATGAAAGTCCCCGAGGACGGTGTCTGTGTTGTGCAGGACGGGCTCCGTGGTCCGATCGAGATCGCTTGGAGTCAGGTGGACATGCAGGTCCTGTTGAAAGCGGACGGCCTGCCGACCTATCACCTTGCTGTGGTGGTGGATGATCATCTGATGGAGATCACACACATCATCCGGGGTGAGGAGTGGATTAACTCCGCACCAAAACACATGTTGCTGTTCGAATATCTTGGTTGGGANATGCCCGAACTGATCCATATGCCGTTACTGCGAAATCCGGACAAGAGCAAACTCTCGAAGCGCAAAAACCCAACCAGTATCCATTTCTACCGACGCATGGGTTTTGTCCCCGAGGCGGTGGTGAACTACCTCGGAATGCTAGGTTGGAGCATGCCCGATGGTGAAGAGAAGTTTGACCTGCAATCGATGATTGATGCGTTCGATGTGTCCAGGATTTCTCTGGGTGAACCGGTGTTCGATGTTGAAAAGCTGAAGTGGTTGAACGGTCGCTGGCTGCGCGAGGACGTGAGTGACGACCAGTTTGCAGCGCGGCTCACGGACTGGGCGTTCAATTTTGAGAACCTGATGCCGGTTGTACCACTCATTAAGGAGCGGGTCGACATCATGAGCGAAGTCGCGCCTATGGTGGCCTATCTGTTCGCAGGCATGCCCGATTTGAACGAAGCCTTGCTTACCCACAAGAAGCTTGAGCCGGATGAGGTGAAACGCCTGCTCCAATTTGGGCTTTGGCGGTTCGAGGCACTGCGGAGCTGGGACTCGGTTGCTATTCAGGATACGTTCCGCAAGCTCGCGGAACAACTCGAACTGCCGATTCGTGATGTACTTGCCCCGTTTTTCGTTGCGATCTCAGGCAGTACCGTGTCGCCACCGCTGTTCGACTCAATGACGTTGCTTGGGCCTGATCTGTCCCGTGCGCGAATAAGACATGCACTGGAAGCTCTGGGGGGGCTTTCCAAAAAGCAGGCAAAGAAGCTCGACAAAGCGTATGCGGCGCTCGGTTGATGACAGAGTCTCACTGATCGTGTCCAGTCAATCCTATTCGTCAAAATCTGAATATGTATCCGGGGGTTGAATAGGCATGTACTGGGCGGCGAAGATCTTCTCGATCTTCGCCTCAGCTTCCTTCTCGCGCTTGTTCAGGTCATTCACGGCCCTGACATGCGTGCGAACAAAGTCCTCTACCGTCTTGTATTCGAATACCGTTTTGCCTTCCAGCATGACGACAACGCTGGCGGGGTCTCTGCGATAAAAAATGCCGGTCTTGCCGCTCACTGTCAGACTCAGATGGCTTCGAGGCGGGCCCGAACATGTTTGTGCCAGGGGGTTCCCACCCAGGGGTCCTTGTCTTCAATGTCGGTTAGTTCGTTGAGGTAGACGCCAGTCCGTTCGTTTTTTCCGTCACGTCCGGGGTAAGAGAGGCCTTGGCCGTTTGGTAGTGAAGCGGTGCCTGCCTGCATCCTGTCGTCGATCTCTACGAGTACGATTGCCTCCCCGCGTTTGGTTACGAGTCGAGCCTGGCAGGCATCACCCAGCCCGAATTCCTCCGCGTCGATGGGATTGATCGTGAGCGATGTCGGGTTGTTGCTCTTCATCCAGTTCGGGTCGCGGATCACCGTGTTTGCCGTATACGAGCGCCGCTCCCCCGCGGACAATAGTAGTGGGAACTCATCAGTGCGCTTCGGCAGCCGGTACTCCGGCAGCGTCCCCACTTCGTCAATCATCTCGCCGATACCTAGATCGAGCTTCTTGTTCGGTTTCCGCCATTGGGTGNCGTCGCCAATCTCGTTGCGAAGGATGATGACCCCGGATTCACCTTCGATAATAGCTTTGAACAGTGCGTTGCCAAGCAGAATGCCTTCGCCTTCGAAACCGGCTGCGCGCACGCCAGCCTCGTTGGTCATCACNGCACGCTGGCAAAGACCCCAGAGGGGTGCTGCTGCGGCTGCACCGTTGGGCAGCTTTGGGCCAAGCGTTCGATAGAGCACGTAGGGCATGTAGCGTTGGATCTTTGTGTCGCTCATGACGGCAGAGAAGGCTATGGCGAATGCATCAAGCCCGCTGTTCGCAGCGTCCTTTAGGTGTTTAAGTTCTCCTTCTTCAAACACATCCAAGGCCTCCAGCATGCGGGCATGGATCTCCGGTTCGGTCATGGTGCCAGGCATTGGGTCCATTAACGGTTTGCGCAAGTGGAAGAAATTGTCGGGAAACTCTGATGGGAAGAACGTCGCTTCATACTTTTCGTACTGGGATGAAGCGGGCAGGACGTAGTCGGCGTATTGCGCGGTCTCCGTCATGGCGACATCAATGACCACAACGCATTCGAGGGCTTCGAATGCCTCNCGGAAGCGTGTTGCATCTGCGAGCGAATGCAGCGGGTTGGCACTTTCGACGATCATTGCGCGAAAACGGTCCGGGTGATCGGTGAGGATNTCATCTGGNATNGAGTTGCATGGNACCAGNCCGTTCACGATGCGTGCGCCCGTCACGGGTGTCACTGGGCGGTCAATCTCGTAGCCGTTTTCGTCCGTGGGCCGGACGTCGCCGGGATCGCCGAGGAAGTTAGTTAGGCCGTTAACGAGGTGTGTCCCGCCCTCAACGTCATAGGCGCCGGTAAGGGCAAACAGCAAAATGTTGAGGTAGCTGCAGAGCGTCGAATGCGGCGACATCTCAATGCCAAGGTCCTCGTACATCGCGATTTTGTTAGTCGCGCTTATTGCTCGCGCCGCCTTCTCGATAAGCTCCGGCTCGATACCGGAGAAACGCGCGTACTCCTCAACCGGGACATTGTTCAGATGCTCGAGAATGCGTTCATAACCTGTCGTGTTTTGGGCAATCCACTCGAGGTCGAGTAGGTTGTTCTGAGTGAGGTAGCCGAGTATCGCGGAAATACACCAGACGTCCGTGCCGGGCTTCACGGCAAGGTGAATATCGGCCAGTTCGGCAGTCTCAGTGACCCGTGGATCCAGTACGATCAACGTCCGTTCGGGATCTTTGCCTATGTCGCGCATATTGATACGCGCACGCTGCATACCGTTCGACTGCCAAGGGTTCTTGCCGACAATAATGGCTACGTCGCAGTGATGAAAGTCGCCGTGGGGTGCACCACCCAGCATCCGGCTGTTCATCCAGGCTAGGCCGGTCTTTTCCTGTGCGAGGGCGTTGGAGTGATAGCGCATGCCGAGTGCGGCCTGCACCGGACCGGAGTGCACACCACCAAGATGGTTACCTTGGCCACCGCCACCGTAGTAGAAGATCTTGTCGCCGCCATGTTCGTCCCGGATACCGGAGAGCCGGACGGCGATTTCGCTGATTGCCATGTCCCAGTCAATTTCCTCGAACGTTCCGTCCGGCCTGCGCCGCATCGGTGATGACAATCGGTCTGCGCCGTTCTGGTAGAAGTTGATACGGGCCGCCTTGTTGCAGGTGTAACCCTTCGACACAGGGTGAGCCTTGTCCCCTTTAACCTTCTCAATCACACGTCCGGTTTCATCCAGACGGGTCAGGATTCCGCAGTTGGCGTAACAGAGGTTACAGGCAGTTGGCTTCCACTCGGCATTGGACATGGCGTACTCCCGATACAGTTGTCGCGAAATTGCGGTTTCTACCACGAAAACCACGGGATTTCCCGATCGTCTGGTCAAAATTCATGGTGTCGGGACGTTGCCGCCGCTGCGTCCTTTCCGTAAACTCGCGATCCTCTTCATGGGGCTATAGCTCAGCTGGGAGAGCGTGTGACTGGCAGTCACAAGGTCGGCGGTTCGATCCCGCCTAGCTCCACCAAATTCNNAAGGCTAATTTCTATTAGNCNATNATTTATAAGCATTNNTTGTTTATGATCTCTTGTCTCAGACCTGATTTGGTAACACAAATTGGTGACACAAGGCATCAACCTCAAGCATTTAGACGTTCGCCGCGACAAGCTTCTATACCGTAGAAGAATCCCCAAAGACCTGATCTCGGTATGCGGCAAAACCACGTGGTACCGCCAGCTGCAGTGCAAGGTGGATGCTAGCGATTCTGAGATTGTTGAAGCATGGAATGAGGCTCATAAGAGCTTTGAGGCCATGGTCAAGCTCACTCGATCCAATTTCTCTAAAGAGATCAGCGAAGAGCGCCAGACGAGGGATGCGCTCAGATACTTGGATTTCTTCAAGCTGAAGTCTGGCGAACTGTCCCAAGCTCACCAGACCTATGGATTAGATCCATGGGAGCTTGAACCAAAGGCTTTCCGCCCATTAGAGGAACGGTTTGATCTACGTCAAAAATATGACTACGAGAATCAAGAGTCACCCTTTGACGATTTTGATGTAGTTCACCCACCAACACCTGTCCAGCAAACGGCTCAGAAAGCTTGGGAACTGGCGATTGCCAAGTCTGCGAAAGTTAAACCCAAGTGCCTGACCTCTGAGTGTTGGGACATTTACAACGGCTCTCGTGATCAAGGTTCATACGATATTGATTCAAGGGAGGGTAGGCGTGTCTACACAAGCTGGGAACGGTTCATCACCTTTCTAGGTCGTGATTGTCTGCTGGAGGACACCGATTCCATCCATGAGGCCATCGACAAGATGGTAGAAGCGAGGTTGACGCAGGTAAGTCCCGCGAGTGTACAAAGGGATTGGAACGTCATTTCGGCGGTACTCAACAGCGCTGTAAAACGTGACCGTTTGAACATTAGGTTTCAGAAGCCGCCGATCAAGAAAGTTGAAAAGACTGACAGACCTGTTTTCTCACAGACGGATCAGAGAGAGATTATTGGGGACGTTGTTGCTGGAAAATATTGAACTGAAAATGGGGTGCTGATGCTCCTCGCGCTTCAGGCAGGAATGATCAACTCTGAGTTGCAGCGATTAAAGAGTGAAAACGTCCGGCTTGGAGATGAAGTCCTGCACATTCAGGTCACAGGTGAAGTCAAGACAAGGGATCGGTTGAGAACCGTCCCCATTACTGTAGGGGTCAGGTGGCTACGCAAGGCGTTCAAGGAGCTTGAAGACGGTAGCGGCTGGGCCATGGGGCAGAGCTTTCACACCGCTTCAGACTCAACTATCTCAAAGCGTATTGTCGTTGCACTTGAGTCATATAGGCAGCGGGATAATCGACGCTACTCCGCCTACAGCTTCAGACATGCCTTCAAAGCCAATGCCATTGCTCACAATGCTGGTGACCGTTATTTGTACATTGCTGGTTGGAAAAACAAAGAGACAGCTATCTCAGATACCTATGCCCGGGATGCAATGACACAAGTCGAGGTGTTGGGTGGCTTGCGAGAGGTGAGCGAAACCATCAATAGGCACCTGCTAGATATTGATTACTTGACGCTTGTAGCACCACCAGAGATACAAGACCGCGCATGATACTTATGATGACTGTTGGTTAGATGAAGAATGTGATTCCAGAGTTTGGACGTTCAATTGCCGCCGGTTTCAAAAATACATTTAACTTCACTGGCACATCGAGTAAGCGCGAGTTTTGGTTCTTCCTTCTGTTCTTCTTTATTGCTTATGTATTCGTGTGGGTCGTGGATGATGTGTTTCTCGAAAGCACGGTCAATGTTAAGAATTTGCCAATGGGAGACCTTATTCCCGCTGGATACGTTGACCCAGAAGTTGGTCTGGCAGTTTTGTTGTTCCGTCCAATTATGGCAATACCGACCCTATCGGTAACCGTTAGGCGACTGCATGATGTGGGAAAGAGCGGCTGGTGGAGCACTCTATGGGTTCTACCACTGCCTGTAATCGGTTGGTTTTGGTTGATACCTTGGTTACTACGGCCTAGTAAACATGCATGAGATCCATCATTGATTACTTAACACTTGTAGCAAGCAACTAACCCCCAAGGCAGGAGCCCGATGGGGGTGGTGGGTAGCTATAGAAGTGCTCGGACTTTTTGAGGGTTCTGGAAGTTGTCAAAGCTTGTTGAAAGTAATGTCGCTTTAGATTTTGCGTAGCTCACAATGAGCCCTTCAGCTACTCCTAACTTCCTGTTGAAGCCTTTGCGCCAAGAATATTTAGAAACTTAGCCAGCCAGCTCCATTTAGGTAGCCAGCTAGTCCGCTCAATAACATTGCGCCAATAAGCAAATATAGTTTCCAACCACGGGTTGGAATATTGAATATCCAAAAGCTCTTGTAGTCACTACCGTCGGGTGTTGCTCTTTCCTTGTCCATCTCACAAATAAAGCGGCTAAGAAGTGGTGAAAATCCTATCACCAATGGTGTTGCTTAAAGTTGTGACTAGACAATGCGAGGGCAGCACAGTAATCGGTGCGTAGGAGCCCGGCGGGGGCTAGTCATCTGGACTGCCCAAATAGTACTGTGAATTCACAGATTTATGATAAGGAACAAATGATGGGGGTTGAACACGCGGGCGGTTGCCTCTGTGGTGGAGTGCGTTTCAAAGTTGAAGGTGAACCAACCATTGCAGGAGTTTGCCATTGCAGATACTGCCAACTGCGGACGGGTAGTGCGTTTGCCGTGCTGGCATATTTTGAACCTGACAAATTTAAGCTGANATCTGGAGAACCGAAGCATTACCACTTCACGAGTGAAAGCGGTAAGGATTGGGACATAAAGTTTTGTCCAAAATGCGGTGGTACATCGTTCTATCAGCTAGAAACCTGGGGTGAACTCATCGGGATCGANGCGGGCGCCTTTGATCCACCAGGCTTTTGGTTCCCCATTAATGGAGAAGCTTTCACGAAAGGTAAGGCCAACTTTGTTGGACATATCGATGCTGACCGACATTACGAAACTTTTCCAGGATATAACCCTGTTTCCGAGGATGAGCAGAGGATGGCAACTAGAGTCGAATGATCTATTTCACAAAGACAAAACAGGGCCTTTAGGTATTTGTAGCTTTAATGTCCGTAAAGTTGAGTAACGTCCTTTCTCGATCGAGAACTGACCGCCTTTATTGCCTGTCAATTGTGATCGAGTTCGTCCCCAACTGTTCAGCGTAGATCCTAAAAGGCCTTGGTCAAACAATCATTCACCACCTGCTAGCTAGCAATTACTTTAGCTTTTACGTACTTGAGCCTTAGCTTAAGGCAGGAGACCCATGGGGGTGGTGGGTAGTTATAGAAGTGCTGGGACTTTTTGAAGGTTTCGGCGGTTCCCAATGCTGCCGGAGCCCTAATCAAACTCCGTAAACAGAACCTTCTGGTCTCTGACTTCTTCTATGTGTGCCATCGTTATCAGACAGGATAAGTGCACAGTACTCTCAGTAATCCTCTGGCCTAGTCAGTGCCTCAACTGGCAACGCGCTGGCGGTTCTGACAGCAAACCCCAACGGACGCAAATTATCCCTCTCTGAGAACAATTTATCGGGATGTTTACGAACCGAATCGATAACGCAGTTTGATGATCAGGGCGTCGACGATGGGGTCCGACAACGCGTCGAGGAAAAGGTCTTCGAAGTCGGCAGCCGTCCGGTTAGGCAGATTGCTACCGCGCGTATAAACCACAAACAAGTCCGACAAAGGTCCGAGCTCCCATCGGTAGCGAAACTGCGCAGTAAGGCGGGAGATCGTGAAGTCATCGACGCCTTCGGACGGGTCTTTGATGCGCGCGACGAGATCACCTTTGATCGTAGGCGAAGTGAAGAAATTGCGTTCCTCAGCTTCGATCCCGATCCACTGGAGGGTGAGCCGCAGTTGCTGCCGGGCCGTGACGAAGTAGTCGATCGCAAGGTTGGAGCGCAGATTACGTGCATCGAACGTCGTCAGGTTTCCGCTCCCGGTATACAGCAGCCACTCGTCCCGGCGGAGGTATCCGAAATCCAGATCCATCGAGAACCGCGGGGTTGGACTCCAGGTGAACCCAATGTCACCGGAATACGATACGTCTCCCGTGTCTTCGCCCTGAAAGCCTGCCTGGATGCTGTAGCTGAGCGGACGCGCGGAGTCGGTCCCGTATGAGAATCTGCCCGTGAGACGCGGGTCTGTCCGGAAAATGCCGTTGCCACGGCTGTTACGGTCATCCCAAGCTGGACCGTAATAGTTCCAGAACATCCTGAGATCGCTGTTGTTGCGGAGCGTCAGCACGTTGAAGTAGGAGGCCACTCCGCGAGTTAGCAGGCCGTCCGTGTTTGCGGACGCTGCCACGAATACCCCTCCTCGGCGCTGGCGCAAGTAGTCCGGAAGCCCGCGGCTCTGGATCTTGAAGAGGTTGTAGTTGAGCGCCATCTCGTCGTTGCGACGGATGAAGCCAAAGTCTCCGATGTCGATGCTGTCGTCCAGGTAATCGAGCGACAGGCTCTGGATGATGCCCCTCGTAACGTAGCGGAAATCGTTCAGGATGCCGGCGCCGGTTGTACCGTCTACATTCGAGTACAGTGTCTGTGCGTCCCACGTGAACTTTCCGTTCTTGGTGCGGAAATGGGTGTCTATGCCGTGCGCGTGCGCAACGTCTGTCTGGCTGTCGACTAACGTCCCGAGATAGCCGATGGCACGTCTCCCAGTGCCGGCATCTGCCTCGTATATGCCTCGCACAGCTCCGAAATCACGCCCGGATGCCGTCACGACCACATCATCGCCAGTCGCGTCGACCGTACCCCTCAGTTCAACCTCGTCCTCGAATGCTGCAAGGGAGCCGTAACGGAAGTTACCAACCTCACCAACAACTTTTACAGCGCCCAACAGATCCGTTGGCTTGGAGCGCTCAATGCCGTCTACGGATATGCCATCTTGAATCTCGACGTGAGTCGCGGCGCCGCCCACACGACGTGTGTTCAGTAGCGTTATGGGCGTACGCGTAAACGTAGAAGGCGCGCGTCGACCACCGCTGCCGCGGGTGGAGCTCTGCCGGCTCTCAGCGCGTGGGGTAGAGATAAAGACTTCCTGACCCTCGAGGAAAAAGAGCCGCTTCTCTGCGAAATAGGTTTCGAACGCGGATAGGTTGACCACGACGTCATCAGACTCGACGGCACCAAAGTCTGGATTCAGCGCAGCAGTGACCTGCAAACTGGAGGTGGGACGCCAGACGATGTCAGCCCCTGCACGAATCTTGGTTTCTTCACGAATGCCGTCTGCACCGCNGGTCACATANGGATACAGGGCCCATTGCTGTTTTGGCTGTACTTTGGGTACTGCCATCGTATTGAGCGCAGACATGAACTTTGGCTGAGTAAACGGCAATGCTGGCCATCCGTATCGCTGGTCGACGTACGCTACCTTGCGCTGGACCCAGAAGCCCATGGTGCGCTCGTCCACTTCGACAGGCATCGTCATCATCGACCAGGGCAAGAACATTTCGACGCTCCAGCCGCCCTCGATAACGGCTGTGTCACTGATCCATGGGCCGTCCCATTCGGTGGAAAAGCTACGTTCCGGCGCAACCTTGCCGTCTTGTACGGAGCCACCCAAGTTCACCGTGAACCAATAGCCGTAGAGGCCTTCGCCCGATGTGTCGATGACAACCCCGTAGGCGTCACGGTTGAGGTACTGGTCGCGTGCGGAGAGTCTCGCAATGAGTTTGTCGCCGGGCTGCTCCATTTCTGCGCCGACATAAAGGCCTTTTGGNGTAGCAACAAATCGGCTGACCGTTTGTAGCGGGGCGTCTTCCAGGGTGACGGGTTCGGTCACGATCATGTTGTCGTAGCCGTTTACCTCACTCCAGATGGATTCATCGAGCTTTCCGTCGATACTGATTTGGACGTTGTCGAAGCGCTCGACCTGGATACGCTGTGCCCCCTTGGGCGCAAGAGCAGATACTGCAGCCGGCGTGGGCGAGGTTGCTGACACATCAGGAGTAGACGCCGGCGATTGCGAACCACCCGCGTCGGTCGTCTGGAAGTACCCAGCAAGGTTGGCGCCCCACGAGCGCTGCTGTTTTGACTCNGTATTCGGAGGTTCCGCCTCTGGGACAGCCGTATCCCGGCTCACGCTACGTGGAGCGTTCCTCGCCTCGCGAGGNGTTGCATTGCGCGTAGCAAGACTGGGTGCGGGGCGTGTGGCGAGATCTGGACGCGAACGCAACGGGGACGGCATAGCCGATTCCGGTCTCGCAGCGAGATACCAAGCTGTGTAGCCGCGTAACCGTGCAGTGGCAATTGACTTGCGCGCAGAAGACTCCGACGACTCCTCACCAGTAACCCGGTAGTACCGAGACCCGGCGACATCTGCCTCGACAATCCTGAGCACGGGAATGCGCAGGTCACGAGCCACTTGCTCCCTGAATGAACTAGCCGCCGCCTGGCTCGAGAAACTCCCAAAAACGGCGACTCCGCGATCCGCATGGGCATGCGTGGCGAACGCCGACAGGAGAGCCACTACGAGAACTGGNCGAAGGATNAGCAAACTCACAAAAACGACGTGGCCGAAACCAAGCCTCAGCTAGGAACAGGTCAGAGATCAACCTTACTCACATCCGTGCCAGTTGCGAGATCAATTGTTGACGGGAATAACCCACAATTGACGTGGGCGACCCATATTTAGATTCGATCGAACCGCGCCGACTGTGGTTCACTCGCTCCGATTAGCTACGAGAGGCAGCTCCATGCATACATCTGTGAAGTACATTCATGACAACGCTGAGACGCTGAGTNCAGAACACATCCCGAGCGATGAGGCGGGACAGCTGAGCGGAGCGGCCATACAGGTGCTCCTGGATTCCCGCGGCATGCGCCTGATGCAATCGGTCGACCGAGGTGGCTTCGAAGCGAGCCCCGCCGACTTCATGGAATGGGTTCGCTCTGTCGGTCGCTACAACCCTTCGGCCGGTTGGGTGGCGGGAGTNGTAGGCGTTCATCCCTGGGAAATTGCGCTTGTCGACACTCAGCTCCAGGAAGAAATCTACGGCGAAGATCCCGACACGTGGGTTGCGTCACCATATGCTCCACAGGGCCGCGCCGTGCCTGTAGACGGCGGGTTCCGTTTTACAGGCGAGTGGCAATACTCCACCGGTACCGATCACTGCGATTGGGTCGTCCTTGGTGGACTCATTGCTGACAAGTCCGGCATGCCCCAACAGCCCGTTGAGATGTGCCACTTTTTTTTGCCTCGAACGGACTACGAGATCGTTCCCGACTCGTGGGACACGCTCGGTTTGTTGGGTACCGGAAGCAAAAATGTTCGCGTGACGGACGNGTTTGTCCCGGCGTACCGCACCGTCGACCATACAACGCTGTCAGAAGGCGGGTATGCCGCGCGCCGACCGGGCTGCCCTCTCTTCCAGCTGCCGTGGGGATGTATGTTCTCTGCCGCCATTGCCGCCAGTACGTTTGGCATCGCTGAAGGCGCCATCGAGCAGTACCGCGCCAGTCTCCAAACTCGAAGATCCACGATGGGTGTCGTCGGTAAGACCGATCCGTTCCAGCAGGAAGCACTTGCCGAAGTCGAGGCGGACCTCGCAGCGGGCATCGCCCATGTCGACATGATGATCGAAGGTTGGCTGGCCCAGCTCGCTGCTGGCGACACCATCAGCAAAGGTCAACGCCTCCAGTTCCGTCGCAATCAGGTACGCGCCGTGCAGCGTGTCCTGTTCGGCGTGGACAAGCTCTTTTCGCGTGCTGGGTCCGCTGCGATCTGGACACCCCGCGGGCTCGAACGATACTGGCGGGATCTACGGACCGCAGGTACACACGTCTGCGATATGGCGGACGTTGTCTACTGCGCCTGGGCGAACCACGCATTTGACACTGAGGGACCGGTCAACGTCATGCACTAGTGCAACGTTGCTAGCAATTCGAAGCCGAGGAGGTTGTCGGCTCTCTCGATTTCAGAGCGCGCCCGAACGTTTTTGTGTCCACAGGCAGATTTCATCTGTCAGCGCGCCGGTACCGGCTAATATTCTCTCGTTTCAACGTATCGGTTTTCGGCCGAGTTGGCCCGGTAAAGAGTGGACACGCATATGCTTGGGCCCATCACGACCTTCAGGTTATCGGCAGGGTCTGCGACGGATGGTTGTCTACCGAGTCCGTCGGCGGGGTGAGTCGAACACACTCGCTTGTTATGTGGCATTGTTGGCGAGAATGAGAAGAAGGTGATCGAGCAATGGGTGACAGAGTTCAAGGCAAGGTTGCACTGATTACAGGGGCAGCATCAGGTATTGGGCGTGGCTGTGCCAAGCGTCTCGCAGAGGAAGGGGCCCACGTGGTGATCACCGACCTGCAGGACGAGATGGGCGGAGAGGCGGTGGCCGAGATCGAAGGGGCGGGCGGCTCAGCGGAATATCTGCATCACGATGTGACCAGTGAGGATGAGTGGGTCGGGGTGGTGGAAGCTGTCTCTGGCCGACACGGCCAGCTGCACATCCTCGTCAACAATGCGGGTATCGGCGTCGCCGCGCCCATTTTTGAGATGANTTTGGCCGACTGGCAACGCCAGCAGGCGATCAACCTCGACGGCGTCTTCCTCGGCGTGAAACACGCCATTCCACTGATCAACCAAAGTGGCGGCGGATCAGTGATCAACATCTCTTCGGTCGCTGGCATAAAAGGAGCCCCAGGGTTGGTGGCGTATAACGCGACCAAAGGTGGCGTTCGGATCTTTACCAAAGGCGTGGCGCTGGAGTGCGCCAGCATGGGGTGGCCGGTGCGCGTGAACTCAGTCCATCCTGGGGTCATCGATACGCCAATTTGGACGAAGGAGGTTGGCGCGCTGGCGGACGACGGCGCGAATGCGGTGGATCCATCAGACATTGTCGAAGCCCAGGTGCCCACAGGTGTACTTGGTACGCCGCTCGATATAGCCAACGGCGTACTGTTTCTTGCAAGCGATGAGGCCGCATACATGACGGGCGCGGAACTCGTCATCGACGCTGGGATGTGCGCATAAATACTCTTAGACACTGACGCCTACGCCGAGCCGCCCAGTTCAGAGGGAAAGGGTGGACGGACGGTCACTGTTCATTATTCAAAGCCGTCTTTAGACGGCTTTCTTGTACAGATAAAACAACAGTTAGTACGNTGATGACGGCTTGAGGCGTCCTTAGACATAGCCGTGGAGATCGAAACGACCGAAAGCTTCGGCCTCGCCGAAGTGCACGGCATTGAGCNCGGCGGTGANGTGGACGAAGAGGCGCTTCGGACTTGTCTTGCCACTCACGGTGTCGTGTGTATCCACCTTGACCGTCGCCTTAAGAAGCAGGAGTTCGAATGGCTGGCGGAGCTGTTTGGGCCGATCAAGGAACCTATTGCACCGACTGTTGACGGCAAGGCATTCCAGTACAGCAACCCTTTGCAACANATTGATGCGGGTTTCGTACTCACGGATGAGCGGTTAGTAGAGCAAGGCGCGCGTTCGTACGGCGGACTGGATGACAGACGCCCGGGACTTTTTGAGACCTGGCATTGCGACGACACCTTTACGCTCGAGCCGGCGAGGGCTACGGTGCTGCATGCGCGTGCGCTACCGCCATCGGGAGGTGGTCCGACACATTTCATGGACATGCGGTCCGCATGGAATCGGCTGGATCGTGCACTTAAAGATGAACTTCGCGAGCTGCGAGTCGCTTACGCCCACAACAACGAAGGAGTGTTTGCGGGTCGTGCGGCGGCCAGTGGCGCGGCCGATGTCCTGGTTCCAGTGACTCATCCTCTTGTGCGCACCCACCCTATTGTTGGGACTGAGGCGCTTTTTCTGGACCTCGACCGCGCAACCCACATTGANGGTATGGATGAAAATCGAGGGCGCGCACTGCTACAGGAACTACAGGACTTTGCCGAGGCGAGCGCGGCGAAGGCGCACCATGACTGGCAAGACGCGGACGTGCTGATCTGGGATAACGCTACCGTTCAGCACAAGGCTGAAGGCAACTTCAAACTCGGTGAACCACGCCGGTTCTGGCGTCACCTCATTGCAGGTTCCGTGCCAGCGTAGATAGTCAGAATGTGTCTGGTTCGTTCTGGAACTGACGGTGAATCTCGATAAGGCCTGGCGTCATGATTGCAACCCACAGTACTGCTGCAGCCGTTGACCATCCAATCGGGAGTATTCCGAAAATCATTATCCAGATCGCGACGAATCCGTACACGCGACGCATCATCTTCCGTGGACTGACACTCGGGTTGTCGCCGGGTCTTTCTAATGGGAAGGCCTTGGCGCGAACGAACCAGCCGTGTGCAAAGAGAATCATTAGAAATCTCGGCCAGGAGATTGTCTGTGAGCCCATCGCTGGCGTCGTATCCAACTCCGCATCCTCAGTTGCGTCTTTTGCTGCTCTGATCTGGTCCCAGGTATACCGAGCCTCGGGGCGCCCACCGGCACCACTTTGGTTACTGTANTTAGGCACACATCGCCAGCGATACAACACCCGACCTTCGCGGTTGAGCGCTAAGACGCCGGGCTGGTAGTACCCTTTAGGGTGCTTTGCCCACTCTCGTTCGTACAGATGTCCGTAGTCTTCGTTGTAGAAAAGGTCTAGCCAGCCTTTGTCCTTGAGCTCATCGCGGATTTCGTGGTGCGGATCGCCAATGCAGGGGAACCCGAATGCCCAGTCCGCCTCGGCTTCGGTCGCGAGTGTCTGAGGCTCGCTTGTGATAGCAAACACCTCACCGCCAGCCTCGCGAATCTCCTCTAGGACATTGGACTTGAAGTAGCTTCGTAACTCGAAGCGGCAGGGTGGTCACCATCGTCCGCGATAGAAGAGCAGCAGCACAAACTCGCACTTTTCGAGTTGAGCTTCCAGCCACTGGCTTCGTACACCTACGGGTGGGTCGAGAAGAGCGGGGATCTCGGCTTCGGACAACGCGACCGGTTCTACGTTGAAGCCATAGGCATGCGGCCGCACGAGAACCTGTTTTCTTGCGCAGATGTCGCCGTCGCAGAGGACAATACCCATTTCGATCGAGCCATCAATCGTCGGATCGGCCGGCGACGCGGCGAGTCCTGTGAGTTCATAACTGCTCCCTTGAGACTCGTTAATCCATTGAGTGGCCGCCTCGGCGGCCGGGACGAGCGCTTCAGGAATTTCTTCGCGTAGGAGCATGTGGGATCGTGGAGTCGTACCAAGACCTGTGTAGCATAGCGATTTTGAACCCAAAGTGGTGTTGCGGTGCCGGCAGAACTAAATTGACCAGAACGGGGCCGAACGCTCAAGGTGTGCGCAACGGCTGAATTCGACGTCGATCATCTGGACGAGCTATCCGAACATCGTAAGGTCGGATGCGTATCCGACCTTTACTTCCCTATAAAGGAACCCTCTTTCCTCGATTATTCGGTCTCTCAAACACCTCTTGATGTAGAGATGCTCTTTATGTTTCTTGTCTGTTATGTACGAAGGACCGTAGGCTGAGAGGAGCGATCAGCGGCTGTAGAAGCACTGGAATTTATGGAAGTTCTCTACGACCATTCAAGCAAATCCAACAATGCATTCAATTGGATCAAGACTTGTTGCACCCAATCTGACTGCGCCATATCAGTTTACTAGTCTTTGCCGAGCATGAACTTGCCGTCTCGCAGCAGTTCCACAGGCGGCCCCCACTCACCTACAGGCTGGACGTGCGTTACCAGCCCAGCTGCGTCCGCGGATGCATCCTCCAGCCAGGTATGGACTGCAAAGCCTGGTGGCTCATGGACGACCGAAAGGACCCGCTCTGGTCCCATGTCGAGGCCAAAGGGGTACGCGGCGCTGGGGCTAGAGAACGCAATGGTGCCACCAAAGGTGGTAGTGATAGGGCGATGGACATGGCCCGCGAGTACCCGCACCACTTGCGTATGGCGCCGTAGCAACGCAGCCAGTTCGGTCCCGCCCCGTTTGAGCCCCTTGGCTGAGGTGCCTGTCATCCCCGAGTTGAATGGCGGGTGGTGAAGGGCGACGAGGGTAGGGCGTAGAGTGTCTTCGCTCAGGCGGGCTTCGAGCCAGTCCAGGCGCTCCGGGCACAACTCACCCGGTACGTCACCGGCAATAACAGAGTCGCAGCAGATGATTCGCAGCGGATGACCTTCGATCACGTAGTGCAGGAATTCTCCCGTTGTCGGGAGGCTGGGGGTGTCACCAAACACCTGTCGCATCGCTCCGCGATCATCGTGGTTCCCTGGAATCAGGGCGTATGGCGCGTTAAGTGTGTCTGCTATGGCGCGAAAAGCCTCATAGCGCGGCACACTGCCGTGGGAGGCGATGTCCCCGGTATGCAACACAAGATCGGGCTGCACCGAGAGATTGTTGATTGCCTGCACGGTGCGTTGCAGCATTGCCGTGGTGTCGAACTGCCCGTAGACCACGGCACCCGCAGCGTCGATGTGTGTATCGGAGATCTGAATCAATAGCATGCCGGCCTCTTGGAACCGCGGTGGATCTCAGGCAGTGAATCACACATTCAACCTCAGTGCTCAGTTGTGAAGTTGTACTGTGCTCAATTGTGTCTGCATGGCTAGCTAAGATGGTCCCTTCCGTACAGGGCGGGCTCCGCACCGCAATAGCGCTGAGGCAGCAGATATCCTCTATGTTCGGGTCGATGCACGGGACATTGCGTTCTACGGGGTGAAGGGCGCTGATCTGCACCAGANTGGGTGTGCTCTGGAGGNCCNGATCGGGCGTNGCANTATCTTCCCTGCCGAAGCNGCTGGATCTATNTCATNATCAATCTGTATTNGNTCCTGGCTGGCCGGCCCGACGAGCGGGACTTCGNNCGGCCGGAGCGGAACGACTCNNCTAGCATCGNGTGCGATGCAATTGCCGGTNTCGGCGCGCCGCGACCAATGATTTGAGTCAGAATCTGGACTGACCCCACGCTGCTGGAATCCCTATGAGAGCAGGTGCACTGCTGACACCTTCGGACGGCTCGGACCCCGCCTATCTGCCCAATTACGCTAAGTCGCTTGAAAGTGCCGGCTTTGACAGCATCTGGTCCGCTCATGCTATGGGGCGGGGTTTCATGATGGCCGACCCTTTTGTCGCGCTGAGCGTCGCCGCCGCGGTTACTAAAGTTGAGGTGGGGACCGCGATTCTGCAGCTCCCGATCTACCACCCAACTGATGTTGCTATGAAAGCATTGGCTTTGCAGCAGGTGGCAGGGGGGCGTCTGTGTCTAGGAATAGGGGCCGGCTCCACCGCGAGTGACTACCGTGTACATGGGCAGCCGTTTACTAAGCGGTTTCAGCAGTTCGAGACAAGGCTTGCGGCGCTGCGCACCACATTTGCGGATGGTTCTGCCGGAGAAGGCAACATCTCGCCATGGTCAAGTGTTGCCGGTGGTCCACCCATCTATTTTGGTACGTGGGGCAAGAACGTGGAGCGGGCGGCGACCGAATTCGATGGTTGGATAGCGTCTGGCATGCACCGCACGCCGGAACAGTGTGCCGTAGCGCTTGCACGCTATCGTGCTGCCGGAGGCAAGCGAGCAATCGTTTCGACGATCCGGGTTATGCCGGGAGACGACCTGGGTGAATTGAAGGCCAGGCTCAGTCAGTTTGCTGCGATGGGCTTCGATGACGCGGTGGTGATGATCATGCCGGGCGGACCTCGCCCGGATGACGTTAGGGCACTGTACCCAGCATAGGTGAGTCACTCGCGCAAAGCGTCCAGATCGCTTAGTGTCCGGCCAGCAGCGGCTGTGCCGCACTATCGAATAGCTGAATTAAGGAGAGAAGCATGCCTATCACACTTGCCGACGTCGAGGCCGAACTCGCACGTCAACCTGCAGAAGCACGCGGTGGCTACACGGACCGTGACTCACTGTTGTATGCGGTAGCTGTAGGTATGGGCCGCGATCCCATGGATCGTAACGAACTCGAATATGTCTGTGAAACCCAGGGTCAGAAGGTCCTGCCCAGCGCCGCGACGGTGCTGTCGCGAGCCCAGCGCGCGGGTGGCGGCGGGGGGCCCGGTATGAGTGCAAAACTGAACTACGCGCTGCTCCTGCACGGTGAGCAACGCCTGACACTGCATCAGCCTATACCTCGTGCGGCAGAGACACTGGTCAGCAGTCGTACAACCGGTGTCTATGACAAAGGTGAAGGTCGCGGGGCGCTGGTTACGAATGAGACCGAGGTAAAGCTCAGCAGTGGTGAACCGCTCTTCACACTTGGCTCTACCATGTTCTATCGCGGTGACGGCGGCTTTGGCGGGCAGTCGGATGGAGCGCCCGAACCCCATCCGATCCCGGAACGCGAGCCAGACGCGATTATAGAAATGCAGGGGCGAGACGATCAGGCCATGGTCTATGCCCTCTGTGGCGACCGTAACCCGCTGCACCGTGACCCGGACATTGCCAAGAAGGCTGGTTTCGATGCGCCGATTCTGCACGGTCTTTGCTCCTANGGGATTGCCTGTCATGCCGTCATTAAGAAGATGTGTGACTACGACCCCGCGCGTATGAAGGCCTTTGACGTGCGCTTCTCGTCGCCCGTCTATCCGGGTGAGACCCAGGTGGTTGAATTGTGGAAGGACGGGGAAGTGGTGAGCTTCCGTGTGCGCATCAAGGAGCGGGACGTCGTGTCCATCAACAATGGTCGTGCCATCGTCGCTTGATCGCATCGTGTCGGAGGCCTTTACGAGGTTGGTCCGCTGCCCTGAGGCTGGGTGCTTGAGCCCAGCCGGCTTTGGCACTCCGATGATTGGGAGACGAGCACCACTCGTGTGCGGGCGGGCCACATCGAGGAAATCCCCGTATAGGTGGTGGACTTCGATGAAGTCAACATCCATCTGTTTCCTCGGGTGTGTCCGGTGTGCTTGCGTGCGACGGATGCGTTAANAGGGTGCCCTGACGCGCTGCGTGTTGTGCAGTGTTACAGGTTTCGTCGCTTCCTTGACGTCGGTCGTGCAGGCGATGTCAGGAGCTTCCGCCCGACGGTGCGGTACTTCGAGCGAGTGGGGTTTGAACGGGAGCGCCGCGGTGAATACGTGACACCTTAGGCCTCGGGAGCGGTTGCTATCGCAACGCTGGTGCTTTCGACGGCGCTGTCCCGCTGACAGACTGAAGCCTGTCCCGCATACCATATAGCCGCCTTCATCAGCACTCTTCGGGCAATGACGGCCATCATGACGAACAAACCTGACTCGTAAATGGGCAACCCAGGACGGAATCTGCGATAGTCTCCCGCGTGTTTTCGAGGTGATAAATAAAAGAGGCAGTGATGACCGAACAGGTCGACCCCAGTTCATCCACCAGCGGCCCGCTGGCAACCGTGCCGGATGCTGACGAGGCGATCGAGCGGCTGCGCCAGGAGAACGCGCAGTTGCGGGCGGAACTTGCATCCCTGCGCGCCCGGCAGGACCCGGCGGGTGACTACGCAGACTGGGAAAGCGAGATGGCGGCCGGTATTGTCTACTCGGACGATCATTCCCATACGAGTGCCAAGTCTTCCTGGCGGATACTGAAGCAGCTTGCCGGACTGTCGAAGGAACGTATGAAAGCGGGCCAAGTTCGTAATAGCGACGAATTCGACTTCTTACCCACGCCCAGCGCGGACGAAGCCCAGCTTGAGGCCGATTTCATCCGTTGGGGCTATTGCCTGGTTGCCGATGCGATGACGCCGGCGCAGATCAAGACGCAGGTTGACCGGCTTACGGATCAAGCCGCGGCTGAGAAGGCCAGTGACGTCGCTATCATGACCGACTCCCACGACCGAGGGCAGCTAGTCAACAACCTGGTCTTAAAAGGACAGGTTTTCCGTGACGTGGTCGAGTTTAAAGAGAGTGCTGCCCAACGCGGCCCATTGATCGACAGTTTGTTGATCAAAGTCATGGGCGAAGGGTATGGCCTTGGCTGCGCCCATGGTTCGATTGTGCACGAGGGCGGTGGTCTGCAGGAACTGCATATCGACCAGGGCGGTTTGCCCATGCCGTATCCGCCGTACCCTTTTGGCAGCCTGATCATTTGGTGTTATTCGGACTTTAGCCTCGAAAACGGCAGCACCTACATTGTCCCCGGGTCCCATCGCACTGCGACCGGCTCCACCAGCTTCCATGACGGCGTGGATCTCGTGCAACTAATGGACACCGAACCCGGGTTGATTGCCGTCTGCGCACCGCCCGGTACCTGCATCCTGACCGACACGCGGGTGTTGCACTGCGGTGGGCGGCGGACTTCGGGCGGCACCCGTTACGCCATGCGGTGCCACTACAACCGCAAGTTCATTCGCGCGTTGCATGAACAATCGACTGCCAATGTACACGTGCCGGACGAGGTGTATGCCGTGTTGTCCGATCGACTGAAGGACATGATGGGAATAACCGTCAATAATCCGGAACCCGTGGGTGAGATGAGCGCTGATTGAATCGCTCTGATCCGAGATCTGCGTCTTGTTTAGCACGGTCATTCGCGCTCTGACGTGTTCACACGTGCGGCTGCGGTACTTGCCTTGTTCACGTGCTAGCTACGTAGCGGCTGGACCGCACGCTGTCACAATTACTGCAGGTGCGTGTCGGTACTAACCCCACGAGTCGATCAAAACTCAGTCCTGTTCATCCGCCTTTGCCGCTCGGGTGGACTCGATGCGCTGTTTCATCTGCCAGATCGTGAGCGCTTCCATCTCTTCCTTCGATACCGGTGAGCGCATTTCCCTGATCCTTTGGTACTCACCTTTTTCCATTGCGAGTCGGGTGCCTACGGTCGTCTTGGGGCTCGACCAGGAGCTGATTTCCAGAAGTCCTGAAGAGTGATAACCCATCCGCCGTAGCAGTTTCTCTGAAGCGTTCTCGATCACTTCCGGGTCAATGGAAAGCTGCCAGTTTTCCTGCTGGCGCAGCCATGGTTTCACGTTCGAGTTGGTCATGATGTAGCGCCACTTGTCGGTGTGATTGACGCCGGTGCCGTGCAGGAGACGGCCGTCCATCAGCATCACGGTGCCGCCACGTGCTTCGACGTTGATTGCCGGGGGCAGTTCACCCACCTCTTCCCCCGGCGGCGTTTCGGAGACGATCCGGTGACTAGTTGGGATGATCAATGTGCCGCCGTTTACCTCGCTGACGTCCTGCATGATGTAGACCGTGTTGACGAGGATAGGCGCCCCAGGGGTCTGAATCGGGTGAATAGCGCCGGAGTCCTGGTGCAGGTTTTGTGGGTAGCTACCAGGACGGGCGATGTTTGAGGCAAATGAGTAGGCGTAGTGGTGTGGCCCCAGCAACTCTTCATTGAGTTGTTCGATCAGGGGNCCGCCCTGTACCCAATCCGGATTGAACTCAATGCACTTGGCGAAACAGTCGCCCTTATTTACCAGTGTCCACATGATGTGAAAGTGGGGTGTCATGTCCGCAAGGCCGCACTCGCGCTCGGCCTCGGCCTGTTCATCGAGCCGGTTGCGCATGTAGGCGCACTGGTACTCGCTCATCGCGTCTTCGATCAGGCAATAGCCGTACTTGTCCAGGTCGCGGCGTGCCTGATGGATGTCCTTGGTTTCCCTGGGAAGGTCGTCGAACTGCTTCCAGTAGTTGTGTTTGCGCCCAACCGTGGTGTCATAGTAAGGCGTGCCNTTAAGGCCACCCCCTTCGGCACTNCGACCTTCATTGTACAGAGGGCATTCGAACCACGACGTCAATGAACCATCCGGTTGCATGGCCGGAACGCCGTTGCCGCCGACTGGAGGCTTTAGCCACGGGTTGTTTTTGTGCATTGACCGGAACGGCTCCCCCGAGGCGAACCANCGTGCATCCCGCAACTGATCGTCGGCTGCGGAATTGTCGGCTACGGTTTCCGGCAGGAACTCATATGGGACTTCAGGCGGCTGGGAAGACTTTTCGATCATGGTTGATCAACAGTGAAGTGTTCACGTTGATTATAACTGCGTCGTAAACGTCCTCGTCAGGGCCGAGTTTGTTGCTTAAGCCAGGTGCAGATCTCGTTGACTACAGTCTCCACCGGGCGGGTCGCGTCTACGGTGAGGTCCGCCCAGCGCTCATACTTACGCTGACGCTCTTTGAAGGTGTCTTCGAGTGATTGCTCGGGCGGTTTGGCAATACCACGTCCAGAGTAGTCGCCAATGCGCCGTATGACTTCCGCCAACGGAACTTTGAGATAAACGACCTTGGTGGCGCTACTAAGGTGCGCCATCGCTGTGACTGAGTAAACGGCGCTGCCGCCCGTCGCCACGACCGCGCCAGCCGGGTCGACGCATTGCAGGACCCGCGCTTCGACAGCTCGCAGCTCAAGATAGCCGTCGCGGTTCAGGATGTCCTGCAGTGATCGCTGCTCGGTCTCCTGGATCACGAGGTCCGTGTCTACGAAGCGCTTTACCAAGCGTTTCGCAAGTAAAACGCCGATAGTGGATTTGCCTGCTCCGGCCATCCCAATCAGCGTAATGGCTGCGGTCTTGGTGCTTCGTGTGGCATCCAGTGTGTTCATGCCTTGATGCTGACAGGGGTGGCGGCAAGCCGCAACGCCGGTTCAGAACCCGAGTTGCGGTTCGCATCGCTTGATCCATACGGCCGAACCCCTTACGCTCGCCCGCCTTCACCCGACCTATCCGGCCACTCGCCAAGAAAAGGTCAAAGAGGCATTGAGGAGTATCATGAGCGCACGACGCATCGCCAGCCGAATCGACAATCTTGGGACTGAAACGGCCTTTGCCGTCTCCGGCGACGCGGCTGCATGGATGGCCCAGGGAAACCGAGTGTTTCCCTTCCACCTGGGTGACATGAACATCCGCACGCCGTTGAATATTATCGAGGCGGCGAACAAGGCGGCGGTAGACGGGCACACAGGCTATAACCCGGCAGCGGGCATCCCGGCGCTGCGCGAAGCGTTGGCGAATGCCATCAGCCAGGACCGTGGTTTGCCCTGTTCGGCAGCTAACGTGTCCGTACAGAGCGGCGGTAAGCCCGTGATTGGCAAGTTCCTGCATACGGTGATGGAACCGGGTGACGGTGTTCTGTACCCCAATCCCGGGTATCCCATCTACGAGTCTCAGGTGGAGTATCTCGGCGGCAAAACCCAACCTTATACGTATGTTGTCGAAGACGGCCGCTTTCGCTTTGACCGGGAGTCGGTCATGTCCGCGCTCGATGATTCAACCCGGGTGCTGGTAGTCAATGCCCAGCACAATCCAACGGGCGCTGACGCGGACCCTTCAGATATGAAGTGGTTGGCAGAACTTGCGGTTGAGCGTGACCTGTGGGTTCTCTCGGACGACCCGTACATCGACATTCGTTACGGTGGCCAGAGCCATACAATTCTCGAGCATGAGGGTATGGCTGAGCGCACGGTGATCCTTTACACATTCTCGAAGAAATACGCCATGACCGGTTGGCGTCTCGGTGCGGCCGTTGGGCCTGAGCGGGTCATCGACGTCATCACTAAGATCAACACGAATGATGAGTCCTGCACCAATCACTTTGTGCAATACGCCGGGGTTGAGGCACTGCGGGGGGACCAATCCGGCTCGATCGAGATTCTCAATACACTTAAGGGCCGGCGTGACCTCATCGTGGATCACCTGAATGACATTGAGGGCGTTTCAGTCCCCGATTCACTGGCAACTTTTTACTTGTTTGTTGACGTGACGGACGTCTACAAGCGCTTAGGGCTGAACTCAGAGAGCGAAGCCGATGTGCAGAAGTTCCGGGTCGACACCATGCAGCAAACCGGCATCTCGTTCTGCTCGCGTTCCCATTTTGGTCGTGGTTCGCCCGGTGAAGAACGTGTCTACGTGCGCTTTGCATACTCAGGCATCGATGTCGACGACGCCGAAGAGGGCCTCGCTGGGCTGAAGACCTACTGGGAGTCCTGATAGCGGCTTGCTGCTGATTCCGACGGGAGTGCAGTGGTACGGGGTAGCGGTTAGGCTTGCGCACCTTGGAATCCGGCGGAGAGCGACATGACAACAACCATTGATCTGAGCGGCAAAGTTGCGGTGGTCACGGGCGCAAGCCGTGGTATCGGGGAGTCCAGCGCACGCGCACTGGACGCAGCCGGGGCTCGTGTTGTTCTCTCGGGGCGCACTCTGGATGACATGGAGCGGGTCGCGGCTGAACTCAACAACGACCCCATCATCCTGCAGGCTGATCTGGCAGCGCCGCGGGCAGGCACTGAGCTTGCCGAGCGGGTGCTCGCTGCTGTGGATGGCGTCGATATTCTGGTGAACAACGCTGGCATTCCGATGCGCCGCACACCGGATCAGCTCACCGAAGAAGACTTCGACCTGGTTTTTTCCATCAATGTAAGGTCGCTGCTTATGCTCACGCTGGGACTCGGACCATCGATGACCGAACGCGGCGGCGGTTCGATCATCAATATCTCTTCGATTGCCAGCCTACGTGGACCACTTGGGCGCGTCGCCTATGCAGGTACCAAGGGTGCGGTGGATGGGATGACCCGAGCGCTTGCAGCCGACTGGGGCCCCTCAGGTATCCGGGTCAATGCGATATGCCCTGGGCTCATTGCTACCGCGATCTGGGAAGATAACCGGCAGAACATTCCGGGTCTGATCGAACAGTTGGAAGAGCAGATTGCGCTCAAACGCTGGGGTTACGGCGATGACATCGCAGATGTCGTGCTGTTTTTCGCCAGTGACGCGTCACGCTACATGACCGGTGAGGTTGTCGCTGCGGATGGCGGTATGGCACGGGTGGGTTCCGCGCCGCGACCGAAGAGCTAGATCTCCAGGGGCGGCGGTCATGCCGCCGGCAGGGCGGGAGAATGGAGTGCAGGGATGATTGCCGGATATTGCTGGCCAAACAGCCTACAACCAAGTGAGCTGGTTGAGTTGTTTGTTTCAACCGATGCGGAATCGTTTGCGGTTGAAGTGATTCGTCAGGGTGCTACGGATGAGGTGGTGCAGCGCCTCGAAGGGCTCNTTGGGCAAAAGCAGGAGCGTCTCGCTGNNTGTGAGCGTAATGGCTGTGGCTGGTCCTCNTCCGCTTCGATTACTGTGGACNCNACGTGGCGCAGCGGCTTTTACCTGGTTCGGTTGTTGGCGGGTGCAAGTTCCGCAGAGGCATTTTTCGTTGTTCGCGCAGCCGATGATTCCCGNTCCAAGGCGCTCCTTGTACTCAGCACATCCACCTGGGCGGCCTACAACGATTGGGGGGGACCCAGCTTCTACACGGGTGGTTATCATTCGAGTCAGCTCCGTCCGCTACCTCGAGGATTTCTTGCCAAGCCTGATCCTGCCCGCAATCGAATTGCTCGCTTTGGTGAGTCGAAAGCGCATCGCGAAGGGTTTTTGGACGGTGGCTACTCGCGTTGGTGCATGGCCGCCGGTTGGGCGAACTGGGAGCTACTATTCGTGCGCTGGGCGGAAGCCAACGGCGTAGTTCTAGACTATGCCGTTAGTCAGGACCTGGAACGCGCAGACGCACTTGCCGGGTACAGTGCCTACCTCTCCGTGGGACACGATGAGTACTGGTCGACCGCTATGCGAAACACGGTTGAAGCGTTTATCCAGGATGGGGGCGGGGCGGCCTTCTTCTCGGGCAACACATCTTTTTGGCAAGTGCGCTTCGAGGCGGGCGGAACGCAGGTTGTAGGCTACAAGCTGCAGCTTGAAGAAGATCCGGTGTTTGGCACCGGCCGGCAGGCAGAAACGACTACGATGTGGTCTGACCCTGCGGTTGGTCGNCCNGAAAATGGCATGACCGGCGTCTCATTTACGCGTGGCGGCTACGCCCACATGCCCGGTGCGCCGCATGGCACCGGCGGATATACCGTTTGGCGACCGGAACACTGGGCGTTTNCTGGNCTTGAGTTGCTATCGGGTGACGTTTTGGGTNCTGNCCCNGTCGTCGTGGGCTANGAGTGTGATGGCTGTGACTTGANGCTACATGAAGGCCGGCCGGTTGCCACGGGGGCGGANGGTACGCCTTCGTCCTTCGAGATTCTCGGTACGGCACCGGCCCATCTCTGGTCAACTGATGAGGCGCCCAATATCTCGGACATTTATGTCGGTGAACTGAACTGGGTTGCTCAACGCTTGGGTGGTGAGGACACGCCCGAGGTTCGTGAACGCTTTGCATATGGCGCAGCCGTCATGGGCGCGTATACCTCGGGCGNCGGGGGGGCTTTTACGACNNGTTGCACGGACTGGGCNTACGGGCTTGGTGATTCNNGNGTCGATGTNGTNACCTGCAACGTGTTGCGGCGCTTTGGTGCTATGGATAATGTGGAGCAGTAGTCGTGAGTGTTGATGGACACATTCGTAGTCACAATGGTGTTGCGCCAACTCTGGGAGAGCGGGTGTTTGTGGATCGGGCCGCTGTGGTTTGCGGCCATGTGGAGCTTGGAGAAGATGCTTCTGTGTGGCCAGCTGCGGTACTGCGGGGCGATTTNCTGCCGATTCGCATTGGTGCGCGAACCAGCATTCAGGATGGCTCGATAGTGCATACCTCTCACGACGGTCCGTTCACACCGGGAGGCAGTGCAACAACCGTGGGTCAGGATGTGACCATAGGGCATAGCGTGACCCTGCACGGATGTACGATTCACGATCGCGTACTCTTGGGTATTGGCTCGATTATTCTCGATGGCGTGGTGATTGAGTCAGATGTGATGATTGGCGCTGGCTCGCTGGTGACACCGGGCAAGACACTGGCAAGCGGCTTTCTATATGTGGGCAGTCCGTGCCAAGCGGCGCGGCCACTAACGGACGAAGAGCGCGGCTATTTCACTTATACCGCCGGCTATTACGTTGGGCTTAAGGATCAGCATCTGGCGCAGACTAGCTAGGTGCGGCATGCGCCTGTTTTTTTGCGTCTCAACGGCCCATGGAGAANAATTCGGTGTTGGGCANCATGCCGGTGACATGGGCTAACCGGTTCGAGAGNGCNAATAAGCCGGTAATGCCCGCGATGTCCCATAGGTCCTCATCGGACACGTCGTGCGTGCGCAATGACGCATAGTCTGGTTCNCCAAGAGCTTCGGGCGTACGTGCTAGTTTGACCGCAAAATCTAAGATGGCGTGTTGCCNATCGGTGACGGGTGCACCGTGATGGTTGATCGCGACAAGGTCTGCAATTTCNGAGTCCTTGGCCCTGATCCGAAGGATNGCGCCGTGGGCAATCACACAATAGGTGCAGTCGTTTGCGGCGCTGGTTGCAACTATGATCATCTCCTTTTCTGTTGGAGTCAGACCGCCTGTACGCTTTATCAGGGCGTCGTGATAAGCAAAAAATGCGCGGAACTCCTCCGGACGGCGCGCCAGTACCAGGAATATGTTCGGGACGAACCCGGATTTCTCTTGCACAGTTTCGATCTGGGTGCGTATGTCTACCGGCAGGTGCGACAGTTCCGGGGTTTCAAAGCGGGTGGCAGCGGTCATGGTGCTGAGTCTCTCTTGCGGCGCCGCGAGTGTAGCACCGGGCATAGCCCGGTCCGGGCGTGGGATAATCCGTGAGCAATTTGCAGTCGGGGATAGGTTTGAAATTCGGCGTCTTTAACGTGATGCAGCAGCGCAACAGCGCGGGCGACCCGAGTCAAGTGGTGCAAGAGGCAGTCGCGTAGGCGATTACAGCAGGGGAACTGGGCTTCGACTCCTGCTGGTTCCCGGAACACCACTCCTCGAACTACAGCCTGTTCCCGTCACCCTTGCTGATGGCTGCGCACTGTGCAGCGGCGACCAACCAGATTCGCCTCGGCACCGGTGTCATTGTGGCTCCCCTCCACAAGCCGATCCGGGTGCTGGCCGAGATCGGCATCACCATATTCTTTCTGATGCGCGAATCGAGCTTGGGCTTGCCATGTAGTCCCTCGAGCTATGGATGGAGGAGGTCGTCCCGGGCATTGCCCGCGAACTTGGTCAACCAATTGAACGCATCAATGAAATTGATGCCGCATGAACAGAGTCCGTCACTTAAAAGTCGCCCGCCACCTACTCCAACTTGGGGGTAATAGTGAGACAGCGCCTTCGCCAGACGCTAAAGTCGGCCGAAACCGCTTGAGCCAATTTTTGCCTGTGGATGGACGACCTGGTTGTCTTCCAGGACGTCAATGGGGTCACGGAAGTCAACCTCACCGCCAATACCCGAGAACTTTTGGTAGCCCACGAGTCGCTGCAGTTTGCGTGGCATTTCACGGACCACTCCGCGGGGGATAGAAATGAGCTGAGTCTCCTGCGGTGCGAGATAGCTGACTACGTGACTGATGAACAGACCAAGTCGCTCCCGATTGCCCGTGACGTTGGCGCCGCCGGCGTGCCACATAGCCCCGGACCACATAACCATGGAGCCAGCCTTCATTGTGACCTGCACGGTCTCCGTCTCCTGATCCACCTTGCGGTCGTGCCAGGTATGGCTGTAGGGCACTAGGTGGGTGGCGCCGTTTTCAAGATCGAAGTCGTCGATTGCGACGAGCGCATTGCACAGGAACTTGGGATGGGGNCGGGGAATGGGCCAGAGCCCGTCGTCCTGATGCAGCGGTTGCTTCTTCTCGCCGGGCAGCAGGTTGAAGAGCGTGGTGATGTTGACACGCACCTGATCACCGATGTGGCCTTCCACCAAAGCGCGCAGCATTGGATGCAGGAACAGGAAGTCTGCTGCCCGCGTTTTCGCGAGCAGGTTGTGACCGCGCACGGTTTTGCCATCGCCTTCGGCATTGATTGGTAGTGGCAGCAGCGGCACCTCTGTGTCGAATGCCCTCCGGATCTGGGCAAGTTCACCAGCATTGATGAAATCGGGGATAGTGATGTAGCCAACTTCGTCCAGTTCTTCGAGCCAGGGATTGATGCGGGGGTCTAGTGCGTTATTGTCCTCGCGGCGTTGGCGGGCCTCCTGGTTTTCACGNTCCTCACGAGACGTTCGTTTCTCCTCGGTCACAGATACTCCGGTTGCGGTATGGTCTTGGTGTGTTAGTGCAGATTAACGACAATGGCAGGACAAAACATCTTCACCCGTGATGAGGTCGAGGCCCGTACAGTATTTCATCCCAAAAGCGGGTTTCGTGANGACGTTGTGGTTTCAGGTGAACGTCTGCAACTCGTCTGGGCGAAGCTGGGTCCAGAAGGTACCTATGCCCTGCACAGCCATCCTTACGATCAGATCAGTATGCTGGTGCAGGGACATATGCGCCTGACTGTTGGTGACGAGGTTCGGGACATTGGACCGGGTGATATGTGGCACGCGCCGGCCGGCATCGAGCACGGTGGCGAAGTTCTCGGGGATGAGCCCGTNATGTTTATTGACGTCTACAGTCCACCCAATAAGCTTATGGCTGAACGATGGGCGGTGCGGAACTTAGCTGAATGAAGCTCGACATTCCTCAGCCCNGGTTCAAGNGGTCATGCCCCTTCAACCGGGTCCTACTGGAAAGCAGGTGCGTGGTGGGTATGGCTGGATTCGAACCAGCGACCCCCGCCATGTGAAGACGGTGCTCTAACCAACTGAGCTACACANCCACGGAGCGCGAAACATACTNGATTGTCCAACGGTCGTCAGCTCTTTAAGGAGCGTCNACGCGCGGCCACTCAACGTTTTGCGTTATTGAAGGTCTGTAGAAGTTTGGTGTAGTCGGCCCCATTAGGACTGTTCAGAAAGTCCTCACGGCCCATGAGTTGTGCCATTGACTCGCCATGGGCTTCGATGAGGGCATCTGCGTGGGCGGTGTAGTCCTCTACCGGGCGCATCATCAACCGAGTGTAGGTAATGTGGCAGACCACCCGTTCACCATCGGTTTCCCTCGGATAGTTGGAGTGCCAGATGTTGCCATCCCACATAGCCACCGAGCCGGGTGGGCATTCGATCGGAATGGCGCCGGCCTTCTCGGCTATCTCGAGGTTGGTGGGATGCCGCCGTAGGTTGTTAGAGCCGGGGATCACCAGGGTTGAGCCGTTGGCCTCGGTGTACTCATCACACGCCCAGCATCCTGTCAGCAGCATATTGTGCGCAGGGAAGGGCGCAGGCAGCCAGTTGTTGTCGGCGTGTAGGCCGATGCTCGGCGCTCCCTTCGGCCTGACGCTGGCTGCAATCTGACTGATCAGGAAGCCCCGACCAACCGAGAATTCGGCCATTGCCAGCAGCTTGGGCTTCATGATGGCCTCGGCATAGATAGGGTCTTTGGCGAGCAGCATGTTGCCGCCCTTTGTCTCCATGATTTTGGCCCGGAAGCGTGCGTTGAAATCCGCGTCAGCCACGTCTTCGATGACCGTCCAGCCTTCCATCGCGAGCTGCCGGCAGTTCTCAACGAGACCAAGTTCTTCGATGACAGGTGATAGCTCGTCGGACAGCGCGTCGGGTGCGAGCGTGTTGAAGTAGGCGACCGACCGTTTGTCTTCTGACATGGTTTTCCACGATCCACATTGCAGTACCTAGCCTAAACCATCACATCGGTGCTGCCGAGGGCTGAGTTCTGCTAGGGTGACTGGTTGGCAATCATCTTGCGATAGGAAGTCCCATGGCCGGTATCACTGCGCAGCGAACTGACTCGATAGGTGTAACGCCGCTTGCTGGTGTTATTGGTGCCGAGGTTGAGGTGGATCTTGCCAACATTGACGACGCGACCTTTGCTGAATTGCATGCTGCTTTCCTAAAGTATCTTGTCCTGGTGATTCCGGGCCAGAGGCTCTCTTCCGACCAGCAGGCGGCGTTTGCGCGCCGTTTTGGCGATCTCTACACATATCCGCATGCACCCGGTATCGCCGAAAACAAGGATGTGCTGCCTATCAACATGCCAGACGGCTTGCGTATGGGGCGCTGGCACTCTGATGCCACCTTTGATGAGGTGCCGCCGGCGATCTCTATCCTCGCGGCACAACAGCTTCCTTCTCGGGGAGGTGAGACGGCATTTGCCAATCAATATGCGGCATTCGAGACCTTGTCAGACGGGATGAAGGGCATGATCTGTGGGCTCGAGGCCGTCCATGACGCGAGTTCCCATGGGCGACCCAACGAATACGCGGTGCACCCGGTAGTTCGGACCCACCCGGAGACCGGGCTTCAGGCGTTGTTTGTGAACCATGAGTTTACGCGTCGGTTTACGCATATGACGCAGCTTGAGAGCGCGGGTTTGCTGGACTACTTGACAACTCACGCGCACCAGCCGGAGTTCTGTTATGTCCACCGTTGGCGCGAAGGTGACGTTGTCATATGGGACAATCGGGCAGCTCAACACTATCCGGTTATGAACCGGCCAGAGGGCGAGGTGCGCCGGATGTGGCGCGTCACAGTCGCCGGACTGCGACCGGAGTATCGCTCGGACTGAGAGGTGGCGTGCTTTACCTTCTGAGGGTTTCTCGAATAGGTGATGCCCTTTGGTTAAGGTCCTTTGGTGATAGGATCGCCCGACCTTAATTCACGCAATCTAACAACAGGGGGCATCCATGCCACAGGCGCTGCAGCTCAAATCCCTCATCACGGAAGCGGGCGAACTTGAACTCGCGCTACACGAAGTGGACGTCCGCGATCCCGGTCCGGATGAAGTGCTGATCAAGGTTGAAGGCACGCCGATCAATCCGTCGGACCTGGGTGGTCTGATCGGCATGGCAGACGTTTCCACTGCCAGAATCTCAGGAACCACGGATCGGCCTGTCATTAAGGCCGATGTGCCGCAGAAGTTCATGGCGGCGATGGCACCTCGCGTCGGCAAGGCGCTGCAGGTTGGAAATGAAGGCGCGGGCGAAGTGGTAGCTGCTGGAGACAACGCCGATGCGCAGGCCTTGCTGGGGCGGACCGTCGCCGTTCTCGGCGGGGCCATGTATGCGCAATACCGGATCGCCCGCACCGACCAGTGCCTGGTACTAAATGAGGGCACTAGTGCGCGCGACGGTGCGTCATGCTTTGTCAATCCGCTCACCGCATTGGGCATGGTTGAAACCATGCGTCTGGAAGGCCATAGCGCGCTGGTACATACCGCCGCCGCGTCGAACTTGGGCCAGATGCTCGTGAAGATCTGCGTTGAGGACGATGTAGGCCTCGTGAATATTGTCCGCAAGGCTGAGCAGGTAGCGCTCCTGAAGGACTTGGGGGCGAGGCACGTTGTGAACTCAAGCGACGACACTTACGTACAGGATTTGACAAATGCCATTGATGAAACCGGGGCAACCCTGGGCTTTGATGCCATTGGCGGTGGTCGGGCTACCAGCCAGATCCTGGCCTGCATGGAGATGGCGCTATCCAGGGGGAGTGGTTCAGGCGGTCCCTACGGCTCAACGACGCACAAGCAAGTCTACATCTATGGGGGCCTTGACCGTGAACCCACCACGCTGCAGCGCAGCTACGGGATGGCTTGGGGCATTGGTGGTTGGCTGTTGCCACCGTTCCTCTCAAGGATTGGCTTTGACGCAGCTGAAAAACTGCGT
This sequence comes from Gammaproteobacteria bacterium, assembly GCA_002714125.1. Next base: position 36,246 of record PAWP01000006.1, read on the forward strand.
CGCCGAGTGGCGGACGAGATTCAGACCACGTTTGCTAGCAGCTATACAGCGGAAGTCTCGCTTGTCGAGATGCTCACTGTCGATGCGGTGCAGACGTTCGCCAAACAGGCAACAGGCGAGAAGTATCTGGTGAATCCTAATAAGGGCTGATTAGTACGGAACAGGACCGCACTGCCTATGCGATCCATGGGCTGGGTTCGGTTCCCTGGTTTTGAGGGTCATTCAGGCCGTGTCGCTCAAGGTGGAAACGATCACAAATCCAGGCCGGTTCATTGGCCTAGCTGGAAGTGCCCTTTTCACCGCTATCGAGTCAGGCCGGGCTGTCGTTAATTTTTTGTTTGATCGTGTCATCTGCCACGTAAGGAGAGCCACCACGTGAGCAATCAGGAGCAAATTGAATATTGGGATGGCAACGCTGGCAACAAATGGGCGACGTACCAGGTGCAGATGGANGCCATGCTCAGACCACTAGGGCTTGCCGGGATAGAACACCTCTCGCCTANTGCAGGTACTAAGGTCCTGGATGTTGGTTGCGGTTGTGGGGATACCTCTCTCGCGATGGCTGAGCGAGGCGTCGAGGTAACGGGCGTTGATGTATCCGGCCCTATGCTGGCGCGGGCGCGCGAGCGTGCCGCCGGCGAAGGCCTGTCTATTTCGTTTGCGCGAGCGGATGCCTCAAGTCACGTTTTTGACTCACCGTTTGATCATATGTTCTCGCGCTTCGGTGTAATGTTCTTTGCAGACCCTATTGGCGCGTTTGGGCATATTCGCAGTCAGCTGAAGCCAGATGGNAGCCTCTGTTTTGTGTGCTGGCGTCCTGCGCAGGAGAACCCCTGGATTGCCCTGCCAACTGCTGCCCTGTTCAAACATGTATCGCGGCCGGAGGAAGCGCCGGACCCACATGCACCAGGCCCGTTTGCGTTTTCGGACAAAAATCGCGTGTCGGCTTTGCTCAACGAAGCGGGTTTCGGCTTAGTTGATGTCAGACCGCTTGACCTTGAGCTCAATCTTGGGGAGACCGCTCTGCAAGCGGCTGGACTTATAGAGCAAATCGGNCCGGCAGCACGGATGCTGGCTGAACAACCCGTGAAATTGGCGGAACGGGTTAAAGCCGAGTTTCTTGAAATCATGACAGCGCATCATGGCGCCGCAGGCGTCACCATGGGTGCGGCTTGCTGGATTGTGAGCGCATCCTGAAGGTGCTGCGAACGACAGGTTCAAAAGAAAAGGAGTCATGGTTTGATTGAGAAATCTGAGGCGGGGGGTGTACGTACTATCACGTTGTGCCGTCCCGAAAAACGTAACGCGCTAAACAGCGAAATGTTGACCGGACTTGCCGAGGCCTTTGGCGGCGCGCCAAGCAAAACGGAACGGGTCACCGTCATACGCTCGATGGGAGAGGTCTTCTGCGCAGGGCGTGACCTGCGAGAACCAAGAGCGCAGTGGGAGCCGATTGAGCCGATATTCCACGCGGTCGAGACCTGGCCCCTGCCAGTGGTCTCGGTGGTCCAGGGGCCCGCAATTGCGGGCGGCTGTGAACTTGCTCTGCACTCCGACTTTGTTGTTGCCAGCACCCANTCAGCGTTTGGCATGTCACTCGCTCAGATTGGCCTGGCACCTTCGTGGTTCCTCGCCAAAAAGCTGCTCGAAGTGGCGGGTCCAGTGGGCGCAAGGGAGATATTAATGCTGGGTGATCCGATTCCTTCGCTTAGGATGGCTGAGCTTGGGCTGATTTCCCGCGTTGCCGAACCGGAGCAGCTTGAATCTGAGGTAAGTGCATTGATCTCTCGCCTGNCGCTGAATGCGCCGCTGTCGTTGCGTGCGATCAAAGCGCTACTGGTTCGTGAAATGGCCTTCAGAGACAAAATTCCACACGACGATGTTGACGCACTTGTATCGTTGGCGGGCAAGAGTGCGGATGCTGTAGAAGGGATGCTTGCACGAATGGAAAAACGTGACCCAGTGTGGAAGGGGGAGTAGTTGTTTGGTGTTTGTGGGTTCTAACTTGCTGGACGGGTACAGATCGCTTTTGCTGAAATTTTGCAGGCTCCGCTCGGCGGTTTGCTTATCTTAGGGGCTATTNCACTACAACCGCTGGTGGATGATTGATGATGACNGGAACCGAACATTCCAATGCCCGCTTTAACCCGCCTTCCGGCAGCACACTGGTTGGTCACGAGCCTATCTGTTTTGAGTTCGATTACGAATACAGCACACCACGGTGTNAGTTGAACGCCCGGGCCAAANTCGAAAACGAGGAATCAACTCACCAAGGTTCATTCAAGCAGATGAAATCCGATAAACGCACNATTGAGCGCGATGTTCATCTAAATGATCCAGGGCGCGTAGATGCGATTTACATATCTACGTTGGACTCGCGCACGGACGTGGGAGTAACCGCCAGACCCGAACCTGCTAGCGGCGGAATGTACCGTTATTGCCGATCGCCCATGCTCAGTCGATAATTGCTTGGAGCACAAGATGGCGCAGATACTCCTGAACCGGGTAACGCCCGCCCGGCATGAACTGCGTCATGAATACACACGTTAGGTCTTCCTCTGGGTCGATCCAGAATCGGGTTCCGGCGGCGCCTCCCCAACCATAGTCTCCCGCTGATTGCATGTTGGGGGCCGCTATGGGGTCGACGCAAACTGATCCGATTAGGCAGAACCCGATCCCTTTGAAGGCCGACTCGGCGAAACCACCGGCGCCCATGGCGTCCATATCGATTCCGCCGGGCAAATGGTTCTTTGTGGCGTATTCGACCGTCTTGCGCCCGAGGATTCTTGTCCCATTGAGTTCGCCTTTGTTCGCCAACATCTGGCCGAAGCGCATGTAGTCGGGGAGGGTCGAGGTGAGTCCGCCGCCGCCTGATTTGAAGGTCCGCTCTTGTAGGTAGTCAGATGTTGCAGCATCTTCAAATACTTCTAGTGGACCGCGCGGCCGAGTGTAGTTGTTAGCGAAGCGATTGACCTTGGATGCGTCAACGGTGAACGATGTGTCCACCATGCCGAGAGGGTCGAAAATGGCGCTGTGCAGGTACTCATCAAACGCCATGCCCGTAAGGGCCTCAATGAGGCGGCCTTGCAGGTCCGTGCCAACGCTGTAGTTCCAGGAAGTCCCAGGGTCAAAGCGCAGGGGCACCTTCCCGAGCGCATCAGAGAATTCAGTGAGCGTCTGGCCGTAATCGCCAATTTTTCGATGCCGGTATATTTCGTCAACGGCGTGCGGCACTCCTTCAAAGCCATATGTCAGGCCGGCGGTGTGGGTCATAATATGGCGCGGCGTGATTGAGGCGTGAGCGTGCCGGGTTGCCGGCAGTGCGGCGCTACCCCCGGTCAGNACCCGCATGTTCGAAAATTCTGGCAGGTACTTCTCNATCGGATCATCGAGTTGGAACCTGCCNTGTTCGTAAAGNGTAAGCAGTGCGACAGATGTGATGGGTTTCGACATNGAGTAGATTCGATGAATCGTGTCTTCTGCCATGGNCTGCTGGCTGGCGCGTCGGGCGTATCCAAANGTGCTGCAGTACACCAGGNGACCTCTGCGCATCACTGCAAAAGATGCACCTGCAAGCTTTTCCTGGTNGATATAGCCCTGCAGGTAGCCGTCAACNAGCCTCAGTCNGCCGCTGTCCATGCCTTCAGCTTCAGGAGTAACCCGNTCGGGCAGTGATCCGTGATCCCATGACATCGAGGTTGCCTCNATGAACTAGATGANAGGTGATCATAGCCGNNGAATCCGCATAGCGCAGGAATCGACATNGNTGCCTGTTCAAATAACCGAACGTAGCGCGATCAGCGTGGCGGCCATTGCCACGTTAAGTGACTCTACTTCGCGTGCCATCGGGATTCGGGTCGTCAGGTCACAGACGGCACGGATTTCCTTGGTCAGCCCATCGGTTTCGTTGCCGAGCACAAACACCGTTCGTTGAGCATCGGGGAGTTCTGCAAGGTTGCAGGCGTTGGCGTCCGTACTCACGCCGACGATGCGCGTGCCTACGGCAGCGAAATCTCCGAGAGCGCTTGCCAGGTCTTCACAGCTCAACAGTGGGGTTCGGAAGATGGTCCCAACACTGGCCTTGATTACCAGTCCGTCCACTGGCGCGCTGCCACGGCGCGGCAGCAGCAACCCGGTTAGGGGCGATGCACATACCGAGCGCACGATTAGTCCGACATTCTGTGGGTTGGTGACGCCGTCCAGAGCCAATAGCTCATACGGTTTCCCGGCTTTGCCGCTAATAAATTCAGTGTGCGGTCCCGATCCCTCCACCAACACGTCGGCTGCGACTCCCTGGTCCTGGCGTCGGTTGCGGGAGATACGGCTCAATGCTTCACGGCTATGGTGAAGTGTCTCTACGTCGCGGGCACGTGCGGCCATCTCGATATCAGACACAATACCAACGGGGCGGTTGCTTATAGCGAGGTGCAGCCTTGTGATCTGTACGGATGGGTCGCGCAGTGCCTCCAATACTGGCTTNCGCCCGAAGATGGTCAACATCCGGTCGNAGTGTGCGCGTCGTGCAAGGNATTCATGGCTGTCTGTCGTGCGTGCGGTCACTGGTCGCCTTGGTGGTNTGAAATCGTCTNTCGAACAGATTTTACTCATGCCNGCCCTTTACTTGCTGGAATACTTTTTTCTGATGTGTGAGCGCCTGATCCTGCTGTTCTGCTGCGCCATCGCAAGCGGGTTTACTCCATACAGCATCGCAGCGGACGTTGCTGAGCGACCCAACATTGTGTGGATAGTGATTGAGGNTNTCTCACCCATTATCNCTTCCTACGGAGACGACACAGTTGCCACCCCTGCATTGAGTGAGCTAGCAGNGGAAGGGATCAGGTANACCAACGCGTTCTCGACCTCCGGCGTCTGCNNGCCAAGTCGTGCCGCACTTNTGACAGGTATGTANCCNTCTCACATAGGTGCCAACCACATGCGTACGGGCCCCTGGGTTGCCCCCAACGTTGATGCCGAGACCATTTGGCGCTATCGGGGACGTATGCCAGAAGGAGTCGAGCCCTACGAGGCCATGCCAGGCGCGGACGTCATAATGCTGAGCGAGCTCCTTCGACGTGAGGGTTACTATGCCAGCAACAACGCCAAGGCGGACCACCAGTTTCGCGCGCCAGTAACGGCTTGGGATGANNACAGTCGGCAGGCACATTGGCNGAACCGTGNGAATCCGGCACAGCCGTTCTTTTCGGTCTTTAACATANGCGTGACAAACGAGAGCCAGATCCGGACGCGACCTGGGCGACCGGTGCTGGTGCCTTTTGAAACNGAACTACTGATCCCTTCCTACNTTGTTGATGANGAGGCTACCCGAGCTGATGTCAGGCNACTCTACTCAAATATTGTTGAGATGGANCAGCAGGTTGNGAGCAGGCTCGTTGAGTTGCGTGAAGCGGGGTTGCTCGACTCAACATGGGTGTTCTTTTTCAGCGACCACGGTGGCCCTCTGCNACGTCAGAANCGCCTGCTTTACGACTCGGGNCTGCGGGTGCCATTNATCGTTCGCCCGCCAGGTGGTCAGCAGCCCGCAACTGACGATCGCCTGGTCAGTTTTGTTAACTTCTTGCCGACGACGATGGCAATTGCTGGTGCCGAAGTGCCTCCCTGGACGCAGTGTCAGGCCTTCCTGGGAGGGGTGGATGTTGGCCCGCGTGAGTACATCCATGCTGCAGCGGACCGGTTTGACGAAGTGACCGACGCTGTTCGTGCAGTCCGCAACAAACGCTTCAAGTACCTGCGCAATCTGTGCCCGCAGCGGGATTACTACCTGCCACTCGCCGACCGCGAACAGATGGCAAGCATGCAGTCGCTGTTGGCTGGACTCGAGGCTGACACTCTAACGCCGGTACAGGCGCAGTGGTTCAGGGATACGAAACCTGATGAGGAATTGTGCGACACCTGGTCCGATCCCCACGAACTCACTAACCTTGTCGCCAACCAGGACTACGCAGGCGTGCTCGTAGATCTGCGTCTCGAGTACGAGGTGTGGTTGACCCGTATTGAAGATACAGGTGTGTTACCTGAGCGGGCATACTTTGCCAGCATCTGGCCCGGTGGCCTGCAACCCGAGACCGAGCCACCGGTGTTCAACCGGTTAGAGGATGGGCGAGTTGTGCTTACATCCGCCACGCGGGGTGCGTCGGTTGGGTACCGCCTGCTTGGTGAGACTGTCTGGCAGGTTTATACGGAGCCGGTAAGCGTCCCCGCTGGTGCGCGTATGGCCGCGGTAGCACAACGGCTTGGTTATGCTTGGAGTAAAATCAGAGTTTTGCGCTGGGCAACCGAAAGATCATTATGGATCGAGCGAACATTTCGAAGCCTAGCTTGGCAACAAACCTCCTTCGCACACTGCTGGTGGGCCTGCTCCTGGTAGCGACCGGCTGTGTTCAGGGCGAGTCTGATGCACAAACGCCCGTGACGCTGGCTACCGAGATCCAGGACGAGATTCTCACTCTCGATTCCCACATCGACATTCCCCTTAATTTTGCGACCGGCTATGACGATGCGATGGCGCGACCCGGTGAACAGGTTGACCTTGAGTCCATGCGCGAAGGTGGGCTCAAAGCAGGATTCTTCATTGTCTATGTCGGGCAGGGGGCCCGGGATGAGGAGGGCTATGCCAAGGCCAAGGCTGACGCTCGGACCAAGTTCGATGCGATCCGGCGGATGACCAACGATCAGTACCCCGATCACATTAGTCTGGCAGTGACAGCTGCGGACGTTGAACGTTTGCAGGCTGAGGGCAAACTGATCGCGCTCATTGGAATTGAGAACGGCTACGTGATCGGTAAAGACCTGTCTCTCATCGCTACTTATCGAGATCTGGGCGCTCGTTACATGACCTTGGTTCATAACGGACACAATGACATTGGCGACTCAGCCCAGCCCCGACCGGCGCTGGGGGACGGTACCAGTGAGCATGGTGGGCTGTCCGATTTTGGCCGCGAGGTTATCGGTGAGATGAACCGCGTTGGCATGCTGGTCGATATTTCCCATGTCTCCAAGGCAACGATGCTGCAGGCAACCGCCGCCTCCGAGGCGCCTGTCATTGCTTCCCACTCGTCGGTTAATGGCGTATTTGAGCACGTCCGGAATTTGGACGATGAGCAGCTCGATGCAATCAAGGTTGCTGGTGGTGTTGTCCAGATTGTTGCGTTTGACAGCTATCTGAAGGCGGTTCCGACAGAGAAACGCGAGGCCCTGAATGCGTTGCGGCAGGTACTCGGCCTGACAAGTCCCGGGGCTTTTGCGGGGATGGACGATACTACGCGTGCGAACTACCGCCAGGGGAGAGCCATGATCAACCAGAAATGGCCTGGCGCCGATGTTTCAGACCTTGTGAACCACATTGACTATGCAGTGCAGCGCATCGGCATCGATCACGTGGGTATCTCCTCGGATTTTGGTGGGGGCGGTGGGGTCGAAGGTTGGAACCATGCATTGGAAACTTCCAACGTGACTCTTGAGTTGGTGCGGCGTGGCTACTCCCGTGAGAGTATCACCAAGCTTTGGGGCGGTAATCTGCTGCGCGTGATGCGCGTGGCCGAGCAAACAGCAGAGCAACTGCAGGCAGGGTAATTTTCGCTANCGGGGTGTCAAAGCTGCCTGTGCCCCTNTTAGAGAAAATGGTNAGTTGATCAGCTNGATGAGTAGTANCCAGTTAGCTTTGGCGAGCGCCTGGTTNACGATTGGATGNGGATTTAGGTGGCGGGTGTCGATCAACAGAATGGTGGCGGAACCGACGCCCAGNCGCTACTTGCGCCTCAACGGAGTTCTGCCTCTTTACCACNATATATNCACCATTCCGCGCCTGGAATCGGAGCAGTCACATATGCTGCCCCAATCTGCCCTGATAGTCGGCGGTCTAAGAGTTGTTGGGCATTTCTGAGTCAAAACCAAAGATACGCGCTGCGTTGAGTCCGAGAATCTTGGCCCGGGCATCTTCGGTGAGGCCACCCATATTGCGCTCGATCGCTTGCTCGCTGTGGGGCCAACTGCCCTCGTGGTGTGGGTAGTCGTTGGCCCAGAGGAAATTGTCTGTCAGGCCGTGCTCTTCGGCGGTGTCGAGACCNGGTTTGTCTTCCTGGAAACTNGCGAAACCGTTGGTTTTGAAGTACTCCGACGGCAGGCGTGACAGTTTTGGGCGTACCCACATGTGGTGTTTCTTATAAGCNTCATCGAGGGCCGTCAGAGCCCAGGCNNCCCAGCCGATGCCCGCCTCAATGGTGCCAAAACGGAGCTTGGGAAAGCGTTCGATAGCGCCCGAGGCGCACAGGTTCGCAACCGGTTCCATAGTAGGCGCAAGCGAGTGTACGGCATAGTTGATCACTGCTCCGCCATTACCTCTAGAGGTTCGAGGGTCCCGGCCGGTAGAGACGTGAAACGTTATCGGTAGATCGACGTCCTGAATGCATGCCCAGAGATCGTCGAACTCTGGAAGATTGTAGTTGGGCGCTTCGTGNTCGGGTGGGCCCCAGATTGGTTTGCAGGGCAGNGAGAGCCCNCGAAAACCAAGCTTGGCACAGCGTTGGACCTCCGCAATAGCGCCTACCTTGTCGCCCGAAGCGATGCANGCCATGGGCGNAAGGCGGTCGTTGTAATCAGCGAATGTCTCCCAGGCCCAGTCGTTCCAGACCCGGCACATCGCCTGGCTGAACTCCGCGTCGGGCGTTGCCCACATCACCAGGCCTTTGTTGGGGAACATGATCTCCGCATCGACGCCATCGGCAGCCAGGTCCGTGAGGCGATCCTCCGGTGTATTGCCAGAACCGTTGCGGAGTGCGTCTTCACCTTCGAATTTGATGTTTTGCAGGCGCACCGGGCGGAATCCTTCAGTCTTCTGGAACTTGGTNCCTTTGGCATCTATCGTGACGCCCGGCAACCGGCCCGCGTATTTCTTGTCCATCCTGGTTGCCCACAGATCGGCCGGTTCCTGCACGTGACCATCTGCTGACACCATGAAGTACTTGTTGGCGGCGCCGGGTGTAGCAGAGCCCTCCCAGTTGGAGGTACCAGGCGTTTCTAGACGCCAGGCATTGTTCTCGTCTGGTGTAGGGATTGTGGTAGGCATCTTTAGTCCTGCAAGCGATGTTNTAGGGATTGAAATGTAGCCGCTGAATCGATTGCCCGCAACGGNCCCAAGCTTGCCGGAACTATTGGAAGATGAACAAACGATATGCATGGTGGAATTGGTGACTGAGGGNCTTAAGCCGTTNCTGAGTTCCCCATNACGCCAGCTTATGAATTTGGCTGCATCGCAATGTTTTAAGTGCAGATGGTCGCGNTGGCGGAAGTACCTGTGCCAGGTTCGTCGATGATTCTCGGCGGACTGTCGGCACAGCGGTNGTAGCCTTTCTCGATCATGGNCTCTTTCTCGTGAATCCGAACTAAGCCAAGNTAGTGCAGCTCTTCGGTTCTTGTGTCGGCACCGCGTGCGCCGGGCNTTGAGTTCGCCACCCCTCCTTTATGCGCCGAAACGTTNCGTTCAGGGTGTGTGAATTTGAGATCGCCCGACTGAAGCTAAACGNGGCGGCCGGAAGCNCCATCGTNATTTCNGCGGTTTTCGTGTGGCGGTTTGNTAATNCTGNCGATGCGCTGTTTGAAGTGGATGACTACCGNGAGTTTGTCCANATCCAGAGCGAGGCTGTGCTTGGGTTGTCCTCTTTAACCTACNCGTAAGAGGATGCTCAATAAGGTGCACTCAGCCTGCACGGCAGTGCAGCNGAACTTATGCACNGCCTGNGGNAACAGATCCANATTTNTCCACACTAGGCCGGGGTTCAGTTCATCGAAGCCCGCATCAGTCACCTGGCGTANGCGCCTGAGATNGCGGGAGCGATGCTGCGTCGGCAGCAGGCGTTGGTAATCATCGTAGTCAAGGAGCAGTTATTGGAAGGCGCTGTAAGCATGGTCCAGTATGGGCTGGACAAGCTGGCTGATCGTGAGGTCTTGGANCTGGATGAGGACNGCAAGGCTTCCTTGNTTAACGACCTGCTCATCCTGCTGTGCGCGTATTAGGACACCCAGCCTGTAGTAAATANGGGCCCCTGTNCTCTTGAAAGCGCTACAGAGAGACGGCTAGGGCTATGTCTAAACGCAGACCCCTTGCGCCGCGTATCAACGTGGAAATCCTGGAGGCACATTCAGGTGTGGGCGTCTGATGATTTGCGTTGCCGAAACGGCTAGTACGAGTTTGTGCCTGCTTCATGCGTTGTGCCTCACCGGGAATTTGGTGCAGCCACCTGAGCGGTCGCGGGGTCTAAAGAACAAGCCTCGCGCGAGGTTGATTGACCTTCATCAGCGCCGTTATTGNNNNTGANTGGCTATGGGCTCAACATGGTTTAGTGCGCGCCGCTGTGACTGATTGTTGAAACTGCATATGAAAATCCTGATGACGGAACCGCTGCAACCTGCCGGCTCTGCCGTGTTCGAAGCGCATCCTGANGTTGAACTGGTGCGGCCGGAAGCGCTTACCGAGGAGGCGCTGATTGAGGCAGTTGCCGATGTTGAGGGTATAGCCGTGCGCTCGGCGCGTCTCACGCCGAATGTACTGGCAGCGGCAACCAAACTGCGCGCTGTTTCGCGCCACGGNGTTGGCTACGACAACATCGACGTATCTTCTCTAGATCAGCGCAAGATTCCACTGATGCTCGCGATCAATGCCAATGCAGTGTCTGTGGCCGAGCANACTATGTACTTCCTACTATCGCTCGCCAAACGCGGGCGGGTCTACGACACCGCCNCTCGGGAATCGAACTTTGGGCTGCGCAGTGCGCCCATCGCCGTCGANATTGCAGAGAAGACCCTGACCATAGTGGGCTTCGGTCGGATTGGCACGCGCCTGGCTCCTCGGGCCCTCGCCTTCGACATGCGCGTCAATGTCTGCGATCCCTATGTTGACTCCGAGGTCATCGAAGCGGCTGGTTGTACTCCCGTTGCTGATTTCCGCGATGTNCTGCGGGAAACCGACTTCCTTACCGTACACACGCCGCTAAATGACGAAACTCGCGGCATTGTAGGCAGCGCTGAACTGGCGCAGATGCGGGAAGATAGTTTTGTCATTAATTGCGCACGAGGAGGCATTGTGGATGAAGCCGCGCTGATGGCCGCGTTGGACTCGGGAGCCATTGCAGGGGCCGGAATCGACGTCTATGTCCAAGAGCCACCTCCGGCCGATCATCCATTTCTCGCCAGTGACAAGATTTTCCTTTCGCCCCACAGCGCTGGCGTATCGGTTGAGGCGGCGACCCGAATGTCGCGGGAGACAGCAGAAAATCTCCTCGCGGCACTCGATGGCACACTGAACCCTGTGGCTGTTGCGAATCCCGTTGTGCTGGGAAACTGAACTNATAACATCTTGTGCAGTGCTCGTAGTAGCATCAACTGAACATGTANAGGCGGCTACAAATGAGCAAACAACAGGGACCNCTCGACCTTGAGGTATTGCGGGGCAGCATTGCGGTAGTAACGGGAGCAGGTAACAACGGCATAGGCTGGGGCCTCTGCAAACATGCTGCAGGGCTTGGCATGCATGTGGTTGCCGTAGACCTCCACGAGTCTCTGGTACGTCAGGCGGAAGAGCGCTTGCGTGTTNAGCACCCTGATATTGANGTCCTGGGGTTCGCNGCTGANGTGACCCNGCCCGAGACTCTNGAGGCTTGCCTGCTCTCGATTCAGACAGCCTGGCCCGAGCGGCGTATCGGGGCCGTATTTGCAAACGCGGGTGTGATTTTCAATCGCACGATTCTCAAGAGCACGTCGGCGGAGTGGGCGACAACCATGAATGTCAACGTGCTGGGTGTGGTCAATACCATTCAGGCCTTTGTGCCGACCCTGCGCGATCAGGCGGGACCGTCCGTAATGTGCACCACTGCATCGATCGGTGGTTTGGTCCGGGGCGATGGCGGCGGGGCGGCTTACCAGGCAAGCAAACACGCGGTGGTGGCGCTCACGGAGTCGCTGTCGTTTGAACTTGCCGTCCGATCGCCGCAGGTGCACGTGCATGTGTTGTGCCCCTGTATNGTTCAGTCNGCCCTGGGNACGACCAGTGCGGTCAACGCAGGTGTTGCGCGGGGNGAGGTAGATGCGTCGGACCTGGAGCCNCAGAACCTTGGCGGCAGTGGTCTNGCGATGGCCACAGAACGTCACGCGCAACAGGTGTTCGACCACATCGCCGCGGGACGCTTCTACATGATCACCGACAATGTCCGACCTTACGTTAACCACGACCATCCTTTTGACGGTCTTAGCATTGTGCGCGAGCGGTTCGAGAACATGATGGATCTGCAACTCGATAACCAGGATGCGTGGAGCGAAAGTGCTAATGGTCACCCCAGTGCTATTCTGAAGGGACCCATGTGGCAAGAGCTTAAACGCCGGGCCCGTGCGGTGGACGACTGATTGGTGGTGTCGATGGCGCCTTGCGATGAGGCGGCGCAGCGCCTGGCGGTCTATGGCTCCCTCATGCGCAAGGTCGACGGCGACCTAAACACTCCGATACTTGACGGCAGGTTACGCTATCGGTGCGAATGCCAGATCGCCGGCAGGCTCTACGATCTGGGAGCCTATCCAGGTTTGGTGTGTGGCATCGGTCTAGTGGCTGGGGAACTTTATGACTTGCTGGATCCGACGGCGCTGCAGATCCTAGATACCTATGAGGGCTACCGGCCCGAAAAGCCTGCGGAGTCGCTCTTTCGACGCGAGTGTGTACTTATCGANTGCGGCACCAGGGTCCATGGCTGGCTGTATGTATANAACCGTGACATAGCGGGNCGGCCGCTGATCGAATCGGGGAACTGGGCGACACACGTGCAAATGCGCTGAGGCGCTGCGCAATCGTGGTCCACGCGCTCGGTTGGAACGTCTCTGATGCGCGTGATCTTGAAGCGCCTCGTCAAGGTTCGCCTGNCGCACGCCGTTGCGCTCCCCCCACAGTTTGGAGGAGCGTATTTCTGAAGCGTCCGTCGATTGTTGCCTGTTCTCTGCTAGATGTTTACCAGCGAAAACGAGAAGNTGGTGCATCTGTTTCAGACGNGCACGCGGTAGATCAGTGCTCTGCCGGTNAGGACGAGGCGTTCCAGACGACATTCGATCTACTTAGATACCAATGTTCTGCGCGGAACTTGCCTTGACGCGGTGAGTTCGAGTTACGTTTGGTTGCGGGAACTGTATGCATCGGTGGTTCATGCATGCAAAGTGTATATTCTTTGACTCTCGAACGCGTGCAGCTGAGTCCCATCGCCTTAGAAGTCCCACAACGCTTTATTTTGAGCAGCGTGTGTTAGTAACAGGGTGACGGGTACCGTCAGGTAAACGGCTCGAGCGAGGTGCCGTCATGACAAGCAAGATTCGCCATCGGATTTGTTGTGAACCTGCCACCATGCCTTTGCAGCACCAGTTACCGTAGGCAGAACGTAGCGGCGACCGCGTGCCGGTGCGGGGGGCGACTCCTTTCCTTCTACTGGGTATCTGAACAAGGAAGACCAGCCTGATGACCCGCTTTACCGATCAGAAGACTATAAACCTGGTGACCTACCGAAAGAATGGCAGGGGTGTTTCCACACCAGTCTGGTGCGCGGACCACGGCGGTTTCGTGTATGCCTTCTCCAATGGCAAGGCGGGCAAGGTCAAGCGCCTTCGCAACAGTCCAAAGGCCCGGGTGGCGCCCTGCACGTTCAGTGGCAAAATAATCGGTGAGGAGGTCGGCGCGAAGGCGTTCGTTGTGGATGACGCCGCTGAGAGAACCGCGGCCCTCGACACATTGGCTCGCAAGTACGGTTTCTCCTTTCGGGTTGTTTCGTTCTTTGCAGGACTCACTGGTCGTCACCGACACTGGGCGATTATCCGAATCGAACTTGCCGCAGAGAGGGCTGCAGAAGCATCGCGTTGATGAATCAGTGCCGGAGATTGTCATGGCCGTTTAAATCATATGTCTGATGGCCGCTGTAGGGTTGCCATTCGCGATGGCAGGCGCCTCAATCCCGTTCCGTAAATGTCAGTTCTGGAAAGCCTGCCTAAATTAGCTGCGCGTTTCGGCTGAGGAGCTCGTATCCGCCGTCTGCGAAGCCTGGCGGCACAGCTAAATGTCTGGGAAGCACTCATCTGTTTTGGCCTCGCCAATCTCAGTAAAATGGCGGCAGATGTCGATTCGCTAAGTACGTGGAGTCCCGCGGCACCCATCTCGGCTGTGGCGCGAGTGGAGCATGGTGTGTTGTACATCAACGACAAGGCCCCTTTGTGCTCGTCCTGGGCATAGGCCTGTGGATTTTCGGGATGGCTCTTCTTGCCTAGCTGTGACTACGTTTCTGAATCGCTGATAGACTGAGCAAGACAAATGGGAGAGTGCAGATGGACACGATCATCAAAGGCGGGTTGGTTGTAGACGGGACGGGCGGAGCACCGCGAACCGGCGACGTCGGTATCAAGGCTGGTAGGATTGTCGCGCCGGCCGAAGTAGATTCGCGTGCACAGACGATTGACGCGGTCGGCAAGGTGGTTGCGCCTGGGTTCATTGATATCCACACCCACTTCGATCCTCAACTCTGCTGGGATGGGCTGGCAACTCCTTCACTTGAGCATGGCGTCACCACCGTTGTGATTGGCAATTGCTCGCTGTCCCTGGCGCCGGTTCGGCCCGATGGTGCTAAAGACAAGCTCATCTCCATGTTTCAGGTCATCGAGGACATCAAGAAGCCAACTTTCGATGCTGCGGTGCCGTTCTCCTGGGAGTCATTTCCTGAATATCTCGACTTCATCCGCGGCAACCTGGGCGTAAATGTGGGTGCGCTGATCGGGCATTCCGCTGTTCGTTATTATGTGATGGGGGCAGCATCCCAGGAGCGTGCGGCGACCAAGGAAGAGATTGATGCCATGTGTCGCATTGTGGAAGAGGCTATGGCGGCCGGTGCGCTCGGCATTTCGTCCTCCTATGTCGACATGGACGAGGAGATGAAGCCAGTACCGAGTCGGTTTGCCGAAATTGACGAGAAGCTCGCCTTAGCGCAGGCAATGGCGGCTTCGGGCAGGGGCATCTGGCAGGTGGTGCCTTATTTCATGGATCCGGTCCAGGTAGAAGCCAATATCAAGGAACTTGGTGATATTAGCTTAGCGGCAGGTGTACCCTGCAGCTTGCAGCCCGTGCTTGCCTCTGGCCGGGAAGCAGCCCAGGTTGCGGCGCTCGCGGCGGAACATGAGCGCGGGGCGCGGGTTTATGGTCAGACGATGCCCCGCACGTTCGACATGGCGATGCGGCTGTCCGAGACCAGTATGATGCTGTTCGGTTACCCGAAGTGGAAGTCTTTCATGGACCTGCCGCTCGAGGAACGCCGTGAGGCGTTTGCGGACCCCGCGAATCGGGATGCGCTTACCGAAGAGATGGTGCCGCGTGCGAGCGGTGGCGGTTTTGGTATCGCTAATATGGCGGTTGGTGAAGTACAAAGCGAAGCGAACAAAGTCTACCAGGGCCGCAAGCTTGCAGAGATCGCTGAGGCTGAAGGGAAGCGCATTGGTGAGGTAGTGCTCGACCTCTCGAACCGCGATGGGTTGGACACAGAATTCGAGCTCAAGGGCGTCATCAATGCGGATCGTCAGGCGGTTGCGGAACTGATCAACAGCCCTTACTGCCACTTTGGCGCATCCGATGCAGGGGCGCATATCACTCAGTTCTGCGGTACCGGCGACACCACGTACATGCTGGCGCACTACGTGCGCGAAACCAATCACATGCCATTAGAGCGCGCGATTTACCGCATGACGGGTGAGGTTGCGCGGGACTGGGGTATACATGATCGAGGCACGTTGCAGGCAGGGCAGGCCGCCGATGTCGTTATCTTCGATCGGGGCAAGGTAGCGATTACTAAGAATGAGTTTGTGGACGACTTCCCTGGTGAAGCGCGTCGCTACATGCGCCGGGCGGAAGGTTATGATGCCGTGCTAGTGAATGGCGAGATCGTTTACACCGATGATGGCTATACGGACGCGCGGCCAGGCAAGGTTGTTTAGCGCAGTTTGT
>PAWP01000007.1 GCA_002714125.1 Gammaproteobacteria bacterium
CCGATGTTCCCTGCAATCCAACAGTCAATAGCACCGCGCCGAGCAAAGCAGCCAAACCCGATGCCGTACGCACAGTTTTAACGAGCGGACTGCTCGCGGCGCGCCGGAGCAGCCAGATACCAAATGCAATCAGCACCATGCCCGCTCCAGCAACTAGCACACCGGTTGATCCGGCCTGCAGACTCAACACCCACAATAGCCATGCCGTAGACGCGAACATGGGGAATGAGAGCAGTTCCCGAAAGCGCGTCATCCAGAGACCAGGCCTTGGTAGCCGGGCCAGCAGGCCCGGCGCATTGCAGAGCGCCAAGTAGGGCAATGCCATGCCAAAACCCAAGGCAGCGAAAACCGCCAACGCGGTCCCACTGGGCTGTGTCAACGCAAAGCCAACCGCTGCCCCCATAAAAGGCGCGGTGCACGGGGCCGCCACCAGCGTGGCCAATACACCTGTCGCAAAAGAGCCACAATAGCCGCCTGTCTCGGCAAACCGGCTGCCAATCCCCATGACCGAGGTCCCGATCTCAAACATCCCGGCGAGATTCAGTCCAACCAGAAATAGCAGATACATCAAGAGGCAGACCAAAACCGGCGACTGAAGGTGGAAGCCCCAGCCAATCTGCAATCCACCGAACCGCAGACCGAGGAGAACGGTAGCTATGACAACAAAGCTGATGACAACCCCCGCTGCATAGGTCCAGCCGTGCGCTGCGAGCTGTGTATGGTCTTCAGCACTTTGCGAAACTAGTGAAAGAATTTTGATCGAAAGTACCGGGAACACACAGGGCATCAGATTTAGGATTGCGCCGCCCAACAAGGCGAACCCAAGCGCCAACCAGACCGAGATCCCTGCCGCGGCCATGGAGTCTGAAGCCCTCAGCGCTGGCGCCGTCTGTCCCCAGCCTGGCCTGACTTCAAAGCCGACCTGGAGTACCTCGCCTGCGGTCTCCTCAATCAACAGCAGTCCGTCAAGGTTGGCATCCGGCACAAAATCCCAGCCTTGGGTGACAGTCAACTCAAGCCGCTCATCCTCAATCTTCCAGATCTGTGGCGCCGGGTTGTCGATGAGCGCCTCGGCATACGGCAGGTACGAAACACTCTCGACCCGCTCAGAGTCGAGGCCTGGCACTTCCATGGCTAGAACGATCTGTTTGTCGTCGGTCCTTGCGCGCACTGGAATTCCGAGGGGTGTCGGCATGTTGCGGCGGGCAGCCGCAAATTCACCCGCATGAGACGACGGCTGCGACGTGCCACGGACGGGCAGCGTCAGGCTGAGGTCATCATCTTCAGGGATGCAGACATCAGCACAAACCAGCCACTCACCCTTTGCTTTAAGGGTGATCGAATCGCTTGCAAGGGACGCTGGTATGTATACCGGCACCGGTAAAAGTACCGTGCCGTGATACCCATAATTCATGAGCGGGCCATAGGCAATCCGTTCGGGCCAGGGCCACTCGATCTCGCCCACCGCCAGACCCGCCGGCAGGTCCTGCCACTTGATCTCCGTTGCCCGACCGGAATCTCCGGGGTTTCGCCAATAGGTATGCCAGCCGTCCCGGATGTCCTGGCGCATCGCAACCCACAGGGTTTCTCCCGGAACAGCCGCATCCCGCTCAGCTACAAGGGTGGCCTCTACGTTCCCCGCGAGCACAGCCATGGGGGCCAAACCGATCAACAAGACAGCTATCGCGAGCGTTGCCAACCAGTTGCCTACTTTGCACGTAGGCGTGTTCAAACGAAGCTTATTCATGTCGGGTCCAGTGTGGCACACACGGATTAGCTCATGTGGAAGGATCGCGAATTCTGGATTGGATTTCACTATTTTGACCTCCCGCTCACGCAGAGCCTTCCGGACAGACTCCGAGCACTACCAGGCGACAGGTCTACATGGCAGCGTGGTCACCGCAAACCCGAACTCTGTCGGCAAGGTTCAAGGTCGGATACCCCAAGTCACAGGTCCTTTAAGTTCCTGGAGCAGCGGCTGGATCCACTCAATCCACCGCGCGAGCCGAGGTCGCGTCTGTCGTGGATCGATCAGCTCATGCACCGCGAAGCTCTCCATCATTGGAAAGGGCGAACGGTTCTCCATCAGCTTCAGCTCGAGCTCACGGCGTTTGGCATCCGGGTCCGGTGCCTCGGCTATCTCTCGGTGAAACGCCACAGCGACACCTCCTTCAACAGGCAGGGCGCCGCTTTCGTGGGAAGGCCACATCAGCTTGTAAGTGTTGGGTGAGAAGTGTGCCGCCGAGGCCACACCGAAAGACTTGTGGCACATCACAGTGGCCCAGGGCACGGTCGACGAGACGGCCGCGGCAACGGCGCTCATGCCGTAACGGATAGCTGCAGATTGCTCTGCATCAGGGCCGATCATGAAGCCGGGCTCGTCCATGAAATTCACAATCGGGATATGAAACGTATCGCACAGTTCCATCATCCGTTTGGCTTTCATCGAACCCTGCGCCGTCATAGCACCGGCGAAGTGCCTGCAGTCATTGGCAATGATGCCAACTACGGCGCCGCTGATACGGGCAAGACCAATGATCTGCCCCATACCAAAGAGCGGCGCAATCTCAAAGAAAGAGTCCTTGTCCACAACATGTCGGATGACGTCGCGCATTTCGAACGGAATCCGACTGTCCCGTGGCACAATCGATATGAGCTCATCGTCCATGCGGCTAGGATCGTCGGTGCAATCTTGCCGCTCGGGCAATTGCCAGACGTTCGGCGGCAGGTATGACAGGAACTGCGTCATTTGCGCCATAGCGTCGCCTTCAGAATCGGCAACATTGTCGACAATACCGCTTCGCTGATGCACCCGCCAACCGCCCAGTTCCTCCTTGGTCAGCGACACGCCGAGCGCACGCTCGACGACCGCGGGGCCCGCAACCATTACCTGAGAGGTTTGCTTGACCATAACGGAAAAGTGCGAAGCCACCAGGCGCCCAGCGGGAAAGCCTGCTACCGGACCCATGGCTCCGGACACCACCGGCACCTGGGTCATCGCATCGGCGATGATCTTGAAACGCGGCTCGGCGTATACCGGGGAGCCGACAGTATGGGGCCGGGCACCACCGCCGCTGCCCGCGACACTGCCGCCACCACCTTCGAGCATGCGCACCAACGGAATCTTGAACTGAACAGCAAGCTCTTCGGCGTAAATGCTCTTTCGCAAACCCGCAGCGTTGGGAGAACCGCCTTTGAGAGTGAAATCCTCACCTCCTACCACCACCTTGCGCCCGCCAACCTCCGCGAAACCGACCACGTAGTTAGCCGGAGTGAACTCGCTGATGCTGCCGTCCGGACCCTTCTCGGCGAAGCCAGCACCCTCGCCATGCTCTTCGAAGGCACCTTCGCCTACAAGCCCTGAAATCCGCTCGCGGATGGTCAAGCGCCCCTTGGCATGATGTAGAGCAATGCCGTCCTCACCACCTTGCTGCTTTGACAATTCCCGCCGCAGTTCAATCTCGTGCGCTTCTTTATGCCAACTCATCCGGACGCCGTCCATCAGCTTCAAAAAGAGAGCGCAGAGTTATATCAGATTCACTGCGCCCCCCACCATTCGGCAGGCCTCATTGAGGCGCCGCCGATGCTGGCAAGGCGTCAAAGGTCGTGCTAATGTCGCCGACGCCTGAATCGGGCCGCTTTGGCCCAGCTCGGTAAAAATGCGCTCAGGCGGGCCTGGCTACGGCCAGTGCTCCCAAACACGGGCAGGATTGCTGCAAGTTAGAGCATTCGGAGTCTGACCATCGATGTATATCGGCGTACCTCGCGAGACTGATCCGCTCGAGCGCCGCACCGCGCTCGTACCAGCATCGGCCGCAAAACTCAGCAAGGCGGGTTTCACGGTTTACGTGGAGTCCGGTGCAGGGCAGCGCGCCGGCTTTGCCGACGCAGACTATACGGATGCCGGAGCGATCGTTAGCCTCGATCGAGAAGCTATGCTCAGCAAAGCTGAAGTTGTGCTGAGAGTAGGCAAGCCGCCAGCAGTGGAAGTTTCAAATCTGCAGAGCGAAGCGCTGCATATCAGCTTCCTCGACCCTTACAACGAACGGGATCTTGTTGGGTCAATGGCCAGCCAGGGCATCTCGGCCATCAGCATGGAGATGATTCCCCGCACAACCCGCGCCCAGAAGATGGACGCCCTGTCGTCCCAGGCCAACCTTGCAGGCTATGTGATGGTGATGCTGGCGGCACGGAAGCTCGATGCCATATTGCCAATGATGATGACACCCTCTGGCACTATCAGCCCAGCGCGGGTATTTATCATTGGCGCGGGGGTTGCGGGACTGCAGGCGATTGCCACCGCTAAGCGCCTGGGCGCCCGNGTTGAGGCATTTGATGTCAGAGACGTTGTAGCCGAACAAGTGCAGTCACTCGGCGCAAAGTTTGTCGAGATCGACCTGGGTGAAACCGGTCAGACCAAAGACGGATACGCCAAGGCGCTCACTGAAGAACAGCTCGAGATGCAGCGCGAGGGTATGAAAGCCGTGATTGCNCAATCCGACATCGTGATTACCACGGCCCAGGTTTTTGGTCGCCCAGCACCCCGCGTGTTGACGCATGACATGGTCGCCGCAATGAAACCCGGCGGCGTAATCGTTGACATGGCGGTCGCGTCCGGTGGGAACGTCCAAGGCTCGGAACCCGATGTGATCGTCGACGTCAACGGCGTCTCCATCATCGGCGTATCCAACCTGCCTTCTGAGGTTGCACGCAACGCGAGCGAGATGTACTCGAACAACTTGGTCAACCTGCTGATGGAATATTGGGACGANGAGTCGGGCCAGCTGAACCTAGATCGCGGCGACGACATTCTGGCGGGCTGTCTCATCACACAAGGTGGAGATGTCGTCAATGACACCATCCGCGCGATCTACGAGGAGGAAGCGGGCTAGTGGAAGTAGTATTCCTCGGGTTCATCCTNGTGTTGTCTGTTTTCCTAGGTTTTGAACTCATATCGAAAGTCCCAGCNACGCTGCATACGCCNTTGATGTCGGGCGCAAATGCCATCTCCGGCATTACGCTGGCCGGCGCCTTCGCCTCGGCGGGTGCCGGTTCGAGCGAATTGGCCACCATTCTCGGTACCGCTGCGGTGACGCTGGCGACCATCAATGTCGTCGGTGGCTATCTTGTGACCGACCGGATGCTGGCCATGTTCAAGAGCAAGAGCGCCGACCGGTCATGAGCGGGGAAATCATTGCCAACGTTGCCTACATTGTAAGCGCCGTACTATTCATTTTCGGCCTGAAGATGCTGGGCTCGCCTGCTACTGCAAGGCGCGGCAATCTCTNCTCCGCGGTCGGTATGCTCATCGCCATCATCGCCGGGCTTTCATCAAGCGGCGTTGTGAGCGTTCAGTGGATTCTGATGGGGATGGTACTTGGCGGCGTCATCGGAGCGTCGGCCGCACGTCTGGTGGCCATGACCAGCATGCCGGAGATGGTGGCACTTTTTAATGGTTTCGGCGGNAGTGCCAGCCTGTTTGTCGGCTGGGCGACACTAGCCGGTAACGACGTTGGAACCTTCACAGCGTTTACGGTGCTGCTCTCCATTCTTATTGGGGGTATCACCTTCTCCGGTAGTCTGATCGCATACGGCAAACTATCGGAGAAGATCAACAGTGCAGCCGTAGTATTNAGCGGACAGGGCGTGGTCAATAGCGTCATNCTNGGGGCACTGCTGCTGAGCGGCCTGATGTTGTGCCTGAACCCTGCAGCCGACTCGTTTTGGCTGTTTGCAGTATTGGGACTCGCTCTGCTGCTGGGCGTGATGGCGGTCATCCCGATCGGCGGTGCGGACATGCCGGTCGTCATTTCGCTCCTAAACAGTTACTCGGGCATCGCTGCCTGCGCCGCGGGTTTCGCGATCGGGAACAACGTTCTGATTGTTGCTGGCTCCCTGGTGGGCGCCAGCGGCATCATCCTAACTCAGATCATGTGCAAGGCCATGAACCGTTCCCTTGCGAACGTGCTGTTCTCAGGCTTTGGAGCGGCTAAACAAGGCAAGGCAGTCGAGGGTGAGGTACGACCCATTGTCCCGGAAGACGCTTACTACATCCTTGAGGCAGCCTCGAATGTCTGTTTCGTTCCCGGCTACGGCATGGCTGTNGCCCAGGCCCAACATGTGGTGAAAGAGCTTGGCGAGATTCTCGAAGCGAACGGCACTGAAGTGNCGTTTGCAATCCACCCGGTTGCAGGGCGCATGCCGGGTCATATGAACGTCCTGCTGGCCGAAGCCGANGTGCCCTATGAACANCTGATCGAAATGGACGAGATCAACCCTCGTATCGAAACCGTNGATGTGGCCATCGTGATTGGTGCGAACGANGTGGTNAACCCGTCAGCTCGGGAGGACCCCGACAGNCCTATCGCCGGAATGCCCATNATCAACGTCGACAAAGCGCGCACCGTGTTTGTTCTCAAGCGCTCAATGGCCTCGGGTTTCGCNGGGGTNGACAACCCACTCTTCTTTGCCGAAAACACACGGATGCTGTTTGGCGATGCNAAGGACTCCATCGGTAGCGTGATCGCCGAGTTCTCGTGATCCGGGGCGGCAGGCCAATGCTCTGCGCCNGTGCCAGTCGATTCTGTTAAGTTCCGGGCGTACTCCCTNCCTCGCGAGCGCGCGCATGATCGACTCAGCCTTTATTGCACCTGACCAGGAAGCACTGGGAATAAATCCCGACAAACTCGCTGAGCTGCGCGATCGCGTCCGACAGGAGGTCGACGAGGGCATCCTGCCCTCCGCGCAGTTTGCAGTTGGCCGCCACGGCCAACTGGCGTACTTCGAGACCTTTGGTGCGGCGACCAATGAGACCNTGTATTGCATTTACTCGTCCACTAAAGCCGTTACGTCAACTGCAGGGTGGTTGATGATTCAGGAGGGCAAGCTTGACGTAAAAACGAAAGCGGCCGAGATCGTCCCGGAGTTTGGCGCAAACGGCAAAGCCGACGTCACCGTCGAGCAGNTGTTCCTGCACACTGCAGGCTTTCCCTCCGCACCATTTCGACCNACNGAGTGGCANGACCGAAAGCGGCGCCTANAACGATTCAGTGATTGGCGGTTGAACTGGAAACCGGATTCTCGCTTCGAATATCACCCGACATCTTCCATGTACGTGATTGCNGAGATTGTTGAACGCCTGTCGGGTACACCGTTCCTCGAATTTGTGCGCACACGAATCATGTCGCCGCTTGGGCTTGCAGATGAATTCTGGGTAGGTCTGCCAGAATCAGAGGGTCACCGAGTTGCAGAGGTCATGCTAGCCGGCGAACCTCCCGTAGCACAGGACTACATTGACCGTGGCCTGCCCGTACCACCACCAACAGAAGTCACACCNGAAGCGCTCATTTCCTTCAATCGACCCGAGGTACGCGCGGCCGGGGTACCCGGAGGCGGAGGCATCAGCAGCGCGGCAGGTATCGCGCTCTTCTATCAGGCGTTACTGAACGGCGGCCGGGCTCTNGGCGGACCTNAGGTCTGGAGCCAAGAAACAATCGACGCAGGCCTTATGGTNCGCAGCGGGGATCACGTCGACATGATGTACAGNAAGCCCGTGAATAGGGCCCTTGGTCTTTGCGTCGCCGGTGATGAGAATCGCAATTTGCGAGGATTTGGCCACAGCAACTCTGAGGATGCCTTTGGGCATGGTGGCGCGGGTGGGCAAATTGCNTGGGGNGACCCCGCGACGGGCATCTCATTTGNTTACTGTACCAACGGCCACGACCAGAANATTTTNCGGCANGGNCGCCGCGGCATNAGCCTTTCGACCCGNGCNGCNGCACTCGTCGGCTGACGGCGCAACANTCCNNNAGANCTCAATTGACGCAATGCTCCAGCAGGCTNCCGGTANTCCAAATAGGGTTGNCCCAGCAGGGTNCGCACGCAANGNAGTCGTATGCGGCGAGNCTACGCGCCACTCCGNAAACTTCGGNAACGTAACGTCCACTCTATCNGCCCATGCGACAAATGGNGAAGCCCACCCCAAGNCTCCAGCGATTCCTAGAAGTGCCCCGTCAAATTGATGAANATCCCGNCGACCGCAACGTCTACACCCACGTCAATGTCACTGGCCTCACCNTCGATACCAAACCGTCGATACCCAACCTCTATGCCAAACTCGGGCAGAATAAAGTTCTCTGTTTCCCACCCTATCTTCAGCGCGTAATCGAGGGCTCGGTTGCCGCTGAACGAAATCACATTGCCTTCCACNCCCAGATACGTCCCGGTGAGCGGCAGGCCAAACTTGCCATGCACAAACAGCATTGGCAGCACGCCACTGACGTCTTCTTCAGCCGTTCCGATNGAAACCTTACCGTCCAGATGGCGAGCCGTCAGGCCAAAGTCGAGGTCGAATCCGATGTCGACCACCTCGTAGTACAAGGTGAAATCCGTATGTGTCAGGTCGATCGAGTTGGCGACNGTCTGCGCGGGGGTAAAAGTCTGGCCGTTGAACTCAAAGTTCGTGGANAGCGTGCCTGTACCGGAGTTCGAGATGTCCGTACGCGCCAGACGTATGTTCGGGATCACAGGGATCGGGTGNTCTAAACGCACGTAGATCGAATTCCCGGAGTCGCCGCTTCCGCTCATAGCCAGTTCGTCACCCAGATCAACGTCAGCAACCACGTCCCCCTCAAAGCTGGAATTCCACTGCCCGACGCCTACGTATAATCCCAGAAAGTCTGCCTGCGCAGTGGCCGGCACAATCAGCGCTCCGGCAAATGCCACGCTCCGCACAGCCGAAATCCACAATCTCCTAGAATGATTCACAAATAGATCCCTGAGGAAAACCCTATCATTAGAAGAAATGTAGCTGAATACAAACCNNTTGCGGGTACCGCTCGTCAATCCGTGCAACAAACTTTGGTCGTGCGACGGGCATCAGGAACGCAACGNCCAGCATCGGCTCAAAAATCAGGACCTAGTTAGAGGGGTGAGCTCAACCATGAGAAAGCCCGGAAGACGCTGCAGTGCTTTGGTAATCTGCGTTGCACAAACATCTTCGCCCTCTTGCCATGGATGAAATGCCGCTCCAACAGCATATGCAATACCTGATCGATCTCGAGTCCTACTCGCTGGTATACCGCCCCCGCCAGACCGATACCGATTTCATCCAGTACAAACGCGCAGAATACTCGGTCGAGGCTGGGCAACAGTTGCGTGCGCAGTTGTGCAGGCGCATCGACCAGTCGTCAGCCGCCGAACGCGAAGCTGCTGCTCTGGCCTTTGTCTATCTGCTGAAAGCACCCGATCTTGAGACAAGATGTGGGCCCAGCCCCTGCGCGCAAGACGATTGGTTCGTCTGGGACAAGGCCAATCAGCAAATCTACTACTTCTCTGGTGGAAACCAACAGCCACAAGGAGCCGTCACTGGCACGGTTGCAGCCACTTCCCAGGAACTCGACGCGCGGCCCTCCGCGAGAACTTTCGACCTACTGATGCAGATGCAGCCATCGGCCGAACGCTACATGGTGGATGAGCACATTACGCTACAAAACAAAGACGACTCAACATTTCTCGCTGAGAAGTGGGCCTCGGACTACCTCTACCACAAGGGCGTTTTTGGCACCTTCGAGGACGTATGAGCCAGGCCTAACAAAGTCCGGAGCCCTTCAGGAGTCCTGCATGCTCGAAAGCAGCCGCCGCACCCCGTAATAGCCTTGCGATCTCACGTGGTTGATCACTGACTCAACATACTCCAGCGAGACGCCCAGGGCACTTCCAATCAGGTTAACNCGCAGGCGGTCTTCATACTCCATTTCACANCTCGCGTAGGTCGCGAGAAATGCGGCCTCGATCACCTGCCGCTTNCCGTGGGCGTTAACGTTGGTNGCCAGTCTGGTCATGAGCTTNTGGACGTCTATGTCACCGNCTGCCATAGCGCGCACGTCGGTNTCAAAGGTTCCTTGACCCAACTCCGCACCCGTNACCTTCGTGAAGATCTCAGACATCGTGTCGAAACGTTCCCAGACCCCGTAACCCGAGGCGATATAGGCCATGACCTTGCGAATCACTGCAACCTGCGAAGGTTCGTCCATCTGATTACGTACATAGGAATTGGCGCAGGCATCACACGTCAGATAGTCGGCATGGGTGTTGATCTGCAGCAACCGGATACCGAAGAAGGTGAAGTACTCACGTTCAACAACATGCGAAAAAAGCTGCCGGCGCGAGCAAACGGAACAGTGATGCTCACCCATCGGNTCTGCCGTAGCCTTGATCTGACTGCCTACCAATAAAAACATCGCATCACCCGCTCGGGTTAGCCAAGATCGCTCGTCAAGAGAGCGTGCCATAGTATAGTGCCTCGGGGGCCNAAACAGNTNNCTAATGGGGNACGGAGTGCGAAAGTNATGCATCTTNACGCNCTACCTCAGCCTTCGAAATCTCGAACGGAGCTNGATGAGTATGATCAAGAAAACCCTGGCACTTGTGGCAAGTCTACTTGCATTTGGCGCTTTGGCCGGTGGCCATGGGCACGGCCAAAANGCCGACTCCACGGCAGAGAAAATCAAGGCTGCTATTGCCCACGAGCGCCGGCCTGAAGCTGACCAGGCTCGAGATGCTAACCGTAAGCCATTGGAAACTCTACAGTTCTTCCATCTTGAGGAGGACATGACGGTTCTTGAACTACTGCCNGGAGGTGGCTGGTATACCCGGATTCTNGGCCCGACCTTGGAGGAAAAAGGTAAACTCTATCTCGCAATCGGTGCTGAACGCGCGAGCGANGCCACCGNAGGTAAGCCCGGATTCGGCTCTACCGAANCACTGCCATTCGACCGCTCAAACTTCAGCCAGCCGGAGGGCTCGCGCCGTTTCGAGTTGAAGGAGTTCTCTTTTGGCGTCAAGGACATCGACCTGGTNCTGACCTTCCGGAATCTGCACAACCTCACCTTCACCGGTCGCAAGAACGTCAATAACGCAGTATTCAATGCGCTCAAACGCGGCGGTCTGTATGGCGTGATCGATCACACACGCCGGCACATGCAAGCTGATGACTCCGAAGTGTGGCGCCGCATGGACCCGGTCGAAATGATTAAGGAAATCGAGGCCGCCGGGTTCGAGTTTATGGACTACAGCGATCTGCACTACCGCGCTGAAGACGAACTCATCTACGAGGTTGGCCGCAAAACGGTCACTGGTAACACCGACCGGTTTACGCTGCTGTTCCGGAAGCCCTAACCAGTGAACCTGTCTATCAGGCGCGCTGAGGCAGGCGCGGACGGCCCAGTCGTGCAAGCACTGCTTGAGCTCTACCTGCACGACATGTCCGAATGGTTTCANTTTGAGATCAATGACGACGGCACCTACGGCTACGACATGTCCGAATATTGGGCTGACGATGAGCCGGTGTACCTAGCGGAGGTCGAGGGTATGCCGGCAGGATTCGCTCTGATCTGCACTAACCCGGCAGTGCCGGAGCGCCCCGCGGGCACCCTTGAGGTGGAGGAGTANTTTGTTTCGCGGCAACATCGCCACTCCGGACTCTCCGGCGAGTTTGCCTGCGGCGTTTTCGACACTTGGCCAGGCAATTGGCTGGTCCGGGTATTCAACCGTAACGCGCCCGCGATGCCATTTTGGCGCAGAACCGTCGAGCGCTATACCGAAGGGGACTGTGTTACGGAACCGGTGACCACGAACGGCAATCGCTGGACCCACTATCATTTTGGGCCGGACGTTCGGGTCAGCCGCTGAAGCAACCAGCCAACCTCGACTTTGAAGTGAACGCCCATGGCCGGAGACGGTAACGGAGACGACTTCGACACTCTGTCTGTAGTCATGCAATGAGCCTCTTGATGATGTGCCGGTAGTATCTCGCGGTGATATTATAAAAACGTCGTAATGCGAGGCGGACTCGCTAAAGCAAACCCCTTTTCGCAAGAGCAAGCCTGCAATGCTGCAAAAACGCGCTCAGACCGTCGCCGCCGTGACTCTATTGCTGTGCTGCACGTTGCATGCTGCAGCCAGCGAACCTGTCATTGGTGTGGACGCCGCTGAAATCATCCAGCGGATGCAGGACNTGTATCGTGGCGAGTCCTCCCGTGCCGAGATGAGCATGACCGTTGAGACACCCGACTACCAGCGCACCATGACGATGTCTTCTGTAAGTCAGGGCGACGAGCAAGTGCTGATTCGCATCCTGTCGCCGCGCAAGGATCGAGGCATCACGACACTGAAGCGCGCGCAGGAGATGTGGAACTTCTTCCCCAAAATCAACAAGGTCATCAAGGTTCCCCCCTCCATGATGATGGGCTCATGGATGGGCAGCGACTTTACCAACGACGACATCGTGCAGGAAACGGAGCTTGTCAATGAATACGACCTTAACCTGAAGGTCGACGACGGTCAGTACATCGTCACGCTGACACCCAAGGCNCAGACAGTCACCGTGTGGGGAANGATNATCTACGTCGTAGACGCCAAGTCACTGTTACCNGTCGAGCAGTCCTTCTTTGATGATAGGGGCGAGAAGATTCGCNTGATGCGCTTTCTCGAGCCCCGGNACTTTGGCGGGCTGACNCTACCTTCGGTCATGGAACTGNAACCTCTCAACAAACCCGGACACAAGACAGTGGTCCGCTACAACTCACTCGTACGCGACCCCGAAGACGTGNACGAATCTCTGTTCACNCTGCGAAACCTGAAGCGTCGCTTCTAGCATGCTCTNTCCCAATCCGANCTGGCCTGATNNCATTGCTTAGTCTCAAACTCGCCTTTCGCAATGTACTGCGCCAGCGTCGCCGGACGGTACTGACCNNCATGAGCATGACAGCGGGTTACCTACTNTGCGCGTTTGCCCTNTCGATGCAGNTTGGTAGCTANGGCGGCAGTATCGAGTTTTTCGTGCGCGACCACACCACGCACATTCAAATCCACAAGNGTGACTATCTGAAACGGCCAAAGCTTCAGAAGACAATCCGCGACCCCGCAAGCATCGTAAATCTCCTGGAAACTGATCCCGATGTGGCGAGTGTGACGTCGCGNGTGTTTGCTCCGGCCTTGGCGTACTCAACTGATCAGAGCACACCCGCAAATATCCAGGGTGTGGACGTCGAGCGTGAACGGGCCACAACCACGCTCGCCGACAAGGTGACTCGGGGTCGCTACTTCAACCGCACCGCCAATCCCGATGGGTACTTTGAAGCCATGATTGGCCACGGCGTTGCAGATCTTCTTGGTATCAGTGTTGGTGCGGAACTAATCCTTATCTCCTCCGGCGCGGACGGTAGTATCGCCAACGACGTGTTTCTGGTCAGTGGGATCATCGGGACGAGGCGTTCGGCTGATCGGCTGAACGTCTTCCTTCCACTTGAGGCTGCACAACAGTTCCTGAGTATGGGTCCGCGCGTCCATCAGATAGCGATCATGCTCAACGCCAATAAGGGCACGATCGAATATGCATCCCAGCTGCAACAACGAATGGACTCAGCAACGGCGGGCGGTCCTGATGAAGAATTGACAGCATCTCCCTGGCAGCATGTGAAGGAGGCGTTCTACAAGACGATGGTGGCCGACCTTCAGTCCATGTACTTCTCCCTAGGGGTCATTGTCTTCATCGTCTGTATTGGCGTTCTGAACACCGTACTCATGTCAGTACTTGAACGAACCAGGGAGTTTGGAGTGCTCCGAGCTATTGGCACTAAACCCCTGCACATCACCCACATGATTTTTCTCGAGAACTTCATCCTGTCTTCCATGAGTTGCGTGCTGGGGTTCGCACTCGCGCTGCCACTTGTATATTGGCTCTCCAGCATAGGCATCTCGCTGCCGGAGCCGGTCGAGGTAGGCGGCATTTCGATGTCACACCTCAAAGGAGAACTCAGCGCGCGGATTTTCACAACGCCGCTACTATTGATCGTCATCACTGCTCTCATCGTGTGCATTCCGCCGGGGCTGCGCGCCGCGCGCGTCTCGCCGATACAGGCCCTGGGTAGCCATTGATGAGCTTGCACCTGCATAAGCGCTGGGCAAAACCGTGTTGACGCTCAAATTGGCTTGGCGCAATCTCTTCCGCAATATCCGTAGAACGGTACTGACAGTCCTGCTTATNGGCCTATCGCTAGCGGCACTGATCCTGNCGGACAGCATCGTGCTTGGGATGCGNGCGACCATGATTGAAAGCGTGACACATACGCTGTCAGGCGAAGCGCAGGTCCATCGTCAGGGTTACCTTGACACGTTCGACGTCGATCTCTATGTCCCCCNGCCGGCGCTCTTGCTCGAACGTCTGGGGCAGGACCCGGATGTGGGCGGCTTTGCACCTCGTGCCATCACCGGCGGCATGATCTCATCTCCCTATAACGTCGCCGGCGGACTCATCTACGGCGTTGTGCCTGAACGCGAGTTGGGCGTCAGCGGNATCAGTTCTGCCATGGTNGAGGGGACTTTCCTCAGCGGGCGTNCGGNCGAACTGCTCATGGGTGCTGACCTTGCCGATCTGCTCGAAGCAAAGCTAGGCNACCGCATTGTCCTCACCATTGCGCAGGTGGATGGCGGCGAGCTCTCACAAGCGCTCTTTCGCCTGAGTGGTATCACGCATTTCGGCGTTAGGGAGTTGGATCGCTCAAGCGTGTTCATCAATCTGGCAGATGCGCAGAACGCGCTCGGTCTGGGCGACGGCATCCATGAAATCGCAATTCGCTACGTAGTGGGGCAATCGACATCTGACATTACACATCCCCTGCTGGACAGACTGAACGACACTGAAGCAGGGGCACCAACTGAGGCGTTGGGGTGGATGGAGTTCAACCCTGCGATGGGTCAGATGGTGCAGCTGATGCAATTTTCCACCCTAATCATGGGCACCATACTATTCATCATCACGTCATTTGGTGTGATCAACTCAATGTTCATGTCAATCTATGAGCGGATCTACGAGTTTGGCGTCATCAAGGCACTTGGCTCCCGTCCAATTGGTATTGTTGGTCTGGTCCTCACTGAAGCGCTCCTGCTAGCCCTCATCAGTTGTGTACTCGGGATGCTCCTCGGTGGGTTTGGCATATGGTATTTCGCCGAAAACGGCCTGAACATCGGCGAATTCGAGGTGGAGGGGATCAGCCTCAGCTCGTTCCAATCAGTACCGGCTTTCCACCAGTTCACGAACTTCCCCATTTATGTCACCTTGCTGACATTGGGCGCCGCCCTCTACCCGGCGCGCTTTGCCGCGCGCATCGTGCCGACAGAAGCCCTCCAGCAAACGCTCTAGCAGGAACCCATCATGCCGAACGTCATATCTGCATCCAGCCTGACTCGAGTCTTTGGCGAAGGCGATACAAGGGTTGCAGCGCTAGGCGGCGTCGACATTGCCGTTGAGGCCGGCGAGTTCACTGCGATCATCGGACCTTCCGGCTCGGGTAAAACCACTCTGCTACATCTGCTCGGCGGTCTGGACAATCCGACCTCAGGCGAGGTGCAACTGTCAGGCACCAACATTGCCACGATGAGCGGCAACGAAGTGTCAGACTTTCGCCGGGACCATATCGGCTTCATCTTCCAGGCCTACAACCTGATCCCGGTACTGTCCGCCGAGGAGAACATTGAGTACATCATGCTGCTGCAGGGCGTACCCACAGCGGAACGACATGCCAGAACCATGGAGATGCTGGCCATGGTCGGGCTCGAAGGACTGGGCGACCGCAGGCCCCCCCAGCTCTCGGGCGGTCAGCAACAGCGCGTCGCCGTGGCTCGGGCCATGGCCTCGAAACCGGACATCATTCTTGCGGATGAACCCACTGCAAACCTCGACAGCCGCACCGGCGCAGCACTGCTCGATCTCATGCGCGAACTTAACGAAGAGTTGGGTATGACCTTTGTGTTTTCCACGCACGATCAGATGATCATGGATCGTGCGCGTCGACTATTNATACTCCGCGATGGTCATGTCGAGCAGGATGAGCGGCGCTAACCAATGTTGGTTACCCGTACGCTACACAANTCAATAATCCAANNGCGGCAGGCGCCGAGTNTCNNNCCANATTTCGCNCCNAGCCGCCTCCTAATACTNCTTTTGGCAATGGGCATAGGCNNNATGGCCCCTGCTGCGGCAACCGAAACCCANTTGGCGGGCTATGTGAAGTCCTTNGCCATCCTGCAGGACAAACCCGACCTGCCAGGGTCCTGGCACCGGACCGCCCAGTCCCAGAACTCGGTTCGCCTCATGTGGGACGTATTCCACAAGAACGCAGCACTACAGATGCACTACGAGCTTGTACCGGTAGTTGCATCGCGCCGGACAGCCCTAGACAACCGTACGCTTGCAGGCGCAAGCAATGCCTGGCGGTTCAGTGACATCGCTCCGCGTCTCAGCAGCGGCAGTCGGCACGACATATTCCAGAATCTGGACCGGTTCAACCTGCAATTGTCAATGCCCGAGGGCGATCTGACACTTGGGCGTCAGGCCATCACCTTCGGTGCTTCTCGCATCATCAGCCCAACGGACATCTTTCTGCCTTTTGACGTACGTACGTTCAATAAGGAGTACCGCGTAGGGGTTGACGGTCTTCGCTTTCAGCGGCCAATCGGTTCGCTTGGCGAGCTCGACGTCGGATACATCGCGGGCGATCAAGCACGAAGCGTAAACTCCAGTGCTTATGTGCAGGTCCGCGTGAACGCCGGCGGCAATGACATGTTCGGGGTCTACGCGCGTTTTGTCGATCAGACGCTTGTGGGTGCCGGAGTGCAGCGAGCGCTTGGTGAACTGGGCTTCTGGGCAGAGGCCGCNCACGTNTCCGGAGATCAGGACTACTGGCGGGCAAGCCTGGGCGTGGATCACGCCTTCGGAGAGAACGTGTTCGGGCAGATTGAATACCACTTCAACGGCGCCGGANCCGCAGANCNCGAGGACTACGCAGCGCTGTTCACCACACCAGCTTATCGAAGCGGCGGCATCTTTCTCCTTGGCGAGCACTACCTCATGCCATCGCTCGCAGTAACGCTNAGCGCCCTGTCAGCACTGAATGTGGCGGCGTTCATCAACCTCTCCGATCNTTCGGCATTTGCATCATTGTCCGTACAGAGAAGTCTTTCAGACAACCTTTACGCAGATTTGGGCATCTATCTCTTCACGGGCGACAGCTTCAATGGCCCCACCGCAAGCCTGGGCTCTGAATACGGCTCGAACCCGTCGCTGCTGTTCTCGAGTCTCCGCTACTATTTCTGAAGTGGCCGTCAGTCCGTCCTCGATTCGATCCACCTCGACNTNAAGGCGNGTCAATGCCGGCCTGACCTCAGTCTTGTTTGCTTTCTCGGCTTGCACTTGGGCAACACTGGTTCGATTGGATCTCGCACTACGCGCCACAATCGATGATTGCANGCACNCAGCGTTCTGCAACNTCGTCAGTAACGCTCTNTGAGCGTAANCGTGGGACTGTCCAACGAGTTCCAAGAGTCAACCTTGGCNAGGTTGACGCTCTGGGTCTAATTGAGGTTGCGCCCTACCTCGTCACCATCGAAGTTGTCCCGAAGCTAGGAATACCAATTAGTAAGTTTCAGCGATGCCTCGATCCTTCGCGTTGAGTTNATGGTTCTTGTGTTGGCCGGCTCTCACACAGAGGTGCACCATAAAGTTGTACGGACCAATAATCGNTCCTTACGCGCGACAGTCCACTCAGTCTTCGATCAGATACCCACGGTCATCCCGCAGCTCCGGTCCATTAACCCGTGCGCGGCCGTCACCAAAGATGGCATCGCGATCACGCAGCGCATCCTTGAGACCTTTCTCNGCCACACGCGCGCCAAAGCCTAGTGCNGCCGCAGCGTTGTGACCNCGAACATCGTTCTCTACCGCCATTCGTTGCAGCGTACGCGCACCCATCAATTCCAACCCCTGGTTGATGATGCGTTTGTTGGCTGAGAGAAGNTCAGGGTCGATATTTGCAAGCCGGTCNGCAAGCCCTTCGACTTCGGCTTCCAGAAGCTCTGCAGGTACGGCCTTAAGCACAAGGCCAATCTGCTGCGCTTCCCTACCGGTTACCGAGTCGCCGGTGAGGTTGAGTCGCTTCGCCCACTGAGGACCTACGTTGTAGAGCCACATGTTGTTGGGCAGGGCGCCTAGGTCCCGCGCGGGTGGGAAACCAAAGGTTGCGTCCTCGGCGGCGATCAGCATGTCACAGAGCAGCGCAATGTCGGTGCCACCCGCGAGACAGTANCCGTGGATCTGGGCAATGACCGGCTTGTGCATGTCAAAGATGGCCATCCGNTAGCGTTGCGAACGCTCCATCTGCCANGCATCGTCGTCTACCGATCTGCTGCCGCGATAATCGTTGTCCTCCGAGCGGACTCGAGAATGGCCAGCGNTGGATTTCGGGCCGGTCAGATCGTAGCCCGCGCTGAAAGAGCGACCCGCACCCCGGATAATCACGCAGTGGACTGCCCGGTTGTCGTCAGCTTCCCACAATGCCTCACACAACTCTGAGAGCAGATCCATGGACAGCGCATTGAGCTTTTCTGGGCGGTTCAGCGTGATCCTCGCCCTGCCGTTCTCCACCTCGTACACGATATTCTCGAACACGCTCATGCCAACTACCCTTCGCTGAAATCCGGTCTTACTGTACCATTTTGCTGATTTTTACGAGATCAGCCGAATGGATGACTCGACCCGAATTGACTCACGACCCGAGTTACTGGATCGGGTCACCAAGGAGTACTAGGGCAAGGCTGCTGATATGGTTTGCCCGTGAAAAATGGAGCATCGAGGAAGTTACCAACCTGCTCTGCGGGTGTATCACCGAGCAACAAATGCTCGGCTATGGCGAGCGCAACCGGCGACTCGATGCAGGTGTGGT
Organism: Gammaproteobacteria bacterium; assembly: GCA_002714125.1. The sequence continues at coordinate 18,780 of PAWP01000007.1, forward strand.
CGCGCTTTCTAACCGGCTGGTCTCTGAAATCGCAGCCAGCTGACTCCAAGCAGTGGCCACCAAACGATACGCTGGTAAGACCTTCGTCCGCAGTCCTGCCATGCTTCCCTTATTAGGGGGACGGGCATTGAAGTGCCGGCAGACTTGGCGAAGGCATCGGCCGCGCGCGATAGGCGCAATAATCCTGAAGGTCGCTACTCAACGCCCTAACACGAGACCCTATTCTGGATCATCCGAAATTTCTGACAACGTACTGACCCAGGCGAGGTGCAAAGCTCTGAAAAAGTGGCAAATCAAGTCCGAGCTCAGTAANNGTAGCTTTCAGAGCCGGAAGCNCNGATGCTGGACAACGTGACCTGTCAACTGAATTCTCAGGCACTCTAAACCGCCAATCTTTCACTGACCTTATTCAAATCGGAGGGCCTATGCCTTACGCAAAAAATGGCGACATCGAGCTTTTCTATGAGACCTGGGGTGAAGGCAGTCAACATATCGTGTTTGCCCACGGCGCCGGTGGGAACGCAGCGTCCTGGTGGCAGCAGATCCCGCACTTCATCGACCGTTACTCCCTGCTGGCATTCGACCATCGTGGATTTGCTCGCTCTTTCTGCGAACCGGATGAATTTGATCGCANGCACTTCAGCGGCGATCTGCGCGCCATCATGGACACCGCCAGAATCGACTCAGCAATTCTGGTCTGCCAATCTATGGGTGGCTGGACCGGGCTNGCTACGTTGCTCGAAACTCCAGAACGCGTTGACGCNTTGGTGTTGAGCCACACGCCAGGTGGCATCTCCAACGAAAGGATCACCAGATTACGCGAGGAAGCGGGCAAAAACCGGGCACCACTCGACTCNCCGTTCGCACACTGGGCAGTGGCGCCGGATTTCCACCTTAAGGACCCAGCGGCGTCCCATCTCTACCAGCACATCAGCNCGTTCAATGCGCGNCTTGACCTATCACAACTTGGGCAGAGTCTGGTCGANGCGATTGATCCCGATAGGCTCGCGGATATCGACAAACCGGTAATGTTCATAACGGCTGAGCAGGATCGGATCTTCCCGCCGGCGCTTATCGAGAGCGCAGCGACCATGGTTCCCGGGGCTGTCCTCAGAAACCTTGGAGCCGCCGGCCACTCCTCCTATTTTGAGACCGCCAGCGCCTTCAATGCTGCCGTGGATGAGTTCATCGCCGGGCTCGCCTGACCACGTAGTCACACCGGACGCAAGCCAGGTCCAGGCTGACGCAGAAACAACACGCACCACAACGACGCTAACCGCCGTATGTTCGCATGACCATAGAGTGCCCTTACCGGTAATGGTCGGTTGCCCCGCCCTCCTACACCGACGCCCTTTTTGAACGCGAGATAGCCGGCCTGCGGATGAACTAAAAGGGTGTACTGTGGCTAGGCGAAGCCTTGCGCACCCGTGCCGGTCTTTACCCTTCTGAGTGCGCGCGAAACGCCCCTCGCGTCAGCGGCTACAGGCCCTAAGGTGACTGTACATCGAATGGAGAGGCGCGTATAACTAGCGCCCTTTTCCACCGGGCAGGCGAGGCAAACACCAATGGTGATGTCGCTGGACTTCGACAGCAAGATTTTTAATAAAGACGTCATCGCAGTGGGTGACGGTAAAGAGTCCGTGATCAAAGGTGGCCGCGACCTGTTCCCCCTGGTACATCAGGCGCTTGAGGGTGTCGATCAAATTGGCGTCATCGGGTGGGGCTCACAAGGCCCGGCACAGGCTCAGAACCTGCGCGATTCGCTCGAAGGCGGGTCTACGCGGGTCAAAATTGGCCTACGGTCTGGCTCAGCCTCTGCAGACGAGGCGCGCACAGCCGGCTTCACAGAGGAGAACGGCACGCTCGGAGACATGATGGACGTCGTGGCGGAATCCGATGTCGTGATTCTGTTGATTTCCGACGCAGCACAGACCGAGCTTTACCCCGAGGTGTTTGCTGCCATGAAACCCGGTTCAACGCTGGGTCTTTCCCACGGGTTTCTCCTTGGACATCTCGACAGTGTTGGCGACAGCTTTCCAGACAACATCAATGTGATCGCGGTATGCCCCAAGGGTATGGGACCCTCTGTACGTCGTCTCTACGTACAGGGCTCAGAAGTCAATGGTGCCGGCATTAACAGCAGCTTTGCGGTGCACCAGGACGTCGACGGTAAAGCCACTGACCTTGCAATTGCGTGGGCGGTTGCACTTGGCTCACCCTACTGTTTCCAGACCACTCTCGAGTCCGAATACCGTAGCGACATTTTTGGCGAGCGCGGCATCCTGCTAGGGGCCGTACACGGGATTGTCGAGGCTCTTTACCAACGGTTCCTGCGTGAAGGCATGGACGCATCCGAGGCATTTGCCAACACGGCCGAGTCCATCACGGGGCCGATCTCAAGGATCATCTCGCGCGAGGGCATCCTGGCTGTTTACGAAAAGCTGTCCGATGAGGAAAAACCCAAGTTTGAGGGTGCGTACGTCGCTTCCTACAAGCCGGCGCGCGACATATTGCAGGAGATCTATGACGACGTTGCCTGTGGTAACGAGATTCGTAGCGTTGTAAACGCGAGCCGCAGGTTCGGCGATTTCCCGATGGGAGAGATTGACGGTACCGAGATGTGGGTTGTTGGTGAGGAAGTTCGAGCAGACCGAAAGGAAGATGAGATCCCGCTGAATCCGATCACTGCCGGCGTCTATTGCGCCACCATGGTGGCCCAGTGTGACGTGCTGCTGGCTGCCGGTCACCCATACTCCGAGATCGCAAACGAATCTGTCATCGAATGTGTTGATTCACTGAACCCGTATATGCATTTCCGGGGCGTGTCTTACATGATCGACAACTGCTCAACAACAGCTCGCCTGGGCGCACGGAAGTGGGCACCGAGGTTCGACTACATCCTGAAGCAACAGGCTTTCACCGCTCTCGATACCAACCAACCACTGGAATGGGGTCTGATGGACGAGTTCAAAGGCCACGTGATTCATGGCGTACTGGCAACAGTTGGTGAGATGCGACCTTCGGTCGATATCTCATTAAGTTAAAGGTTACGAAACATTCAAAACGGCCATCCTCGGGTGGCCGTTTTGCATTTGGGTGTACCCTCATCGCAGCCAACCCAAGAGAAGCCAGATGACCTACCAGACAATACTCTACGAGGTCCGCAACCGGGTCGCGTATGTCACGCTCAACCGACCGCGCTACCGCAACGCACAGTCAAGACTGATGCTGGAGGAAATGGATGCTGCGTTCGCCGTAGCAGATGCCGACTCCGACGTTGGTGTGATATTACTTAGCGGGACTGGTGAGCACTTTTCGGCGGGCCACGACCTAGGCACTCCGGACGAGAGAGCTGATGCAGAGGCACGCCCAATCGAAGAAGGCATCCGCGGCCGCTATGAACGATCGCACGAGTTATTTGTCAACTTTGGCCACCGTTGGCGCAATCTGGCCAAACCCTCTATTGCCGCCGTTCACGGTTACTGCATCTTTGGCGGCTGGATGATTGCCTCTTCAATGGACATTATTTACGCGGCCAGAGACGCCATGTTTCTGGGGTCAAACTTTCAATACTTCACCGTGCCGTGGGATATGCACCCGCGAAAGGCGAAAGAGCTTTTGTTCGAGAGCCGTTTCGTGGACGGCGAAGAGGCCTGCGAACTGGAACTCGTCAACCGGGCTTTTCCCGCTGAAGCACTCATGGACGAAGCCATCGCCTGGGCTGAGCGTGTTGCTCAGAATGATCCTTTTCAGTTGCGGATGATCAAACTTGCAGTCAATCAGGCCCAGGATGCCCAGGGCTTCCAGGGTCATATCAATGCCGCTCACGCCTACCACCTTCTCTCTGCAACCGGCGAAAGTGATCCTGGCTTTGCCTTGAGAAAGGTTGGCAAACGCCGCCCCATGGTGCAGAAGGCCCATGAAAACTACGCCCTGCGCAAACAGGCAGACAGCAAGCCACATTCCGAATGAAGCCTGCGGCACTCGTACAATTGAACCATGCCACCATCAAAGCGAGGGGATAGCTGCAAATTTGAGTACGTCCGTTCACACCTGGCCAACACTCAAACCAGGACTGGTCAAGTCCAGGTAAAGCACGGAAAATACAGCGCGCGGAGCGAGGATGAGCAGCACCACATGAGTAAGGCAAGAAAGACCCACAACATTGCCGGCAAATTTCGTATGCGGCAAGGCTTCCTTCACGACGCCGAGGTGGCCTACGAAACCTGGGGTGAACTGAACGAGGAGCGGGACAACGCGATCCTACTCTTCACCGGTTTGTCACCATCAGCCCACGCTGCATCCAGCGCGGATGATCCCAGCAGCGGATGGTGGGAGCCCATGCTTGGACCTTCGAAACCCATCGACTCCAACAAGTACTTCATCATCTGCGTCAATTCACTGGGTAGCTGTTTTGGTTCAACCGGTCCTGCCAGTGTTGACCCGGAAACCAATCGGCACTATCGGCTCACATTTCCAGTTCTGACCATCGAAGATATTGCAAGCGCCGGCCAGAGCGTGATCGAAGGCCTCAGGATCACACGTCTGCATGCGGTTGTCGGTGCGTCTATGGGCGGGATGACTGCCCTTGCACACAATCTGCTCTACCCAAAAGCCGCAGACGCACTGGTCTGTATCTCGTCGGCGGCCCGTGCGCTGCCTTTCTCGATCGCGCTGCGCTCGCTGCAGCGAGAGATGGTGCGCAGCGACTCGGCCTGGAAAGACGGCCAATACAACTTCAACGANCCCCCNGTCATNGGCCAGCGGCTGGCTCGCAAGCTCGGGATGCTCACCTATCGCAGCGCGGGTGAGTTTGAGCAGCGTTTTGCGCGAGAGCGCGTCGCCGAGGAGCGCCAGGGTGGCGATCCCTTTGGCATCGACTTTGAGGTGGAATCGTACCTCGAGGCGCATGCCACCAAGTTCATCGGCACCTTCGATGCCAACTGCTACCTGTACCTTTCGCGCGCGATGGACCTGTTTGACGCTGCCGATCATGGCGGATCGCTTGATATCGCGCTCGCCCGTGCGGGGGCTTCACGCGCAATGATCGTTGGCGTTGAAACGGACATCCTCTTCCCGATCGACCAGCAGCGGGAACTGGCAGACGGACTCGCCAAGGGGCGGATGGACGTTCAGTTCGAGAGCCTGCCCTCACTGCAAGGCCATGATGCGTTCCTGGTTGACATGGACCGCTTCCGACCGGTGCTCTGCAACTTCTTCAACTGCGATATGGAAGAAGACAAGACCGTCACCAAGATCCGCGGCGTCTGATGTCTGTTGCGGAATTCGACCATGCGGCCATTCCCGTTGCAGATATTGAGGCCATGCTCAGCTTCTACTCTGCACTTGGATTCCGTACCAACCGGGACCTGGCTCCGCTGCTCTATTCTGTCCACTTTGGCAACAACAAGATCAACTTCCACGATCCATCGCTGTGGCAGTCGGGGCGTTTCGATCTGCGTGGCCCGAATGCAAAGCCCGGTTGTGGCGACTTCTGTTTTGTCTGGTCGGGATCCCCACAGGACCTGGCTGCAACTCTGAGTCGAGCCAAGGCTGTGGTAATCGAGGGTCCCGTCGAGCGGGANGGCGGACGGAACGATGGCAATGCGACGGGNATCAGCACCTATGTTCGCGACCCCGATGGCAACCTGCTTGAGTTCATGATCTACGCGTAGCCTGCCAACTGGCCAGNAANCTGTTTTTTCATGCCTGGTCAACCTCCGCCCTGGTCAGTGCCAAAAACTCAGCCCATAAAGGGTCCATACGACGCTGCCANTTCNCCAGCAACGGAGTAGTTGCTGCCTCTGGNGCTGCCCCCTTGAACAACGTCAGATANTGATACATGAAAGCCGAGACCCTCGCATTGACGGCACAGTGCACCCAAACGCGCTGCCCGCCAAACGCATCCATGACACCTGCAAACAAGCGGAGATGGGATGCTTCCGGCTCATCAAAAGGCACAGGAATGTTGCAATAGGCCATCCCCAGACTGGCCACCAGGCTGCCTTCATGAGGAAGCGCATTTTCNGAGTCAGGCATCGCGAGGTTCACCACCGCAGCGAACCCCTGCTCCGCAATGGCGTGAATCTCGGCCTCTGTCGGTTGACCCGACGTCGCAATTGCATCAGTGAGCTGGTGGTAGTTGAGTGGTGGCACGGCAACCTCAGTCCGAGAGACCCAGCACACGCTTGGCAATTGTGTCGAACTGAATCTCGTTGNAGTCGGAATAGATCAAAATGTCCGGACCAAATTCGATCGAATTCTGCGTCGCAATGGAACTATAGTACTCGCACATGAGTATCTTGCACCTTAGGGTTTGAGCCTCGGCACTCTCCTCAAATGTCCTTCTTTGAATGGNCTGCAGCGAGCGCGCTGTCATCTCTTGCCTCAGGAGCTTCTGCCGAAGCCCTTTGTCTGCAACCTTGCCGTAAGCTTCGCCCACATAACGCTTGGCTATCTCGGACTGCATAGGCCCCCATGGGCACTGAGCGACGACGGCGAGCGCAATCATATCCGAACGTTCATGCTGCAACGCACGGATCAGCACCANGCNATCAACCTCGCTCAGCACGGCACCGGCATATTCGGTCGGCAGCATGGGTACGGTCCAACCCTACTCCGACGTCGCATCCAACCAGCTGCGCACTTCCAGATACGTGATGGGAATCTTGGTACTCCCAATCATTAGCGGGTCGGGACCACGGACAACGTCAGAGCAGCTCGTTTCGAGCCAGGCGCGTTTTTTTCTCTTCGCAGAATTCAGCAAGTTCACTCATGCTGTTGTTCGTTAACTGTTACGGCTTGAGCGTACGCGAGCGCCAGCACAAGGTTGATTACATCGCTGGGCCAGGCGAATGCACCACAGCAGGGGCGCGGACCGGATAAAATGCCCACTGCTCTGCCGAGCCCGATCTCGCAGGGCTTTTCCTGAATCAGGCTGACCTCAACGGAGAGGGACCGTGACCGAAGAGTTCACGACGTACAAATGCTGGCGGCTTAAGGACCGGCGAGAATTGAGGGAACTGCGTATGTTGGTCGCAGACGAAATCGTTCCGCGCTATAGCATGTTGCCCGGGTGCCTGAGACTGCGTCTGGAGCTAGTACACGAGTCAGACACCGTGCTGACCATACAGGTCTGGGAGGACCGGGAAACCTGGCAGACCGTCCTAGAGTCCGAGTCGTATGCACGCTGGTTCCGGGAGTACGAACCCATCCTCGCCCAGTGGGATGGAATGGTGACATTTCTTGATGAATGGACCACAGAGTCGTTAGAGATTGACCCGCGGGCAGATTGATTTGACCCATCAGTTTCGCGTTCAGCGTACCTCGCCCAGAACCAGCTTTGACATCCAAACATCAATATAACAATATATAAATATATGTTCATGTATTGAAAGCTATAGATGATTGACAGCGGGACACCCTATGCCGGCACACAATCACCACTCGCCGCTCTCGAATCCATAGAAGCAGTTTCCGAACTGGCAGACCTGTTCCAACTGATGGCAGACGCCAGTAGGCTGCGGATCATCCTGACGGTGCTCGAGGAGAAGAAATCCGTTTCAGACATCGCTGCGAGCCTTGCACTTTCCCAGCCCCTTGTCAGCCACCATCTCCGCCTGCTGCGGGCCGCGCGAATTCTTCGGTCCGAACGAAGAGGCCGGCAGGTGTTCTACACGGCTGCGGACGACCACATACGTTGTGTCATCGAGGACATGCTGACACACATCCAGGAACCCCACCACGAGGAGCACATGTGATGTCCCGTCACTGCTGTGCGCCCGTCAACGCTGAGTCCGTGGAATCGATTCGTGCTCTGCTGATCATCGCCCTGATTATCAACGCTTCCATGTTCGTGATTGAGATGGTTGCAAGCCAGATAGGCGACTCCATGTCGCTCCGAGCAGATGCCCTGGACTTCTTTAGCGACGCAGCCAACTACGCAATAAGTCTGACACTGTTGTCGAGTACCCTTGCCGCACGCGCGCGGGCGACCTTGGTTAAGGCAGCCGCGATGGGCGCGATCGGCATTTCTGTGCTGTACGGCGCCGCAGCGCGAGCAATAGAGGGGAGTGATCCTCAGCCGCTGGTGATGGGTAGCATAGCGGTAGTTGCGTTACTGGCAAATCTCGCTGTCGCAACGATGATGTTTCGTTTTCGCGACGGCGATAGTAATCTACGATCCGTTTGGCTCTGCTCGCGTAACGACGCAATCGGCAACGTTGCGGTACTGCTTGCCGCAGCGGGCGTATTTGCGCTGTCTTCTCGGTGGCTCGATCTCATGGTTGCGTCAGCCATTGCGCTTCTGGCATTGACCTCGGCGTGGTCAATTGCGAAACAGGCATGGCATGAAATCAGTGCGGCCGCACATTCCCCCAGCCCGCTAGTGGATTCAGCAGCCTGAAACAGCCTCTGACAGCCACAAATCGTCACGATAGCGGAGATTGGGGAGCACTTCGGGGGCCGGCAACAATTTGCTGTAGTAGTAACCTTGAATGTATTCGCGGCAGCTTTCCCACAGGATCTCTACCTGTTCGTCGGTCTCTCGACTCCTTCCGCCAGTACCTTTAGGCGCACATTCTGACCCAGCGCGATGATCGCATTTGTTATGGTGCAATCATCACTGTTGTTCTTGGTTTCCAAGACAAAGCAACGTTCGATCTACGAGGTGTTGAGCGAAAAATATTTCAGGTAAGCGAGCGAAGGTTAAAACGCTCCAAAGGCATCCATGCTGATGTTCAGTCCCAACGCATCGAGTTCGCGCAACATCTCGCGTACGTTTGTCTCAAACTCGCGTGCCGAGAGATTGACGACGACGTGAAAGCCACGCAGCCATTCATCATTCCATAGCCGCCAACCGGCTGCATGGTAGTCGCACGGCCTCGCTCTGCAGATCGGCTGTCCCCAACATGACCATCAAGGGATGGCCACTCAGGACGCTCGCGCAGAGGCCTCAGCTGGCTGCTTTGGCCTTGGCCTCCCGCCTCCGCGCATGCAAAACCGGCTCCGTGTAGCCGTTGGGTTGTGCGGTACCTTTAAAGACAAGGTCACAGGCAGCCTGAAACGCGATGCTCTCGTCGAAGTCTGGTGCCATATTTGTGTAGATGTCGTCGTCTTCATTCTGTCGATCGACTACTGTCGCCATACGTTGCAGCGTCTCCATGACCTGCGCTTCGCTGCAAATGCCGTGGCGCAGCCAGTTGGCAATGTGCTGGCTCGAGATCCGCAAGGTCGCACGGTCTTCCATCAAGCCAACGTCATTGATGTCCGGCACTTTCGAGCAGCCGACACCCTGATCGATCCAGCGTACAACGTAGCCTAGGATCCCCTGCGCATTGTTGTCGAGTTCCTGCTGTATCTCTTCAGCCGAGAGATTAGTGCCCGCAAGCAGCGGCAGTGTGAGGATGTCGGACAATGGCGCCCGATTACGGGCCTTCAGCTCCTGCTGACGATCCATCACACTGACTTGGTGATAGTGCATTGCATGCAGCGACGCAGCCGTTGGAGACGGTACCCATGCCGTGTTCGCCCCTGCGTTGGGATGACCGACCTTTTGCTCCATCATCTGCGCCATTTCATCCGGCATCGGCCACATGCCCTTGCCGATCTGCGCTTTACCAGCGAGGCCCGTCTCAAGACCCACGTCCACGTTCCAGTCTTCGTACGCAAGAATCCACGGTTGCTGTTTCATCACAGTTTTCTTGATGAAGCTACCCGCTTCCATGCTGGTATGGATTTCATCGCCTGTGCGGTCAAGGAAGCCGGTATTTATAAAAATCACCCGTTCCCTGGCAGCTCGAATGCACTCTTTTAGGTTGACGGTGGTACGTCGCTCCTCGTCCATGATCCCAACTTTCAGCGTGTTCCGCTCCAATCCAAGGACATCTTCAATACTGGAGAACAACTCGACCGTAAACGCGACCTCTTCGGGCCCGTGCATTTTGGGTTTGACGATGTAGACACTACCAGTGCGACTGTTCTGCACGGAACCGGTTTGCTTCAGATCGTGCATCGCGGCCAAAGAGGTGACTGCCGCATCCATGATCCCTTCGGGGATCTCTTCACCATCCGCCATCAGGATGGCGTCGTTGGTCATCAGGTGGCCCACGTTGCGTACCAGCAGCAGGCTGCGCCCCGGCAGCGTTACCGAACCGGTGCCGTCTGGTGCTGTGTACGTTCGGTCCGGGTTCAGGGTTCGTTTGATGACCTCGCCGTTCTTGTCGAACGATTCGGCAAGCCCTCCGGTCATCAGCCCGCACCAGTTTCCATAGACAACCGCCTTATCTTCAGCGTCAACGGCTGCAACGGAGTCTTCGCAGTCCTGAATGGTAGTGACAGCCGCTTCTACCACAATGTCCTTGACGCCGGCTTTATGAACTGCGCCGACAGAGTCCTCCTGGTCAACCTGGATCTCAATGTGGAGCCCGTTGTGGACCAACAGCACACTCGACGGATCGGCCGCATCACCAACATAACCTGCGAACTGGCTGGTATCGGTCAGCCCCGTTTCGGTACCGCTTTCGAGTTCGGCCACCACCGAACCCGCCTCGACGCGGTATTTGACGACATCCTGATGCATCGCATTCGCTAGGGGCGTGGTCTCGTTCAGGAAGCCAGCAGCGTACTCCACCACATGTTCACCCCGAGCGGGGTTGTAGCTTGAACCTTTCTCTGCACCCGGAGTCTCGGGTATCAGATCTGTACCGTAAAGAGCATCGTACAAACTACCCCAACGAGCGTTGGCTGCGTTAATCGAGTAGCGGGCGTTATCGACCGGCACAACCAGTTGTGGTCCGGCGAGCAGGCCAATTTCTCGGTCCACGTTTGTGGTCGAAATCTCGAAATCGTCCCCCTCAGGTATGAGGTAGCCAATCTCCTGCAGGAACGCCTTGTACTCGGCATCGTTGTGCTGCTGCCCCGCGCGTTCACGGTGCCAATCATCGATTTGTGCTTGGAGCTCATCACGCCTCGCCAACAGCGCGCGGTTCTTTGGCACCAGATCCTTGAGGATGTCCGCCAGACCCTGCCAGAAGGCCGCGGTTTCGATACCGGTTCCTGGTGCAATCTGATTTTCGACAAGTTCATACAGCGCGGTGGCGACCTGCAGCCCGGCCACTTCGGTTCGGTCAGTCATGTAGTAAAAGTTTGCCAGTATTTCGAGGGCGCAATGCTACGCTAATTACCGCGCAAAAAAAGCCCATCCCCGCGTAACGGCACAACCGCATCTGCGTCAGAATGGCACTATTGGGTGGATGCAAGACCGGCTTTCCTAAGCCTCGGAGATCCGTCATGGAAACCGGATTCATCGTCTGGTTCGTTAACTTTCTGCACGCAATGCTGCTACTCGGGATTCGAGGCGCGCTGCTGCTTGCTGCGATCCCGAATGTCATCGACGTCACCCAGACTCAGCACGCCACCCACCGCACCTAGCCAGTTTTGGGTCGGTGCCGCCATTTTTCGAGTAGATGGGCGCGTTCTTTCGCTACTACCTCTATGCCATCGACCGGGAAGAGTTGCAGATTAATCGCGCCCAGCACAGCTGGTTTTTTTCACGCTGCCAAGAATATCGACAACACCTTCGCTTTCGGCTCAACACGAAGTCTGGAGGAGAACAGCTCAGTCCTGGTTGTGAACTATTATTTCCAATACTGGAAGAGGCCTCAGCCGCGCCGAACGCGCTAACGACTGTGCCAGATGCATGCCATGCTGGCTTTACGCCTTCGATTCTAAGAATGGTAGAGATGAGCCACGACACCATATCGGGGCACGCAGTGCTTGCGCTCTCGTGCGACCGGCGCATGGCCGGCTGCTCGATGAATATCCGCAAAGGCAGCGCTTCGCAATGGCATCTGGAAGGCGTGCGCGAACTCGAGGGCAACCTCTTCTATGAGAAACTGCGGGAACTTTGAAATCACCAGTAGGTGCGCGTGTTCTAGACAAAAAAACATGAACCACGAAATCAGCATGATCGCCCATGCCCGCGGCGTTCCCGAACTGCACGGACTCTGGCGTCTCCATACTCGGATGAAGATCGTTGGCAGCATTTCGATGCTGGTGTCAAAGGTGCACCCGGAACCAGAGAACGCAATGCTAGTAGAGTGATCCAGGGCTTGACCCAGCCGTAGCGACAGAGCCAGACCGCAGCTCGCTCGACCATCTGCTCACCCTGATCTAATGTAGCCTTGCGCGGCTGAATCCTGCCATCGATGCTGGACTCAGAGGGCGAAACAACGTTCTTAATACTCTTCTTCTATTTCCCTAGAAAGGACGGACAGATGCAGGAAAAAGAAATTGACATCCAGACCGATGACGGCGCGATGCCGACGTTTATCACCCATCCCGAAGAAGGCGGTCCGTATCCGGTCATCCTTTTTCTCATGGACGCACCCGGTAAGCGTGAGGAACTGCATGACATGGCCCGGCGCATAGCAGCTGTGGGCTACTACGTGATGCTCCCGCAGCTCTACTATCGCCGCACCCGCGAGTTTGTGGTCGAAGGCACGGATGAAAGCCGCAAGATCATGTTTGAACACATGAACAGTCTCTCCAATGCNATGGTGATGGAAGACTGTCGCACACTGTTCAGCTATGCCGAGCGCGAATCTGCGGCGAGCGATGGGCCGGCTGGCTGTGTTGGCTATTGCATGAGCGGTCCCTTTGCCTTTGCNGCGGCTGCGCATCTAGCNCCGCGCATGCAGGCCTCGGCGTCATTGCATNGGGTCCGCCTGTGCGTAGACAAGGACGACTCTCCGCACCTTGACGCTGACAAGATCCCAGGGGAGGTCTATTTCGGCTGCGCTGAAACGGACGAGTGGGCGCCACCTGAGATGATCAACAAGCTGGGTGAGCACCTGACCGCCGCGGGCACAAACCACCGAATCGAGTGGTATCCCGGGACCCATCACGGGTTCGTCTTCCCCCAGCGCGGTGCAATCTATGTCAAAGACGCAGCCGAACGTCACTGGGAACGACTGTTTGCAATGTTCGAACGCAACCTGAAGGTCTCCTGATGCAACCCACACGACTGCGGCGCTGCATCCTGTCGGTACCAGGCAGCTCAGAAAAAATGCTGAGCAANGCGGCGACCATGGAGATTGACGGAGTTTTCCTCGACCTTGAAGACGCCGTGGCCCCCNANGCAAAAGCGNCCGCNCGNGGCATGATTGTCGATGCCCTACGGGCAGGCCCATGGACGCCAGGCTCGGTGAGTGTACGCATTAACGATGTCACCACGCCTCATTGTCACAAGGACATCATCACCGTGGTCGAGGGTGCCGGCGAGAACATCGCCACATTGATCCTGACGAAAGCGCGAGACGCCGNGGATGTACGCTTTGTACATCTGCTCCTCGATCAACTCGAGTCAGGGCTTGGCATCCAGAACCGCATCGGNATCGAATGTCTAATCGAAGATGTAGAGGGTCTGCAAAACGTCAACGCGATTGCCGCAGCGAGCGATCGACTGGAGGCACTGATCCTCGGTATGGGTGACTACTCCGCCAGTCAGGGTATGGACGTTACAAATGTCGGCGAAGACGACAGCCGCTATCCAACGGATCTGTGGCATTACCCTCGATACGCGATCACTGTCGCCTGTCGTGTCAACGGACTCGACGCCATAGACGGTCCCATTGCGAACTTCCGCGACATCGATGCAATCAGGACTGACTGTCAGCGTGCGCGGGTGCTGGGAATGGACGGTAAATGGGCGATCCACCCAAATCAGGTCCCGATCTCCGCGAAAATCTTTACACCCGATTCTGATCGCGTGGCACTCGCCCGCCGCCAACGTGATGCCTACGCGGCCGCCCTTAAAGANGGGCTGGGAGCCATCGAGGTTGACGGAGAAATGGTCGACGCNGCNACNATTCGACTCCTGCAGAACACCTTGGACCGNGCAGACCTTATCGNCATGTAGAGCCTCATGCGTGGTTCGTGAGGTTCTCTCGCACACCTTCATAATGCCCGGTCTGNGGGATGAACCCGCCTTATTGTTGCCCGACGCACCNCNTTGCTGTGGGTGTTAGGCTCGCGGACCTTAGAAGGGGGGACCTGATGGAANACCTGTGTCTCAAACCGGCAACCGAGCTGGCTCGGCTTATTGCAACTCGCGAAATATCTGCAGTTGAACTACTGGAGGCACACCTCGCGCGAATCGANACNATCAACCCGAANCTGAATGCAATCATCACGCTCGTACCNGAGTTCGCNATGGACGCGGCACGCGCNACCGATNCTAGNCTGGCTCGCGGCGAGGCGCCAGGCCCACTGGCAGGTCTACCAATCGCGCACAAGGATCTGCTTCCGACCGCCGGCATCCGGACCACAATGGGTTCGCCCATATTTGCCGATCATGTCCCCAAGGTTGATGCACTNATCGTTTCGCGNATGCGCGCCGCGGGCGCCACAACAATCGGCAAGACCAACGTGCCTGANTTTGGCGCAGGCTCTCATACCTTCAACAAGGTTTTCGGCGCAACCCTTAACCCGTATGACACAAGCCGAACCTGTGGTGGGTCCAGNGGCGGTGCCGGGGTGGCACTTTCTACCGGNATGGTCGCGATTGCGGACGGTAGCGACATGGGCGGCTCCCTTCGCAACCCCGGAAACTTCTGTAATGTCGTTGGATTCAGGCCCTCAGGTGGACGTGTGCCCGGCTGGCCAACCGATTTGGGCTGGTTCACCATCCCCGTACTGGGCCCTATGGGCCGAACCGTTGCNGACACCGCCTTATTACTCTCAGTTATGGCAGGACCCGATCCGCGGGNGCCGACCTCACTACAGGAACCAGGCAGCCGTTTTGNGGCCAGCCTGGAGCGTGACTTTACTGGTACCCGCTTGGCTTTCTCGCCGGATTTTGGACATTTGCCCGTCCACCAGCATGTCCGNGACGTTATTGCAGGCGCGCTCCCCGTGCTTGAAGGACTCGGCTGCGCCGTGGAGACCGATTTTCCGGATTTTGAACCGGCCGACTTCATCTTCAAGACGCTGCGCGCCTGGTCGTTTGCCCACGGTCACCGTGAACGGATCAAGACCCACCGTGAACACTACAAAGACACCATCATCTGGAACGTCGAGGAAGGCCTTGCTCTCACCGGGGCAGACATCGCAAAAGCGGAGGGGGCGCGCACTGCACTCTTTCAACGTGTGCAGGNGTTCCTGCGCAAGCGCGAATTCCTGATCCTGCCAGTGTCGCAGGTNCCCCCCTTTCCAATCGAGACAGAATGGGTCGGCGAGATCGAGGGTGTCGAGATGGAAACCTATATTGACTGGATGAAATCCTGCTACTACATATCCGCAATAGGCCTGCCTGCGGTTTCTGTGCCCTGCGGGTTCACCCCTGACGGCTTGCCGGTCGGACTACAGATTGTCGGCCGTCAGAACGCNGACTTCGAAGTNCTACAGCTCGCNCATGCGTTCGAGAAGGCAACGCAGACCTGGCGGCAGCATCCCAATGTCTGAGGTCGAACCAGCCAACTACGTCACNCACCTCGAATGCGCCCTTACGGGNGAGCGTCTCCCCGCAAACGAAGTCCACAACCTTTCGTCGGCAGGGAAACCCCTGCTAGTGCAATACGACCTCGATGCGATCAGGACTGAAGTTCCACGCGAGAGCATCGTGAGCCGTCTACCCGAGATGTGGCGGTACAGAGAGTTGCTTCCGCTGAGAGATGCCAGCAACATCGTNCGGCTTGGCGAAATTCAGACNCCGATCCTGGATCTTTCGCGCTGGAACGCCGAGGCCGGGGTCAACGCTACAGTCAAGGACGAGGGTCGCCTGCCGACAGGATCATTCAAAGCCCGCGGTCTCGCCATGGCGGTATCCATGGCNAAGGAGTTGGGTATCCGNCGCATGGCGATGCCAACCAATGGCAATGCCGGGGCGGCACTCGCAGCCTACGCAGCCAAGGCTGATATCGAGGCCTGGGTTTTCTGCCCCGAGGACACCCCGCTAATCAATGTCACTGAAACAGCATANCTCGGGGCGCACACCTTTCGCGCAGATGGNCTGATCAACGACTGNGGCCGATACGTAGGTGCAGGCAATGGGCCCATGGGTTGGTTTGATACCTCCACNCTCAAGGAGCCNTACCGGATCGAAGGCAAGAAAACCATGGGNCTCGAGCTGGCCGAACAGCTCGATTGGCAGTTNCCCGATGTGATCTTCTACCCNACNGGAGGNGGCACAGGCCTCATCGGTATGTGGAAGGCCTTCAGNGANCTACAGGCAATNGGCTGGCTCGACAGCNATCGNCTACCGCGCTTGGTCGCCGTGCANTCCACCGGTTGCGCCCCAATAGTGANGGCGTGGGAGCAGGGTNNGGATACAGCGGAGCCCTGGGTAGATGCACATACCTACGCTGCGGGCATCAGGGTGCCCGTGGCCATTGGTGACTTCCTGATCCTTCGCGCACTGCGCGAAAGTAGCGGCTTTGCGATCGCCGTAACAGATGCAGCGATCGAAGCTGAGCGAATTCAGATCGCACGATCCGACGGTGTGTTGCTCTGCCCTGAAGGCGCCGCAACCGCCGCAGCTGCCCGCGCGGCCGTTGCGGAAGGACTCATATCTTCAAAGGACAGAGCCGTCTTATTTAACTGTGCTACCGGGTTGAAGTACCCGATGCCAGATACTGCCGGCAAGGTTGCGCTTGGCCGCGAGGACTGGACGGCTCTACAAAGCTGACGCCCGGACCAGCACTGCTGGCCACTCAGCGCAACGCCCCCAATCAGACAGGCGCCACGCAGCGCACAAAAGCGGCAACGTCATCCAGGCAGTCGTCTGTTTGTGTGGTGTCGACGGCCGCAAATCCATGCCCCACCCCAGGATATTGATGGTATTCAACCATGCCTCCTGCCAACCGCCAGGCACCGTGAAGAGTCTGGCTCATGAACACCGGGACATTACGATCAAGTTCCGGCTGTACGATCAACAGCGGTGGCAATTTTTCGAAAGTGCCCCGCGTCAAGACGTTCTGCAGACTTGCCCCATGCATCTGTGCAACTGTACGGAAGTAGCCTCGATGGCCGCTTGCCAGGCGAAATGGATCCCAGCCATCCAGTGACGCCTTGGTTTCCAGCTGGCGAGAGAGAAGGTAGTGGTACCGAGCAGCGGGATCAGAAACTGGCCAAAGTGCGATCACGAAATCCGCGTCGCACTTCAGCTCTGTGCCCTGCTCAGTGGGCTCGACCGCGGTGAGAGTAACCAGATGGCCTCCACTGGACGACCCAATAAGCCCAACGCGCGCCGCGTCAAAACCAAGACGACCCTCGCGGCAAAAGCGAACCGCACGCGCAATATCCTCGAGCGCGGCCGGGTGTTTGTGATCCGGCCCGTGGCGGAACTCAATGGACAAAACTGTCACGCCCATACGGGCGAGACGTCGACAATAGTGCAACCCGGCAAAACGGTTTCCAGAACTGAANGCGCCACCGTGAACGTCAACGAGGACAACATGTCGCAGACCGGGTTCCGGTTCACCAATAGGCGCGTAAAGCTCGGCCCGCAGTTCCAAACCATCCACCTTCGCATAGTTCAGCGGGCGCTGGCATATGGGTAGGCCCACACTCACAACACCAATGCCTCCGATGGCAGCCCCAACAACACACGCCCCGCCCCGTGATACCACTGCGGTGAAACCATGAAATGCTGGCGTACTACCATCACGTCCCGCATACACCGCTCCAGGGGATTCGTTGTGAAGTTGGCCGACGCGCCCGCGGCGCCAACTACTTTCTGTACCGCATCCACCGATGCATCACAGGCACCAGAGCACGCCAGTTGCAGCAAGGCGCGTTGGCGCGGTGCTGGTTCATCGCCACGATCGACGGTGTCCCACACATCGTTGACAGTCTCGAAGACAAAGCTCCGTGCTCGACCGACCGCGAGTTCTGCTTCCGCAACAGCGAGTTGGGCATCCTCGCGCTCGCGCAACTTGTTTCGGGTACCCCGAGGCGTCTTCTGGGTCGCTAGGTTGCAAAAGTGATCAATCGCCGCACGGGCAATCCCAGTTGCGACCCCAACCTTGTTGTAGGCAAGGCGACAGAACGACGGTAATTGATAAAGTGTGCCCTGTGCGCAAAGGTCGCGCCGGTGGATCCGGGTGGTCGCGACCTCAGGTACAAAGACATCGTCGATTCGGATGTCATGGCTGCCCGAACCGCGCAAACCACTGACGTGCCAGGTATCAAGGATCTCAAAATTATCGCGAGCCACCACTGACTCCAACAGGATCGGGCCGGCATCGTCCGCGATCACCTCGCCAGCAGCCGTGCGCAGGATGCTCTGGCTCCAGAAATAGTCCGCATTGTGGCATCCGCTCGCGAAGGGCCATTGGCCGGATATACGATAACCCCCTTCCGTTTCGACGGCCTTGCCAAGTGGATTGAGTGCCGCTGCCAGAATCAGTTTGGGGTCTTTAAAGAGGACCTGTGCCTCGGCGAGCGGTAACGCGGCGCCCAGAATCCCCATGCCCTCGATCCCAATCATTAGGGCCCAGCCGGTTGCACCGTCAAGTTGTGATACTGCTTCGATGGTACGAATCTGCTCGACGGGATGCCGTTCGCTACCACCAACATTTCGTGGTACCGCGACCCGATACAGGCCCTCCGCTGCCATGCTCCGGGCTACCGACGCGCTGACATGCCGGTTGGCCTCCGCAGCATCGGCTTCCTGCTTAATCAATGGTGCCAGCCTGGCTATCTGGCTCAATACTTGATCGAAATCAGACATCGTGTGCTTCCCGTGGGTGGTTCCGGNGTTTGTTGGGCCCCNTTGATCGTCAGGNGTGTAGTATGACTNTTTTGCCNTCTTCGACCATGTCCGTATTGAGGATTCAACGCGTACACGACGCCGCATTTCTTTCGCNCACAGTCTATAAAGTCCATCGGGCAGATNTGANNCAGCCGCTAGTAAAGTTCCCGATTAGGNATCNACGAGAATTTCTTCCGAATACNCGCAATTANCGCCGAGCGACGGNACTTNATGTCCTNGAGAAGCTGCAGTTGCGCGCAGNTAAGTGTATTGCGTTCCTCCCACCAATTTCCGACTNGNGTCAGTTCGGCGGCAGANCCCTTACCGANCAGGTTGCGAANANAGAAGCCAACCACAAGGCCAAAAGCGAGNACAAGGCCCGANAACAACCAGATGTTCNACNACGCATGATCCCTGCCANGCTCACCCCAGCGTAACCNATTTGGGAGTGTGATTCGACGGACGGTAGCCCGCCTTCCGAGTCAGCGCCTGTGCTGCAGCCAGGGCTCATTGACACAATTCTCAAGACGGCCGGTCGTCAGGTACTTGAGCGCCACCTTGATCCCGTTGACCCGCATGTCGTAAGCGCTCTGCGGGGTGTAGAAGGCGGAGTGCGGGGTAAGCAGGACACGGTGTCGAATCCAGTCTTCACCACCCAGCCAGGCACGTACCAGTGCACATTGCATGTTCAGTGGCTCCTCTGGGAGAACGTCGAGTCCAGCCGCACCAACTACGCCATCTCTCAGAGCATCGTAAAGCGCATCAATGTCCAGGATCTCGCCACGTGCGGCATTGATCAGCACAAGACCACGCCGAGCCCCAGACAGGAGGTCAGCGTTGATAAAGTCCCGGGTCTCATCGGTCAGCGGCACGTGCAGCGACACCGCATCACATTCTGCAAACAGGTCCTCAAGTGAATCGAAACGGCCGATGTTCAATGCCAGATCCACCCCATTTGGCTGATAGGGGTCGTAGAAGCTCACCTGCATGCCAAACGCCTTGCAACGGAGCGCCATTGCGGTACCGATGCGCCCCAACCCCACAATCCCAAGCCGCGCAGCAGACAATCGTATCGCATAGGGGTTGTCCGTCTGCTGCCATGAGGACGGGGCTGCCCGCAGCACAGCATCGTAACGATTGATTCCCTTCAGCAGTGAAAGCAACAGGCCCATTGCATGGTCGGCCACATCCTGGGTGCCATAGTCCGGCACGTTACAGACTGGGATACCCAATGCGCCGTACTTCTTGAGGTCAATATTGTCGAACCCAACCTTAGGCGTTATGAAAATTCGGCAACGCTGGAGCTTGCCCATATCATCGACCTCAAGGGGGTCAACCCGGCTAAGGATGCCGTCCGCGGTAGCCCATTGCTCATCGGTCACCTTCTCAACACCCTCAACCAGCACCGCCTCCGCGACGTTCCCTACCGCCTCACGCTCAAAAGCGTAGTCATCTTTCCAGCGCAGCGCTGGCCACAGCAGCTTCAACATCCGGATTGCCTCCCTGTCACCGCCGCAGAATGCCAGAAACTGGGCCTTTGGACCGCGTGGTCCGCCGGATGTCCATGCTAATCTCACAACTTCTGAAGCAGAGTGCCCCAAGCGCCAGACGCCATGCACAAACCAACGAGCTACATCCAGCAGACCCGTGACCTCTATGACTCGCTGGGCTATCCCCCATACCGCTGGTACGAAGCCGATTCCAAGCCTCCTTTCGTCCGCCCGGCGAAGCCACTGGCGGAGTTGCGTGTTGGTATGATCTCGACCGCCGGAACGTACGTCGCGGGTCAGGTTGCGTACCACTACAAGGACGATACCTCCATACGCGTAATCCCCGCCAATACACCGATAAATAAGCTGCGTTTCTCCCACGTGACAGAGAATTATCTGCCAAATGCGCGCCGCGACCCGCGCTGCGTGTTTCCCGCTGAGGCACTACCCGCGCTGGTCGAGGAGGGCGTAATTGGAGGGCTCGCAGATACACACCTATCCTGTATGGGAGGTATCTACTCCCAGCGTCGGGTGCACCAAGAGCTAATCCCGAATCTCGAGGATGAACTGCCAGAGATCGACGCGCTGCTGCTGGTGCCTCTGTGACCGGTTTGTCATCAGACCGTGAGTCTGATCGCAAGGCACTTCGAGGCGCAGGGTTTGCCAACGGTGATACTGGGCAGTGCGCTTGACATCATGTCAGCAGCGAAGCCACCGCGGGCAGCATTCCTCAATTATCCACTTGGGCATGAGGCCGGCCGCCCGTTTGATGCCCCAGATCAGCACTCAGCGCTGAAGCAAGCCCTGGAGCTTCTGGAAACACTCAAAGCACCAGGCATAGTACATCTCGACAAAAGCTGGCCTGAGGGCTGGGAAGCAGTACGGCGTGAAACGCGCGATACAGACGGCCAGGATCTGCGTTCGCCTCGTGATGAGACCCCTCGTTACCAGACAGCGGAAGACGAAGCGCTGGCTATACAACTTGGCGTCAGCGCTCCCGCAGCGCGCCGCTAGAGCAAACTTGAAGCGCCAGACGGACGCGGTCGCGAGGTTAGCAGGGCTTGCACTCGCCTTAACCGTGGCGCTTGCGGTCGGCGCGCCCTGCCCCACGCCGTTTGAGCCGGCTCCTCACAGCCACGACTTTCCAAGCACACCACTGCCCGACTATTCGGGTTCACGCGTCGGCGGTATTCATGTCACCCGCCTACCAGTGTTCGATGAAACAGATCCGGCGGAAAACAACGCGGTGTTTCGTTGGGGCAACCGGCTACACCCGATCACCCGCGCACGGGTTATCCGTCGGCTGCTGTTGTTCAAAGAAGGCGATGCCTACGACCCACGGATCCTGCAGGAATCTGCGCGCCTCTTACGCGCCCAGCACTACCTTTACGGCGCCGATGTAAAGGTGGTTCCACAATGCCTCGATGAAACCGCCGCGAGGGGCAGTGAACACAATGGAACCGTTGACATTGAGGTCATCACCCGCGACGTCTGGTCGTTGGCCCCGGAGCTTTCGTTTGACAGGGCCGGGGGTGAGAACACATTCCAGGCCGGTCTGCGAGACTCCAACTTTCTTGGCAGTGGTCGCCTCGTCTCGCTGACCCACAAACAGGATGTCGACAGGGACTCGACCCGCTTTGTATACCGAGACAACAACATCGGCGGCAGCAGGTTTGCAACCCGAATCGCCGCCGTTGAGAGCAACGACGGTTACAACCATTTCATCAGCCTCGAGCGCCCTTTCTACGCTCTCGATACCCGGCGAGCCTGGGGTGCAAGGGTTCGCAGGGGCGAGCAGGAAGAGTCCCAATATTTCCGCGGCGACAAAATCTCCACGGTGCGGCAGCGCACCAATGATGCGATCGTAAGCTACGGTTGGTCCAAAGGCCTGCGCCACGATTATGCAACGCGCTGGACCGTTGGCCTGCGCCATCAGTCCCAGGACCTCGACACAGTGCCGGGCCTTCCAAACCCGATCCGAGTCGCGCCGGACCGGGAACTGAACTATCCGTTTGTCCAGTTTGAGCGCATCGAGGACAACTTTGCGATCGAGCATAACCTGGACCAGATCTACCGCACGGAAGACCTGCACCTCGGCAGCCAGGTATTTGCGCGTTTTGGCCTTGCGCCCGGCGCCTGGGGTGATGGCGAGAGCCGGTTTGTCGCCGACGGCTTCGCCCGCAACACGCTATACGCAATGAGTGGCACGTTGATTCGACACGGCATTGCGTGGGAAGGGTTCTGGAATACGGCTCGCAGCGACGCCGAGGATCTGATCGTTGAGTACAACATCAGCTACTTCCGGCGACTGAGCAACCGCAAAGCGTTGTACGCTTCAGCAAGAGCTGTACGCGCCGAAGGCCTGGCCAGTCACCGGCAGGTTGTGCTGGGCGGTGCGACTGGACTGCGTGGGTTCGACAACAGGTTCCAGACNGGTCACGCACGCTTGGTTGTCAACGTTGAGCGACGTTACTACACCTCTATGCACGTATTGCAGCTGGCGCGCCTAGGCTGGGCACTGTTCTTCGACGCCGGGCGAACCTGGAACAAGGGCAGCGATAATGGCACCGCGGGTAGCATTTCAGCCAACGTCGGTATCGGCCTGCGTTTAGCATCGACCAAGGCAGAGGTTGGCCGGGTCGTTCACGTTGACCTCGCCTTTCCCTTGACCCAGCGTGGAGANCCCGGTGTTCCAGGTNCCCAACTAGTCGTCAACATTAAGGACAGCCTGTGACAACAACNATCTCCGATANCAAAACGCAGGCCTTTGCGGGCATTCGTATACTCGACTTCACCCAGGTGCTCGCGGGTCCCTGCGCGGTGATGCAGTTGGCACTGCTAGGCGCAGAGGTCATCAAGGTCGAACAGCCGGGCAGCGGCGATCAGATGCGTAACCTGCTGACCACGTCGACCGACGGCCTCTCGCCCGGTTTCCAGACTGCAAACCTAAACAAACGCAGCATCACCCTGGACCTCAAATCCGCAAGCGCAGAGCGCGTCATCGCGGCGCTTGTACCAAGGGTTGATGTGGTAGTTGAGAACTTCAAGGCGGGCACCATGGACCGACTGGGCTTCGGTTATGGGCAGCTGATAGAGATGAACGAAGGACTCATCTACTGCGCAATATCAGGTTATGGGCAGACAGGACCCGGCGCCGGCGCTGCCGCCTATGACGGTGCTATCCAGGCTGCCAGTGGGATGATGTGGCAGACCGGACAAGCCGAGACGGGACCCACTCGCACCGGGTACATGCCGTGTGATATGGGCACGGCGCTGCATGCTGCATTCGCGATTTCAAGCGCACTCCTGCGCAGGGAGCGCACAGGGCACGGGCAGTTACTCGACGTCGCCATGCAGGACACGGCCATCGTAATGCAAGCCGCACAGTTTTCGAATTACATGAATGAAGGCACGCTGCCCGGTCTGCTTGGCAATCTGTCATCCACTCGAGCCCCGACTGCGGACACGTTCCCAACCGCGGACGGNTACCTGCAAATCTCTGCTCTACGCGACAACCAGGTCCATACTTTGATGGATGTCATTGGCATAGGTGACCGCTTTGCCGAACCGGCTTTTNCCAGTGAGCAGGCCAGGATAGCCAACGCCAACGTGGTCCAGGCGGCGGTGCGCGCAGCCCTCAGTGAAGCCGGCACCGCGCACTGGCTAGAGGTGATTGGCAGAGCAGGCGTACCGGTCGCCGAGGTACGCGACATTCCAGACGTGATCCGCGACCCGCAGCTCGAAGGTCGGGGGGTGCTGCAGGAAGTGGCGCGGGCTGATGATCCTGAGCGCTCATCCCGAGTTGTTACGGCAGGCTTCGTCGCCAACGAAGATGGCCCGGCGATTCGCCAACCGGCACCCCTGCTTGGTGCTGACACGCACTCGATCCTTACTGAAGCGGGCTTCAGCGAAGATGAGGTCAAGGCGATGCAGGCGGAAGGAGCGCTGTGAAGTGGAAAACAACTTCCTCACCTGGATCAAACGGGCACAGGCGCTCTCTGCAACGGGTGTGCACTTTGCGGCCAGTGACTTCGACAGGGAGCGTTATGAGGAGTTGGTCCAGCTGACCCACCAGATGCTGGCATACCTGAGCAGCATGCCGCTTTCAGCTATCGATCAGACCTTCAGCGACGTTGGTGAGGGTTATGTGACTCCCAAGGTCGATGTAAGGGGCGCCGTGATTCGCGATGGGCACATTCTGCTCGTCCGGGAGAAGTTTGACGGACTCTGGACCATGCCAGGCGGCTACGCGGATGTGGGCATCTCACCCGCTGCCAATATTGCCAAAGAGATTTCCGAAGAAGCTAACATTACGGTGCGGGCAGAGCGCCTCTTTGCCGTATTGCACAAGGCCCGGCATGACTACTCCGCGGATGCCCGGGACTTCTACAAACTCTTCTTTCTCTGCAAGCAGACCGACTCTAGAGAGCCATCTGTCGGCCCGGAGACATCAGACGTGGGNTGGTACGAACCTGACAAGCTNCCCCCGTTGTCNACNGGCAGAACTATCGCGATGAACATTCACGATGCATTCCAGTACCTAGCTGACTCGGACCGCATCACGCGATTCGACTAATTCTTAAAAGCTCCGCCTGTCACCAGGTCTATGAATTAAGNTTAAAGCACACCAACATAGAGTTCACGAAAGTTGTCCGCAAAAAAACGCGCACATACCTCTTCACTCTGATCTGAGAGNGAACGGGTGAAACGACCAATCGGATCACGCCCGCCCTCGGCATGGGGATAGTCAGAAGAAAACAGATAAAGCTCGGGATACGACTGCTCGATCAGCATGCCCACATCTTCAAAGGGATAAGGCGTGAAGCGGAGCTGACTGCGAATCTGCTCCGATGGCCTGCGCTTCATCGTGGCAAGGTGCGGCTCGGACCGCGCCCAGATTTCTGCACCATGATCGAGCCGACGGATCATATCGGGCACCCAACCAGCCCCAACCTCGATCGCGCCACCTTTGAGTTTCGGGAACTGCTCGAGCACACCATCCAGCACAAGGACTGAAAGAAAGCGCAGCGTGTCCTGGAAGATAACCGTCAGGTCCTTTGAGCCAATTACCTCTGCCCGTCCCCGGGCACTCATCCGTTCAGAGCGTCCATCGTTCATCCACTCATCGGGGATAGACAAGGTGCTGCTGCCAACGTGCAGCAGGAACGGCAGCCCCATGGATTCCAGCAGCGCCCAGACAGGCTCATGCAGAGGATGACCCGGCGAGCGGCCGCCGGGTGCTCTAGCGGGGACCCAGACCGCGGCGAGGCCGTCGGCGGCCAAGCGTTTAATCTCGGTAACGGCCTGATCCGGATCATCAAGCGGCACCATTGCGACACCCATTAGCCGAGCATCCGCCGCGCAGAATTCTGCCATAGCCCTGTTGTGCGCTCGGGCAGCAGCGTACTGCAGCTTTGGCTCACACTGGAACACCTTGCCGGCGCAGAATGACGAGAAAATAACCTGACGTCGGAAACCCAGCAGGTCCAGCGCTACGCCGCGTTCTAGCCCGCTGAATGATCCAAGCGCATCGTGCCACTTTGGCCCATGTGTGATGCGATCACCCAGCGCCACCAGCTTCTCAATAGCAAGGGGATCGCGCTCCGGCACACCCTGGGCGAAACGAAGCCCTTCGACCTGGAGCCGCTCCTGCTCAAAGCCAGGGAGCAAATCACGCACCTCGGGATCGGCGTGCCTTAAGAGATAGTCAGGCAGCTCCATCAGGTGACTGTCCGCGTCAAAGATCTGCCGTTCGCCAGCGTAGGTCATGTCATACCCTTAGGTTGTTCACCCGCGTCCGCAAACCAGATCGCGGTGACTCAGTAGCGGCTTCAGTCGTAACTCACGCCCATACCAGGTCTAGCGTCGTTGTTCACACCGTAGGGCGGAATCGGGTAGCGAAGACCGTTTTTGGAAAGCCGCTCAAGCCCGGAAATGACGCCCGGCAGGAAATGCGGTGGCAATGCCATGAGCAACTCATCCTCCATAACGCCCCCGTATCTGCGCTCTGCAAAACAGGGCAACGACAATGACGGTTCGCCCGTTTTGAGGGCCCTGCCCCAGGAGTCGGCACAGGCCGATTCGCCAACACAGCCCCAGTCGAGCTTCTTGTAGCCTATCCACTGCAACCCGTTGATAAAAATTATCATCTGCGCCGGCGTCGCGTAGATCAGGCAGATATCGGGTGGGTCCAAACGCCCGGCCGCAAGAGGGCTGACCGCCATGGCCTCGTACTTGCCGTAATCCACAACGTCCATAGCAGCCTGGTGCGCGGCGGCATCCTCAGCGGTGCCGTACCAGACACCATGCATCCGATCCCCGGACAGCCATTCATCATTACGTGGGTGCAGCCCGATCACCGTGCCGCATTGGGCACCCACCAGATCCTCCATCGTCACGCCAACCGTCCAGCCGTTACGGCATGCCTGGCCAACAATCTGATCGGTTGTATGAATGTCCTTAGGACGCCGGATACGGGGGATAACCTCCATATCCGCCCTGGACTCGAACAGCTTCATCCCAATAGGGGTTGTTCGTAGTCGCAGCAATCGGTTCAGGTCAGCAACCAGTTGTGGCCAGTCCAGCGCGTCACTTTCAGTAGTGATGACTTGTTCAGACATGTGGGCTCCCCTCCAACACGCAAATGCAGTCATCCGACCATAACGCAGCCGCAGGCCCGGCTCCACAAAGCAAGGCACCGGCTCGTATGCACAACCAGCGTCTGCGGGTAAAACGCTCAGAAGGGTCAGGCGGGCGTAACCAGCGGCCGCATGGTCTGCAGGGCTTTGGCTTCGATCTGCCGGATCCGTTCAAGGGAAACCTCGTACTTGGCAGCCAATTCCTTAAGCGGCACCTTGGTTTCGCCCAGCCAGCGGCTCTCAACAACGTCGCGCGAACGCTCGTCAAGGGAGCGCAGGGCAACCCCGAGGCCTTCTAAATGGACGTCAGACTCTTCGGCTAGTTCCACCTGCAGCGCCGGGTCTTCGGCTTCCCCATCAGAAAGGTGCCAGGAACGCGGCGCTTCACCTTCACCCTCGACAACCGGATCAAAGGTCTCATCCGTGCCTTGCAGACGCGCTTCCATCTCGATGACATCGGCGGGCTTGACGTTGAGGTCCGCGGCAACGCGCTCAACTTCATCTTGCGAAAACCAGCCCAGGCGTGCTTTTTGTTTGCGTAGATTAAAGAATAACTTGCGCTGCGCCTTGGTAGTTGCAACCTTCACAATCTTCCAGTTGCGCAAAATGTACTCGTGAATCTCGGCCTTGATCCAATGTACCGCGAACGAAACCAGACGGACATTGTGCTCAAGACTGAATTTTTTGACCGATTTCATCAGGCCAATGTTGCCCTGCTGAATGAGGTCCTCGAGTGGCAGGCCATAACCCTGATAGCCGCGGGCCACATATACAACATAGCGCAGATGGGACATGACAATCTGCCGTGCAGACTCGAGGTCACCGGTTTGCTCAAACTCAGAGAACAACACGCCCTCTTCTTCACGAGTCAGCACCGGAATCTGGTGCACCGTGTCGAGGTAGGCGGACAGGCTCGCAGAGCTGACCGCCGGNAGCTGCTCGCCGCGCGTCGTTTTAACGGGCAGTTGAGTACTGCAGTTAGAGATCGATTCTGGCGTCATTACTACCTCCTCTACTTTCCCCTAAGTGTTTTCAAAACAAACACTTAGAACTATTTGTAGCTCTGTGTTTACAAATGTATGGGCAGTTCGGCGAAATTCAAGGCGGCCCACAGCACCGGATGAACCTTGTCAGCTCCCAGGAAAAGCCACCTATTCTCATTGTGTGGGCGGCTACGTCGCATTAATAACCAACCTGGGCCGGGTTCATGGTTTTGTTGGCTCTGGTTACACGGTTACACGCATATAAAAGCGACTCAGGGAGGACCGATTTATTGAGCGGGTGGCCGTTCTACCTGCCGAGGAGGTAAATTCCAGCCGAAGGAGACGACATTGCCAGAGTTCCCCGAAATTACGGTCTACATCGAAGCCCTCGCCGAGCGCATCTACGGCGCCGAGCTGCNTGGCATCCGCCTGGCTAGCNCTTTCGTTCTGCGCACCGNGGAACCTGGAATCCAGGAACTCATAGGCCGACGTGTCACCGGTTTCGTGCGCCTGGGTAAACGCATCGCGATCAGTCTCGAGGGTGACTACCACATGGTCATCCATCTCATGATCGCGGGCCGGCTGAAATGGAACAACGCNGGGCGAAAGATCCCCGGCAAGCTTGGCCTTGTCGCGTTCGACTTCAATACCGGCACGGTCGTAGTGACTGAGGCCAGTCAGAAGAA
This sequence comes from Gammaproteobacteria bacterium, assembly GCA_002714125.1. The sequence goes on from PAWP01000007.1 coordinate 47,328, forward strand.
GCGCGCCGCACTGCACCTNGTCAAGGGAGAAAATGTCCTCAGGGCACACCATCCGGGCGGTCTAGAGGTGTTTGACGTTGACTTTGATGCCTTTCGGGTCGCGCTGACCCAACAGAACCGCACAATCAAACGTACCTTAACNGACCAACGAATCCTCTCAGGTATTGGCAACGCCTATTCCGATGAAATCCTGCACCGCGCGAGGATCAGCCCCATGCGACAGGTCAAGTACCTGGACGAGGGGGACTGGCAGCGTCTCTTCGAATCAACCCGCGCCACGCTCATGGAATGGACCAATCGGCTACGGGCGAAAAGCGCCGGGAAGTTCCCGGAGAAGGTCACCGCATTTCACCCGGAGATGGCTGTTCACGGGAAGTACAAGGAGCCCTGCCCCAACTGCGGTCAACCCGTGCAGCGCGTTCGCTATGCATCTAAAGACTGCAATTACTGTGCGCAGTGTCAGAACCAGGGCAACCTGCTGGCTGACCGACGACTCTCGCGCCTACTGAAGAAAGACTGGCCCAAAACACTTGAAGAGCTGGACGCATGAGTGGGCACTATCCCCCAGGCATAAGCCGAGTATCTGAGGTCAACTGGGATAACTGGGACGTCGAGGAACGAGATACGCTCCTGTTTGTCGTCAAAGGCGGCGAAGTCCTGCTGATCCGCAAGAAACGCGGCCTGGGTGCGGGCAACATCAACGGACCCGGCGGTCATATCGAAACTGGCGAGACGCCGTTACAGGCGGCGGTGCGAGAAGTTCAGGAAGAACTATGCATCACACCATTGAACGTAGAGGCACGCGGGGAGTTATGTTTCCACTCAGACGACTTTCCCCGGATCGTAGCGTACGTATTTGTCGCCACCGACTACACAGGAACCCCGACGGAAACGGAAGAGGCCATCCCACACTGGTTCACCTTTGATGCAGTTCCGTATGGACAAATGTGGGCTGACGATAAATTCTGGCTACCGACCGTTCTGCATGGACGCAGCGTGTACGGCAGGTTTGTGTTCACAGGGCAGACTCTGCTAGACCACGAGGTCAGATTCGAAGGTTGAGGTTGTTGATCACGGCCAATTCGGGTCATACCCAAGTGCTGCCGACACGAACCTGGGTCATCATGGATCACATACATCTTTCGAAATCCCCAAAGTACTCGTCCGGGCCGAGATTCATCTGTTCGATCAGGATGCGATCAATGGGCGCATGTTCGTCACCGAAGACCCGGTCACCGTGGGCGGCAATCCCTCAATCGAAGACTATCTGAATCAGGACTCCGATCTGTTCTTCCCATTCGAACGTGACAGCGGCACCTACCGACTGATCAACAAGCAACTCCTGACATTCATCCACAGCGCTCAGGACGACAGGCTCTGAGCCGGACGCCCCCGACCCAAGGGCACAGGCCGTTTACTTCGCAAATGGTCTTTCGCTGGAAGGCCGCCAGGCATGAAGGAACGGGTGTTTTAGACATCATCAACGCAAAGTAGGATGTAATCCTTACTGCACCCGAAAAACTTCCATCGTAGGCAGCCGGATCTTGTATGACCCAGTTCTACCAGCCATCTCNTTGGAATACAGATGTTCAAAAATCAGCTTACGCTGTNGTCGTCAATTGCCTGCTGGNAAGTCACCTTTGCANCCNGATCTATAAGCAGCATNCCNAGCCCCGTCACCATAGACCTACTCCNACCACGGCATNGTCGGGGTAGACGGCNGACGCGTCGACCGTAGCACTGCCCGCGGAACGAAGTAGCCCAACCAGCGCATAAACATTGGCGGGATTTCGCGGAGCTGGCCGGAATGTTACCCCAGGGGCGGTCATCAGGTCAGAATTGGTTCATAGTATTGTCAGCACCACCCGCTAGGAGCGCATTCTCGCCTGAGAAGTANTCCTTGTGGTCATCGCCGATATTGCTGCCCGCAAGATCCTGGTGCTTGACCGATGCCATGTCACGGCGAATCTCNGTACGCTGCACGTCTCGAACGTAAGCAAGCATCCCAAGANCNCCAAAGTAGCCTTCAGCCAAGATATCCACACCCAGCGCGGTCTCGTGGTAGGTCGGCAGGGTAATCAGGTGGTGAAAGATGTTNGCTTCGCGGGANGCATCCCTNTGGAACGTCTGCACCAGCGCATCAGCTGCACGGCCAAGTTCGGTGTCGTCGACCTGCGAGTCCATGAGACCTTTCTCAANCACAGCCGGGTCGGGGTAGCAGGAAACATCAACACCCTGCTCTTTCCACTCCGCATAAACCTGCTCGCGGATGGAAAGCGTCCAGTTGAACGAAGGCGAGTTGTTATAGACCAGTTTCGCGTCCGGCACTTCCTCGCGGATCTTGTTCACCATGCCTGCNATCTGAGCCACATTCGGTTTCTCGGTTTCGATCCACAGCAGATCTGCACCAGCCTGGAGGCTAGAAACACAGTCGAGCACAACGCGGTCAAAGCCAGTGTCGTCCTTGAATGCAAACAAACCGTTGTCGAGACGCACGGGCTTCGCGAAATCACCACCCTGGTGAATCAGAATATCACCGTCTTCAAGCTCAGACAGATCATGGACCGGCTCCGCCTCTAGGAACTGGCAGTACTGGTCGGCAAGATCGCCTTTCGAACGGGAGACTGGCACCTTCTGAGTAAGACCGGCACCCAATGAGTCAGTCCGGGCCACGATGATGCCGTTCTCGACACCCAGTTCCAAGAATGCATACCGAATGGCGTTGATCTTGGCAAGAAAATCCTCATGCGGCACCGTAACCTTGCCAGCCTGGTGACCACATTGCTTGGCATCCGACACCTGATTTTCAATCTGAATTGCGCAGGTTCCAGCCTCGATCATTTGCTTAGCGAGCAGGTACGTTGCTTCTTCGTTACCAAAACCTGCGTCGATGTCAGCAATCATCGGCACAACATGAGTTTCAAAGTTGTCGATGCGAGACATAATCTCGCTTGTGTCATCTCCGCGAGCACGAGCTTCGTCCAGCTCAACAAAAACATGTCGCAGCTCACGTGCATCCGCCTGCTTGAGGAACTTGTAGATCTCCTCGATCAGATCAGGCACCGTAGTCTTCTCATGCATGCTCTGATCGGGCAGCGGACCAAACTTCGAACGCAGCGCAGCAACCATCCAGCCGGAGAGATAGACATAGCTGCGTTTTGTAGTCTGATTGTGACGCTTGATTGCCATCATCATCTGCTGCGCTGTGAACCCGTGCCAGCAACCAAGAGACTGGGTGTAATGTGCGCTGTCCGCATCGAACGCATCCATGTCAGCACGCATGATTTCAGCGGTATACCTGGCAATCTCTATGCCCGAATGGAAACGATTCTGCAGCCGCATCCGCGCGGCATATTCCGGATTGATCGAGTTCCAGGTTTTGCCATTTTTCTCCCTGAGTGCGGTCAGCTCGCCAATCTGCTCCTGGTAGGTCTTCATTCACAACTCCTTGGTGTCATGGAGGATGGTTGTCGAGAGAGTGGCATCCGTACCCGCCAAGACAGACGTTACGTCCGCTGCAGGTGGTAAGACTCTTCTTGATCAGTTCGAGTTGCGGCGCAATTTAGCAATGTCAGGCGATAGCGTCGTGAGAATAATTGGACACTAACGTATTCCTACTTGGCACAGATTCGGTCCATCGTCATTTCTGTGCCAGCAATCAGATGCCACCGAGCTCCCGCATCGCGAGGTCCGTTGTGAAGAACACACGCCCCTGCATCTGGCGATAAAACTGAGTGACTTCAAGCTGGTCCATGACCGGTCCTTTGATCTCTGCAAAGTGCAGCATCACGCCCATATCCGACAAGTTGTGTTCGAGATTCTCCAACATCTCAAGCCCACTGGTATCAATGAAATTCACGGGCGAGCAGATCAGCAATACGTGTTTCAGATCTGGACACTCAACGGCTCTCTGCAGAATCTGATTCTCGATGAAGCGTGCGTTGACGAAATAGAGACTTTCATCCACCCGGATGGCCAGAACCTCCGGGCACGTATTCACGGAATATCGAAGCACGTTTCTGAAATGCTCGCTGGAACCATATCGCCCTACTTCGGCCATATGAGGTTTGCTCGCGGATCGGATAAGGAGCCCGAATGAAAGTAAAACCCCAATAAGCATTCCGATTTCAACGCTGAGCAGCAGTACTGCCGCAAACGTCAACACCAGCGTAATTGCATCTGTCCGGTTGAACTCGAAAATTTTTCGCAACGCGCTGATGTCAATGAGCGACGCTGCCGAGATCACAATGATTGCTGCCAAGACGCCTTTCGGCAGGTAGTAGAAGAGCGGTGCAAGCCAAACTATGCTGACTACCACGCCGAGCGCGGTGATCAGTGACGCCACCGGGGTGAGCGCCCCCACGGAAAAATTGACCATGGTGCGCGCAAAGCTGCCTGCAACCGGGAAGGCGCCGACAAGGGAAGCGCCAATGTTCGCCACACCCAGGCCACCCAGTTCCTGGTTGGGAACAACCCGCTGGCGGCGTTTGCTCGCGACCGCAGTGCCGATGCTGATGCTTTCGAGGAAAATTACGAGTGCTATCAGCAGGGCTGGCAGCGCAAGTTCACGCAGATCGTGTAGCGTCATGGCAACAAGGTCGAGAGTGGGCAGGTTTCGCGGCAGGTCACCCACCACCTCGACCCCCCCAATGTCCAGGCGCCAGGGCCCGACCACGGCAACGGCCCCAACCACGACGAACATCGGGGCAGACTTGCAGAGCGCATCGGCCATGGCGCTGCCCATTCCTACCCGGACGAGCAGCGTGCACAGATATTGGCGACAGACAAACAACGTCAACAAGGCCACAACTGAGATGGCGAGCGCCCACCCATTGGCGTCTGGCCACGCTGCCGCAACATAGCGACTGACGTCGATCACGCTCGTGGCCGGTGCGCTTTGAAGGCCGAGCAACGTGGGTAGCTGATTAACAATAATGAGCACGGCGGCGGCGCTGATGAACCCCGTAACCACGGCATGGCTCAGAAAGCCAATCGCAGACCCGAAACGTAATACGCGCAAGCCAATCAGAAAAAGGCCGGTCAGCAGCGCGAGCTTCGCCGCAACAATGGCGTACTCAACACTTCCCGGTTCTGCAAACCGGCTAACGGCCTCCAGCGTCATCATTGCCACAATCGCAGTTGGCCCGACGACCAGGACCCGACTGCTGCCAATAAACGCGTAGGCCAACAATGCAGCAATTGCGGCATATAGACCCGCCGCGGGCGGCATGCCAGCGAGATAAGCGTAGGCAATCACCTGAGGGATCGTAACGAACAGTACAACAATGCCCGCGATCACATCAGCGCGTGCAGTCTGCAGGCCATAGCCCGCCAGCCATGCTGGTGCCCAGCGAGCCCAGGCCCGTCGAAGTTGAGGGTTAGTACCGGCCACGTGCGCCTGCCCCAGAAAATGATGCAGGTTGCCAGAGGTAGACCTGCCGACACGAGCATAGTAGCTTAACGCCGTCCAACTCAAGCACGTAGCAGTGCTTGCTGCCGGACGTGCTCTGCAACCAATCTGCCCATCACTTCGTGCGCTTCCGGTCCGGGGTGAAAGCCGTCTTCTGCCATACCTTTTGCCTCGAAGGCCTGCGCTAGGGAAACAACGCTGACCGCGTCCATAAGCTCCGCTACCCGCACCAGGACCGATTCCAACAACGCTGCCCTGGCCCCCAGAGCCCACCTCAGCGGCTGCGGCAGCATAGGAAACTGCCGCAGAGGCGGCAAACCAAGAAACACGATGCATGCAAACGGGTACCGCTCCCGCAGGGCCATACAGAGTGAAAGCAGGCCGGCCTGCCAGCGAATCAGCGACGTAAACCCAGTGACATCGTTAACTCCTACACTCACCAAAACAATGTCGACTGAGGACCGTGGCAGCGTTGGTACCCGAGCCACAACGTTAGCTACATTGTCGCCGTCGACACCATGTGCTGACCAGGCCACCACCTTGCTTTCCGCCTGAGCCAACACGCTCGCTGTAACTGCAGGGATGCTCTGCGCGAGTTCCGCTACGCCAACCCCGGCTGCCACCGAATCACCAACGGCCAGCAACCTAAGCCCCTCAACAGAATTCACGGTCCCAGCAGGTTCGCCCACGCGTCCCGCGGCGGGGCCTGATGCGGCGTGCAGCTTCGGCACCATGCGACGTACCCGCCGTCCCTGCAACAGCAGTACGGGCAAGAGCAGCAGGATGGCCGGCAAAGCGAGCCACCAGCGCAGGACGGCGGTCAACACTGAGGCAGGTTTGGCGCTGGCAAGCCTAGGGCCTTCAAGTCAAGCATCCCAGGCACAACGTTCGTACAAACGCGCTAGTAGAGCGCAACGATGTAGGCGCCGTATGAGGTGAGGAATATCACACCCATCACCTTGCCAATCGTTGCCCGTCTTAGAACGAACATCCACAGCAGCACCGACGAGAGAAACATCACCCAGATATCGAAGCGAAGTATGTGCGACTCAACAGGCACTTCGGTCAAGATGGATGTAAAGCCCATTATGAGCAGAATGTTGAACAGGTTACTACCGATGACATTGCCCAGGGCCACATCCGAACTCTTGTGTAGGGCGGCAATCACCGTAGTGGAGAGCTCCGGCAACGAGGTTCCTAGGGCAATGATCGAGAGGCCAATGACCGCTTCTGTTACGCCCCAACTTTTGGCGAGCCCGACCGCACCCTCGACCGCCATATTGGCTCCCAGCGGCAGAGTGATCATCCCTAGCACTACCAACAGGCAAATCGACCACTTCTCGCTTGGCATTCCAAGATCACGCTCGAGTTCTTCTTCGGCGTCGTCCAGCGGCATGACCGCAGCTCCCCGTACCGTCATCGTGAGGAAAACCCCTAGAACAACCAGCAGGATCACGCCGTCAATGGTGCCCAGCGGCGTGAAGTAACACATCACCATAAACATTAATGTGACGGCAATCATGAGCCCCGTTTGCTTAGGCAAAGACTCTTCGGTGCATGATATGGAGTGGATCAGTACCGGCACACCAATCACTAGGAGAACGTTGGCTATGTTGCTGCCAACAACGTTCCCCATTGCAATGCCGGGAAACCCCGACAACGCCGAAAACGCCGAGACCATCAGTTCAGGCGCTGATGTCCCCATCGCCACTACTGTCAAGCCGACCACGACCGGGGGGATCGAGCTTTTCCGTGACAACCCCAGCGCGCCGCGCACCAGAAAGTCTCCGCCCACCAGCAGGTAAACGAACCCACCGAAGATCCGCAGTACGTCGAGACCTTCTGTCATGTATTTTTTTGTCCCAGCAAACCGTCAACCGGGACTTGCTTCGTATCGGTCCCTTCATAATCGACTGCCGTATCGCCGCTCATCTTCTGATACTGATCAAAAAAGTCATTTAAAGCACCTGCAAGGTATGCAATCTCATCGTCGCCAGTAGCATCAGCGCGTATACCTAGATCACCAGCCCGGACCTGATCAATAACCTCCCGCAAACGCAGCACCGGGCGCGCGAGCCAAAAGCCGAGGATAGTGCCCCCTACTACCGCAAATGCGGACAGCGCCAGCGACAGATCGATCAGCGAACCCCGAAGTTCGTCAGCCAATTGCTCCTCTTCGGCCTCATCAATCTTGACGACCAGCCCCCATGCGAGCCCATNGATGTAACGGCTTGCGCCCCAGACCATCTCACCCCGATAGTCCGCAAACCGGAAGTCACTCGGTGCAAGCGGCGCCGAGCCCGCAGACAGCGCGNCCAACACNCCTTGAGAAGCGTCCTCGACCCTGNTGCGTTCGTACTCGCTCTGGTGATGCCGNAGCCGGTGAAACACGCGCAGCCACTCACNGTTTTCGCGCATGACCATGAGCACTTCGCCAGTGTCGCCNAGACCCGTGTAGTCGGATACCACTGAGCGCAGATCCGACGCGTTCAGGACTACCTCTACGCCACCGACAATCTGGCCATCGAGATCGAGCCTCGACCAGAGCGCAACATGAACGCCGCCGTCTGCCATCGGAAACGAGCCGGCAAACTCAACCTCTGGATCTGACGGGAGTTCGAAGGACGTCACTACCGCAGACTCGCCAACACTGGCCACCGCTGCGCCATCAGGCGCGTAGATCGTAATCCGTTCGAAGACCTCCACGGAACCCAACGCATCGTTGAGGATCTCGCGTATCCCTGAGAGACTTGNGATGTCTCCGCTCTGGATGTAACTCCGCAGATTGAAAGGCAGTTGGGTGCGCGACCGAACCAAGCTGACCTTATCCTTCCAACTTCTGACGACATTCTGCNCGTCGTCTTTGCGACTCTCGGCGAGTGCGTTCAATTGGCGTACAGAGATTTTTTGCAACATCCCGGCAGTTGTCTGATATGCGAAGGCACCAAGCAATGCCATGCTCGACAGNGCAACCAGCACAAGTGCCAGCACCAGTTTAGTTCTGATGTCCATTAAGTCCCCACGGGTTCCCCGCCCGGACGACGCGGCCTGAGCGACTGAAGTCTAACATCAGCCCAACTACGGCAAAACCGNGCCNCAGACGNCGCGGAGGCAGTCAATTATGATGCATCACTTTGCCACTCCGACTGCCNATGCCCGCNAGCCAGCGNCCCCGAATCTTCTATGGCTATTGGCTCATCGCAGCGGCATTTGCTGCGCAGTTTGTNTCGGCCGGGGCGCAGAACTACGTCATTGGCCCGTTCCTGACGCCGATGATCGAAGAACTTGGCTTCACCCGTGCGGAATACACGCTGCCACGCACTATTGGCCAGTTCGTCGCAGCGGCCGCCGGCTTTGCTATCGGCGCCTGGGTCGATCGTATCGGTCCACGCATCTTCATGTTTGTNGGGATGCTGCTGACTGCCGNCGCATTGGTACTAACAAGCTGGGTCACCTCGCTGTGGCAGTGGGTGNTCCTGAACGGGCTACTGTTATCAATTGGGGCTGCATTGATTGGCAACCTAGTAGTCAACATTACCTTGTCCAAATGGTTCGTCAGCCTGCGCGGACGCTCGATTGCAATAGCCGCGATGGGTGTTTCGCTTGCGGGCGTGGTCCTGACCCCAGCGGTGACGCTCGCGATCGATCTGCTTGGTTGGCGCGAAACCTGGCGTCTACTTGCCATCATGACAGTGACGCTGATCGTGCCGGCCGCCCTTTTGATGCGAAGCTCTCCCGAGAGCCACGGACTACTACCCGATGGGGCAGTGAATTCCACCGCGGATTCGGCAATCCAGGCTGATCTAGACCGGTCTTTCACACGCGCTGAAGCACTACGTACCACGACTTTCTACTGGCTGGTGATCGCATTCGGTCTATTCGTGATCACCATCTCTGTCATGTTGCTGCAGACAATTCCCATGCTGACCGATGCTGGCTACAACCGTGCTACGGCCGCCGCAATGATCGCGGTTACTAGCGTCCCTGCGCTTGCCTCCAAGCCAGTCTGGGGCTGGCTGATCGATGAATTGAAGCCCGCGCCGCTTGCCTCGGCATCATCTGCGCTCACCGCAACCTCATTATTTGTGATTGTCTGGAGTACTGGCGCACAACATCTGCCAGGTCTGTATGCGGGNTTTTTTCTGCTGGGAGTAGGCTGGGGCGGGATGATACCCCTGCAAGAGGTGATATGGGGCACGTACTTCGGCCGCCTCCATATCGGGGCCGTTCGCAGTGCGGCACTGCCTTTCTCACTGCTCTTTAGCGGCGGCGCGCCCCTCGCAACCTCATATTATTTCGATACGGTAGGGGACTACGACGGTGCAATCCTTGCGGTAGCCGCCGCCAATCTTGTCTCGTCGTTCATGCTGCTTGCGATCCCGCGGACTGGCAAGGATGGTTCGTAGCTACCACACCTGAAGCATAGGTAGACATGTAGATGTCCCACCAGACCAATGCCGCAGCTACATTCCAGGCAGTTCCGACACAATATGTCCCCCATCTACAACAATGGTAGAGCCAGTCATATAGGAGGACGCATCGGAAGCCAGCAGCAGCAGCGGGCCGTCTAGGTCGGCAAACTCACCGTAACGCCGCATCGGGATCTGTTTGCGNAAGTTATCCGAGCGCTCACTCTCGAGCAGCAGCTTCGACACGTCAGTAAGGATGTANCCCGGCGCCAAAGCATTGCAGCGGATCCCATAACGCGCGCCCTCAAGCGCCATCACTTCGGTCGCCTTTACCAAAGCCGCTTTGGATACGGCATAGGGGAACTGGCCTTTGATCGTACGGTAGGCTGTGATCGAGGCAATGTTCAAAATATTGCCACCACCCCATTTGTGANCGATCACTCGATCTGTNTATAGCTTCGATAAGCGCCACGCGGATTTCAGATTCGTGTCCAGCACATGGTCCCAGTCGTCTTCGTCAATCATCGAATAGGTTTTCGCGCCTGACTCGACCCCCGCGTTGTTAATCAACACGTCGACGGGACCAAACTTAGCAGCTGCCTGATCGAGAAATTGCGCCGCGCTCTCGCGATCTTTTACATCGAGCGAGAGACCCTTCACTGCCGCGCCTTGCGAGGCCAATTCCGCCGCCCTCGCTGCTATTTTGTCCACACGCCGCGCGCCGAGCGACACCTTGCCACCCGCGGCCGCAATCACGCCCGCAAAGTGATGGCCAAAACCAGAAGANGCACCCGTAATAGCAACGTGTTTACCCTGCATATCAAAGGTCATGAGCAACATCCCGGCTCGGCGTTTGGGCCATTCCTACACGCGCACGAAGCTACATCGGCCATAATCAGGTCAGGTCGAATTCGATCGTACCANGCTCCCCAAACTGCGCGANGTAATGGCCCGCAGCACCTGGCGCGGCCCCGCCAAGGGCTCCNGTCATAAGGATNTGGTCGGCCGANACTGTGCGCCCAAGCGCAACAGTTTTGTTGATCAGCCAAGTCAAAGCCTGCATCTGGCTCCCCATCGCATCGGCCCCCGCGCCCGTAAACAGCGTCTCACCCTCTCGCATGAGCGACACCGCGGCTGCATCCAGCTCTGCAACACTGGCAGTGACGACGGGTCCCTCGATGTAGTGCGATGAGGCCGCATTCCCAGCAATCAGATCGACACCCGTTTGCTTGCCTTCAAAACCCGCATCAGCAAGTTCGATCATAAGGTGGACCTCAGAGACAAGCTCGCTTGCGTCTTCGATGGGCTCGCTAACGTCCCCGGAAAGTCGGTAGCCAAACTCGGTTTCCAGCATCAGCTTGTTGAACTCGCCCAACGGCTTGCTCATCCCTGCCGCCAGTTTGCCCGATGCAAACAACACCCCGGCAGCCGCTTCACTGAGGCCAAACGCCTTCTGCGCCGCCTCGGCCGTGACCGCACCCTTGTACCCNGACACCGCCACCGATGCTGACTTTGCGGCAACAAACGCGGATTGCACCCCATAGGCATCATGNAGGNTGTACTCTCCCTCTGCTGCACTCACGAGGGGCTTCGGCGCNCCCGCCAAATCNGCCTTACACATCGCGTCGCCGTATTCCTGGTAATCCATGTTTTGCACCTGCGGGTTGCATGTCGTCAGAACTACACNGGATCATACACCGGAGCCCGGCCCCTACGGCGCCACACTCCCATGAACGGGCAACCGTTCCTGNCAGGAGCANGAAGTCATGCAGGATAATCAACAACACTGGCCCTTCCTTGGCGGAGCCNCGTCACGCGTGGACTTTGCCNAAGGTGCGTGGATCACGCTCAAGGATGGCCGACGCATATTGGATGCCGCCGGNGGCGCTATTGTCGCTAATGTTGGTCACGGCAGCGAGCGAGTCGCAGCAGCGGTTGCCGAAGCTTCAAGGCGAACGAGCTATGCAGTCCCGCCGTGGCTCACTGCCGAACGCGAAGCGCTGCTTGAGGAATTGCACACCCATTGGCTACCAGAGTCACTGAGTCAGACCCACCTGACCAGCGGCGGCAGCGAGGGNGTCGAGGCTGCTATAAAAATGGCGGTCCAATATCAAGCCGGGCGCGGTGAGCCCACGCGTACCGAGATCCTGACACGCGACATCTCGTACCACGGTACAACCATCGGNATGGCCGGCCTGTCGGGACACCCTGCACGTAAAGCCGGGGTCGAAGGGTTGATCCCCATACCGCGCTATGNACGCGCCCCTTACCCGCTCCGGCAGGGTGCGGACGCAGACGTCACACAAATGTGCCTNGACTCGCTATGCGAGGTTATCGCAGAGGTAGGCTCCAGCAACATCGCCGCCTTCGTTGCNGAACCCATTACGGGCACGAGTGGCGGCGCGATAGTGCCCCCGGCCGGTTACTGGGCCGGTGTGCAGGAAGTACTCNGCCACCACGGGATCCTGCTGATTTTGGATGAGGTGATGACAGGATTTGGTCGCCTGGGAGCACGTATGGGCGCCGAACTGCACTGCATAAAACCCGACCTACTGGTGTCCGGCAAGGGTATGGGCGGCGGCTATGCCGCAATCTGTGGTGTCTACGGCACCCGTAGGGTCGCCGAGGCCATATCGGCGGGCGGCTTTAACGTAATGTTTCATACTTTCAGTGCGCTACCNACCTCCTGCGCCGCGGCCGTGGAGGTACTTGCCATGCTCCGCGAGCAGAACCTTGTGCAGCAGGCCGCCGATCGCGGCGCGCAGTTGAAGGCCGCGTTGCAATCACGCCTGGGACAGCACCCACACGTTGCAGAAATCCGCGGCCAGGGTCTGCTGCTATGCGTTGAAGTCGTCCAAAACCGGGACACTCTAGAACAATTCCCGGTCGAGGCCGGCATTACCAACCGCCTGGTCGGTGCAGCCATGAATGAAGGCGTCTTTTTCTACCCAGGGGGAACTGGTGAAATGCGAGACCTCATCTGCATGGGCCCGCCGTTCACGATCGGCGATGAGGAGATTGAGACGATGGTCGATGTGCTCGGCACAGTGCTCGATCGCCTCGACCTCTAAACGAAGTGAAGCGTCCGCAGTTGCTTTGCGTCGCCTTGACATTGGATTGTCCGATAAGCTAGACCGAATGCACCGCTTCTGACGGTTACAGTAGCCAAATGGCAGCCACCAAAACACCACGTAGAGCTATGCCCGGAACCACGCCTTCGTCCGAACTTGGCGGAGTCGTCATTTTGCGTGAGGCGAGATCCGGTGTGCATTGTCACTGCGGGCGCTGGCACGCCAGGCCAATACCTCAAACGTAANATTGATCGCCTACGAACGAGGCGAGAAGTCACCCANTGTTCAGACCCGTCAGCGGATTATCTAGGCCGGCGNGTTCGTGCTTGAGCTCGGGCTCGAACCACGGGTACGNGAACGGGATGGCATAGCCCGGAGCGACAAACTGAAAGCCGTCCTCCGCTTTGTGGGTCAGTTCGCGATGCGCACGTGAAGATACTTGCCCGCTCCTGCCTTAGGCATCAAATAGTAGGCGTGGACCACCTAGTTGGCAGAATGCTGGCACTACATGAGCGCACTGACTGCAGCGGAATTATCACTCGCGTTTAGCGGTAGGCTAGCACTTGCGNGGGGTGCCAAATGCGCGCGCGGCACCATCGAAATCCACCATCAACGTGATCATTCGGGCCGACGATTGGGAACGCTGGTTCAATGCATCACCAAACCGTGCGCGCATGGCCGCCAGAGATCGCAAACTGGTGCAATTACAACAANAGACTAGAGTTTGGTGGGACAAACACCACTCGATCTATTCCTGAACAGCGCTGCATTTCACGAAGGCATTGTGGAACGAGACCTTTGCCGGTAACAACAACCACTTCCTGTCCTGTCTTGATTTGGCAGTATTCAAATCATTTTTCAGTCGCATCAAGGACTGGGCGGGCCTAGAAGAGATGGCCAGTGTCCGGCAGTTCAGGCGATACTGATCCAGTACCTGGATACCGTTACTGAACGCGTCGAGCGCCTGGCAATGCTGACGGCGCACCGCAGCACTGACGCAGTTCACCGCATAGCGCAACAAAACCGGGCGTACGGCCAGCGGTGCCGGAGATCGCGTCCACGGCGGCATCAAATAAGGAGTAGACATGGCGGGCTTCAGCAACAAGGTTGTTCTCATCACCGGCGCGGGCGGCGGGATTGGCCGGCATTATGCTCTCGAGTTTGCCCGCCGCGGCGCGCGCGTTTTGGTCAACGATCTAGGCTCTGACGTCCGGGGCNAGGCGGGTGGCGAGGACTCCGCAGCCCGGGTCGTCGCGGAGATCACCGCTGCCGGAGGCGTTGCCATCGCAAACCGCGCTTCCGTGACCGACCGGGCCGGCGCAGCTTCAATCGTGCAGGACGCGCTCGACAATTGGGGCCAGATCGACATCGTCGTGACCAACGCCGGCATCCTGCGGAACCGAACCATGAAAAACACCAACCTTGATGACATCAAGACAGTGCTCGACGTCCACGTCATGGGGGCATTGAATGTGGTGTATGCAGCCTGGCCACACCTGTACAACCAGGGCCATGGCCGCGTCGTCCTGACCAGTTCAATCTCAGGTATCGCCGGCGCCTTTGGTCAAAGCGCATACGCAACCGCGAAGATGGCGATGCTAGGGCTAATGAATTCTCTGGCCCTCGAAGGCCGGCCAAAAGGCGTACACGTCAACTGCATAGCACCGGGGGCCGCTACCCGAATGACAGCCCTTGAAGCCTCTCTCGGAATCGATGTCGACAACCCCCAAGCAGACTTTCATCCCAAGCTGATCGCCCCCGCAGTGATGTACTTGGCCTCCGATGAGGCGCCCAATGGGGTTGTACTGCACGCCCAGGGTGGCCGATTTTTCCGCACAACCGTTGTGCGCAACCTCGGGGTAAATCTAGGGACCGAAGCAACCTTGGAGGATGTGGAGTCCAATCTTGAAGCCTTGCTGGACATGAGCGAACCCAGGGATATGCCGCCCATTTAACTCACGGCACGTACAAGCCGACAAGCACTAAAATTGACAATCACCAAGCTGAGCGGCAGACCATGCATCCTAATGACATTTTTGCTGAGCGCGCAGTGCAGTTTCACCCGCCGCCTACGCACTTTACCCTGATCATCGCCACGGACGGCCAGTTTCTAGCAAGTGCCAGCGACTCCACCTTACTCACGCGAGAGGTATCGGACGCCATCGTGTGGCAACAGGACGGGAATACGCTGTCTCATCCCGATACGGGGATGGTATTGACCGCGACTCAAACGGCAAGCCTCGGCTTCACGCTCGTAGCCGAGACNCCCGTGGATGCCTCGGCGGGGCCGTTCGAACTGGCTCACGGGCCAGAACTGCGGCCCTCGACCTATCTTGAGCACCTTCGGACACACGGTTGGGTCGTCCTGAACTCCATCATGTCACCTGAAACTATCGAGGCGCTTGAACGTATGGCGTGCACCGATCGCTACCGGAAGAACAGTCCTGACCGCAGCCAGCCCCAGATCTGTCAGGACCCGGTACTTGCCCGGGTCGCGGTGGAGCCCATTTCCCTGTGGCTTGCACGTGAGTATATGCAGACTGACCAGATCCGCCTGGCGCATACGCCAGGAATCGGCGTGCTGATGCCCGACGACGGAGAACGCGCTGTGCAGGGCTGGCACTCAGACTATCCCTATCACTGGGGCATCAATGCAGCGGGCAAGGTACCCACGCCAAGCGGCAGAACTGTTATGGGAGTCCAACGGATCGTATGCGTCTCCGAATACACCAAGGTACGTGGTGCTACCGCGTTCAAGCTTGGCTCGCACTTGCTCGATTCTGGCCCTCCCGAAGACTGGGGGCTCGCCCAGGATACATTCCAACCAGGGCACCGGGCTGAGCATGGGTTGCCCTACAACGGGCCCAACGCCGACGTCATTGAGGCGCCGGCAGGCAGCGTGATCCTGTTCGACACACGCACCTGGCACCGGGCCGGGGTCAACCGCACCGATGCCGGCCGAGCGGCTATTCTCATGGACACAACCCCTGCTTACATTATCCCCTACTCGGACACGAGTGCCGACTACAAGGCGCTGACCGAGAGTAGCTTTTACGCTGAACTTAACCATCGGGAACAGGCAGAGTTGCAGGAACTGATGGTGCACCGCTTTCTCGGCCCGGCCGGCCCACGTTCTGTCATAGGCACCCACCATGAACTGAGCGCGTTGCTCGGTCGCCCGCGCCCCTGAGAAAAGGATTCCTCATGGCCAAACGAGACGTTCGAACAGAGAGCTATCACCGAACTTGCTCACGTCTGCAAGGACATTCAGCGGATAGTAGATTTCTACCGGGTGTCCTCTGGGCGCTATCCGGGCTTCGCTGACCTGGAGTGAAGAACCCCCATGGACCTACACACCTTTGAGCCTGACGGCACGCACTTGTCCTATCAGAACCTGAACGGAATCACCGGTACGCTGGACGTTGACGACACCAGTTCGTATGGGTCAGAGAACTACCTAGTCGGCTCCGACGACGTTATGGCCGGGGAACACNCCATCGGCATCAANTANTTTTCTGGTGAGGCAAAGTAAACCGCAACAGGCCTCACGGGCACTGAGGCAGCATCAGCCCGCGAGAGCTCGCAACTCCGGCATCACCCTGACCGAGAGGCCCTTCGAAGGTCCGAAGAAGTACAGGTGAGAGAGCCCCATTTCGACAAGCGGCGCCAGCCGCGCAATGACCGCATCTTCATTGCCAACCGCCGCAAACCAGTTGATAAAATCATCGTCCAGAATCTCCACGTGGGGTGCAACACCTTGGGTGTGGTAATTCGTGTCGTAGGCATCCACGAGTCGTTCCGTCACGCGCCGCATGATCGCCGGCTGATTTTCGAAGTCCGCCCCCCGTGCCGCACTGAAATGTGCAAACGTCGCCGCACTGCCCTTGATCGACTCGCGCACGACGTCCGCGTCATCACCCACTCCCACGTTCACATAGGCCCCTACAGCGATCTCCGACGGGTCGCGACCGGCAGCAATCGCTCCGGCCCGTATCTGCGCCAGGCCCCACTCGATACGTTCCGGATCGACACCTACCGCGAGNGTCACGCGCTCAGCCAGCGCTGCGGCTAGACGCAGCGACTTTGGTCCTGAGGCCACCATGTCGACTGGGACCTTTGTGGGTACGTCGANCAGGTCCAACCAACGCAGCCGGCTTTCGAAGCCATTCTGATCGACCGTTTCGCCACGAAGGTACGCCTGCAATTCCATTACATAGTCCGCATACACCGACATCGTGGCCGGCTTCTGTCCGANATGGAGCACCGCGCTGTCACCACGCCCGATCCCGAGAATGGCTCTGCCATCACACTCGACCTGGATACTGATGATGCTGGCAGCCGTCACCGAGGCGTGTCGNGTCAGTGGGTTCGTTACCCCAGTGGCAAGCTTGATGCGTTTAGTCGCCTGGCCACACAACATCATCTGGGTATACACATCGCCTCGCAGACACTGACTGTCAGTCAATTGCAGAATGTCGAAACCGGCTTCTTCCGCTGCGACAGCGGCAGGTACGGCACGTCCGGGAGTGGCAAAGGCTGAGGTGGCAAATTCGATCGGCATGTCGGGTTCCTTCTGAAATAGTCGCCGCGTTCTGAAACGCTCTAAAGTGGCGGCGACCCCACCTCACCACTGAGGCGCCAGTAAATCAGAGGCAGATGTTCACGACCCTGGAACGTCTCGCCGTTGACAACATAAGCCGGCCCTCGATAGAGGCCCAGTTCCGTAATTTCCGCATCCAGCGCATCCTGCTGTGGCGCGGCGCCGGCCGCAAAGACCTCAAAGCCTGCTGCAATCCCCTGCTGGTTCAGCACAGCTGGGACGGCGTCCACGAAGGCTTCACCGCCAACCCAGATCCGCGGCAGCAAAGTCGAGCAGAAGGCAGCGGGATCACCATNTTCCGCGCACCAGAGCAGGGCGGCCCGGCCAAGGTTGGCGTCGCCGACTGCGTTCTCTTGCAGACCTCCAAAGTAACGTTCGCGCTCACGTGCAGCATACTGCTCTCTTGCCCTGCGCCGTCGCGCCTGATAGGGCGTCTCGTTGGCTCGCGCGCTGGCCTTCGGTAGTGACGAGCGAATCGGAAGCCAAGTTGGGAGCAACGAAAGGTCTTCGATCAGACGCAACGTCGGGGCCATCGCCAGGTAACTTTCCGGAACTGCCGGATCAATCAAAACGGTTAATCCGGACGAAAGTATCAGAGGGCCGCTCACTGCTCTAACCCCAGGACCGTGTCGTAGGCAATGTCAGGAGCGGGCCCTTGGCGGCCACCAAGGTGCCAACGTACCCGAGGCAGATGTTCACGGCCAAAGTAGATCTCGCCGTCGATGTCGTATGTCGGTACGCCGAACAAACCCCGATCCAGAATCTCGTCCTGCAACACGTCGTGTACGCGCCGACCTTCGCCGCCAAGATACCCGGCAAACCCCTCAACCGAACACCCTGCACCGTCCAGCATACGCGTGATGACAGCGGGGTCCTCAATGTCGAGCTCACGCTTCCAGAACGGCTCATAGACCGAGTCGATGTACCGCTTGAGCGAGTCGTGGCCATGCTGCCGCGCCCACAGCAGGCCGATAGAAGCTAGTGACGAGTCCCAGATTTTCTGCGTGCCGCGCAACGTCAGGCCGCGTAGCGACGCGTAACGGCGTGCATCCTTGTAGGCATACTTGACCGCCAGCCACTGACGCGGCGAGCGGTTGCTTTCAACCACCTTTCCAGAGTCATCCTTGCGGGCGGTACCCAAATAGCTCCCAATGTTCAACGTAAGCGGCAGCCAGTTGACCTCAATCCCGAACTCCTCCTCGAGTGCATAGGTTGGGTCCTTAGCGATGTAGGCGTATGGGCTTTTGAAATCGATATAGACCGTCAGTTCCGGGGGCATGGGCAATCTCCAGCCTGCCTGCTCAGCCTTCGAGGCCTTTCAGGCAGCCGGAGGCGCCAATCGCAGCTTCTATAGGAGCCTTGTCGGAAGCCATATACTTCTCCCGCAACACCGCCAGTGACTTCGCGTGGTACTTTTGAGGTTTCTGGGTCCAGGTTTCACCCGCGACCTGCACGCTGAACTCCTCGTCACCAACTGTCATTGCCTTCTCGTTCGCGAGGGTCCAGGGTATGAACCGGTCGCCAAGTTGTTCCTTGAGCAACGGTGTCAATGTTGACGAAAGGTCATTCCAGGGCTCGAAGTCCCCGTCGATTCGCGGGAACAGCATGCGGTGAATCCATGCCAGCACGTTCGGGTATTTGGACTCGATGATTGCGCCGCACGTTGGGTCGGTCCAAGCGTTGTAGATCTGACCCCACATGCCAAAGTCGCCGAACGCCGGTCGCNCTCCAAACAGATAGAGCCGCTGGTCCAGATGAGCCTCGAGGACAGGTAACGCCTCCATGAAGGAGCGTTCGATCTGCGAAGCGGTCACCTCGTTCGAGCCAACAAACCATACACGCCCGGTCATCCGTTCCAGGACCTGTTCGACCATCGCCTGGTGCTGCTCATCAGAAGCATCGGCATTCATGCTTCTCGCAATGCGGCCTCCGGAATTGAGCTGATCCGCATGACGAGCCCAACGATAGTGGAACATCCACTTGTTGCCCCACTCGTCACCAAATTCCTCAAGCAGCACCGATACAAACGCCGCCACCGGGTCGTCGGGGTGAATCGCGGGTTCTGGGTGACGTGACTCAATGGTCTCGATGATCGGTGTAGAGTCCTGAATACCTTCATCTTCAGGCGTCAGAACAAGTGGGATGATTGGGATCTTTGCGTACTTCTGGTACGTCTCGGGGTCACTGTTGCGCAGCACCCAGCGGTGCGGCAGTCCCTTGAAACGAAAGTACGAACGCATCTTCACCGAGTACGGTGACAGCTCTGCGCCATAGATCCGGTATTCAGACATGAAGCACCCACAGGATTGGTCGTCGGAGGAGCTACTCTAACACCCGCTCCTCAATGACGATGTTTCTCGAGCCAGGCCTCGATTGCACCATGCTCCTGCGGGTTACCTCAACCATCGCGTCCCGTGACCCTCGCGCCGTGAACACGGCCTAAAGACCACCTTTAAGTTAAATCCCTGACTCCAGCAGGGTTTAACAGCAAACCACAGGGCCCCGGAGCAGACGCGCTCCCACGAGCCTATGCGACCACAGGTGTCAGGGTCAGCCGTAATGCGAGCGCAACGAAGATGAGCGCTGCAAGTCGATTGAGGCCAATCTCGACACTAGGCGAGCGGTGGAACCAAGCGGAGAGACTGCCAGCGCCCACAGCTACTGCTCCAAAAACCACAAGCGTCGCGACAATGAAGAGCAGCCCCAACACGACTATCTGCAACGCCACCGGACCTCGCGCAGAGTCAACAAACTGGGGTAGAAATGCCAGAAAAAAAACCCCGACCTTTGGGTTAGTCACATTCATCACGATACCCCGGGGGTAGAGCTGAAGCGGCGTCAGCGGTTCCATTTCACNTCTGTCCACCTTTGCTGTGCCCGCCCGAAAGGCCCCCCAGGCAAGCCAGAGCAGATACGCTGCGCCAATGAACTTGAGCAAAAGGAATGCTGCAGGNGAGGTCTGAATGATTGCGGCGAGGCCAAGCGCCACAGCACCGATGTGCAAAAGCAGGCCGGTACAGAGGCCAAGGACCACAAAGAGCCCTGCACGGCGCCCATGTAGAGCCGACAACGTGAGCACAAACAGGTTATCTGGTCCTGGGGCGAGCGCGAGCGCCACGCTCGCCAGCAAAAAGCCCGTCCCAACCTCAAAAGGCACCATGCGCATCCCCGCTTTCGGCTCATACTATACTCGCCAACTTGCCGGGCGGTCTCCCGCTGCACTGGCACCGCAAAACGCAATGGAGCAGGAATATGGGCCTCGCTGACAACCCTTACCAAAAAGCCGACAACGGCCACGGCGACCTGAGCAGGATCGCGGGTGGACTCGCAATCATAACGGGCGGCGCCTCCGGTATCGGATTTGCACTGGCCGAGGCCTCTATCGCGCATGGTCTGCATCCCGTCCTAGCGGACATTCAAGAAGACAACATCACCGCTGCTACCGAGCAACTGACATCTGCGGCAGAAGCAGCAGGCGTAACCGTGTTCGGCNACNAGACAGATNTATCGGATCTTGAATCGGTTCAGGGGCTCGCGACCGCGGTGCGCGAACAATATCCCGGCAAACCCATTTCCCTACTCGCTTGTAATGCCGGTGTGGGTTCCGGCGGCGGCGTGTTGACAGGAAGTGACCGGGACTGGGACTTTTGCATTTCCGTCAACATGATGGGCGTCATCCACTGCGTGCGTACCTTCGTTCCCAGCATGCTGGAGCAGGGCGCTCCGGGTTCAATTACNGCAACCGCCTCGCAGGATGGCCTGTGCGCCGGCCAGAACGTCTATGGCGTTGCTAAACAGGCCTGCATTGCCATCATGGAAGGGCTGCACCAGGAACTGCAGGGCCGGCTGACTTCACACGTGCTGTGCCCCCAGGTCACCGCCACTAACATTGTGGGCTCGGAGCGTTACCGTCCAGACCGATTCGGCGGCCCAAGCCAGGTGCACCCGTTGGCCCAGGTCATTCTCGACAAGTTCAAGAATGAAGGCGTACCGCCATCAGAGTGTGCAACCAATGTCTTCAATGCCATGCGTGATGGCACCTTCTACGTTCTGAGCGAAGCGGAACAGGACCCAGGCTACATCCGCCTTCAGGTCGAAACTCGCATGAACTCCATCCTAAACGGGGAGCGCCCCTATCGCCCGCGCAGCCCATGGCATATGGAGATCTTTGCCCCACCTAAACAGCAATAGCAGCGGGCCATCACGTTGTAAGCCTGATCGGCGCCATCGAATCACTGCCTGACCCGGTCAGCATTGGTCCGCCGCTGGCCTTTATGACAGTTGCAGATCGATTTACCGGAGCGGACGGTCTGATGATGTTCTCATGACCCTACGTCACCACAGGCCCTGACTTACTTAGGAGGGACGCAACCCTAAAGGGCAAGGAACCGCTGAATCGTTCCAGCCCATCCGAGNCTTGAGCTTCATNAGCCCACTCGNCCCCTTTTAACGGACACTAGGCACACGTCGCATAGTCCGAACTGCGGAGTGCATCATTTAGAGGATCNAGGTCACTTCGACGNAACGGCTCGGCGNGGCAACGNTGGTAGCAGCNNTTTGATCTTATTCACTACCGCCCACATCGGAATCGGTCCGTCCCGATTGGTTTGCNCGGCCACNGTGATNCCTGACTNGAGATATTGCACAACGATAGTCCGGTAGCCCGCCCACGTCCCCTCATGGCCAAAAGACTCACCCCCATCCCATACGAAGACACCATACCCGTAGCGCCATTCGTTTGCCTCCTGTCCTCGGAAACCTGCCGCGAGCATGGCGTTGAACGAATCGGCTGAAATAACCCTGCCGTTTGCGAGCGCAGAAAAATATATGACGAGGTGTGTGGGGTTGAGCGCGATACCGCCGCCCGTCCATTCACTTGATGGATCGAGCTTAGTGCTGCCGTCTTCTCGCTGTGTGCTGACACCCCTTTGATACCCGGGCGGTACCCCTGGCAGGATCGCCTGGTCCTGCAGAACCACACCCTCTAACTTCAGGGGCACAAGAATGCGGTCTGACAGCAAGTCGAAATACTCGTGGCCAGTAGCCGCCTCAATCACACGCCCGAGCACAAGGTAGCCTGAATCTGAGTATTCGTAACCCTCGCCAGGCGCGTAGGGTGCACTTTTTCTCGCACCCATAANGATCAGCTCTTCTGGCGTGAAGTAAGCACTGCCGTGATGCAGCACCCGCCACACCATGCTGGCCAAAAACCGGACCTTACCTGGGTAGTCGCCCATGCCAGAGGTATGAGAAAGCAGATGTTTTACCTGCATCGTGTCCCGATTGGGCAAGCGCGCAAACCACTCGGTATCACCGACCCACTTGGAGATCGGGTCGTCGAGCGTCAGCACGCCCTCTTCAATGAGCGACAGCGCAACACCGGCAACAAACGTTTTGCCAACGCTGCCGCCTGGCATCGGCACATCGTCATCTAANGCGATCTCACGCTCGATATCGGCAAGACCCACAGCGGCACGGACAATCCGCCCACCAGGATAGCGAACAGCCGCTCTCAGCCCAGGCATTTCCCAGTCCGCACGCAGAGGCTCCAGCACTTCTTGCAGTTCAACTGCACTCAGCTGCTTAGCTGTGGCTGAGCCTGTCGCTATCAGCGCGACACTGGCCACAAGCGCGCGGACACTATTGCGAAAGTAATACCCCATGGTGTGTTCTCGCCCCGTTCGGCACCGAAACTAAGCATCGGGACCACCGACGCGAGAAGAGTACCGCGGGCCGGTAACCGCGGTAGCGCATCCTTCAGAGCTCACCTTCGAATACAGACTTGTGCTTNCTGAGGGCATCTGGCTGATTCTGCTTCAGCCAACTGAAGAGTTGTCGGTCATGGCGGCTAGTAGCCGAACGGCGCCCAGGGCGAACCCAAGGCTCCCAGCGCGGAGCGTTCACCCCCTCAACCTGATCGCCCATCACCGTGACGCGCTGTATCACGCGTTGACCGTCGAAATCGTTCAACACGAAATGCTGGGTACAGCGGTTATCCCACATCGCCACCGTGCCGGCCTGCCAACGGTAGCGCACGGTAAAACGCGGGTTCTGCACCCAATTGGTGAGGTAGCGCAGCATCACATCGCTTTCCGTCGCGTTCATCTCCACGAGACGGCGGGTGAAGTGCTCGTTGACGTAGAGGGCGCGGCGCCCGGTTTCTGGGTGGATGCGGACCACTGGATGCACCGCCATCTGCTCAGGGTGGTTGTGGGGCAACGCATCATGCAACGCCGTTAGGCCATCACACATCTCGCGCATGGGTTCGGACAACCCTTCGTAAGCGGCGTACAGGCTGCTCCACATGGTGTCGCCACCCACTTCCGGGCACTCAACCATATGCAAAATCGACATCAGCGCGGGCCGGTCCTGAAATGTAATATCGGTATGCCATTCATCCGCAACGCCGCCCTGCTCAGCCGCAAGCTCGAAAATTTCTGGATGATCCAGAAATACGTTCTTCAGATTGGGGTGCCCTTCGAGTTCACCAAAGTTGCGCCCAAAGTCCACGTGCGCATCCACGCTTGGCGACTGTTCCGGGAAAAACAGCACCATATGCTCATTCAACAGCGCCTTGATGGCGGCAATATCAGCGTCCGTCGTCGAACTGATTTCCNGGCCCCGCACCTCGGCGCCCAGTGCGCCCGCAAGGCGGGTTACGTTCCAACCAGTTGGCAGATTGATCATGTCATCCTCAGATATAGCCGACAGTGTCTGGACAGAGAGTTTAACGAGCGATCGGGCAACAGGCACGTTATCGGATCGTCCTCCTTCGTCAGCCGAGCCGAACCACCCAGGCTTCTTCAGCCGGCCACTGACTGGCCCACCCTGCGTCAACAAAGGCAAAGCATGTCTCGGCGCCCGCAGGCGCCTGCAGCTCAAGTAGGCGCTCAACACGAAAACGATTCGCCACGAAAAGGCTGATCCACTCGCTGTGGGTCAGGTGAAACTCCACCCTGTCATCGTCCGGCCAGGTAGTGCGCCCCATGCCAAAGTAAGGCCGCTTGAGGTCCGCGGAAATGGGCGCGCTATTTTCGTACTCCTGNGAACACATCACCACGAGCGGTGAGTTGGTGAGTGCGACAAGCTGCGCACCGGACCTAAGAACACGCGCGCACTCAGGGATCCACTCATACGGATCTGCCCAGAGGACTGCACCATATTCCGAAATAGCAAAGTCAAACGAGTCATCAGCGAACGGCAGGTGCTCACCGCTACCTTCGACAAACTTGACCGAAGCACCGTGCTCATCGCGAAGCCTGCNGGCGGTCGCAAGTTGCTCAGGCGTTGGATCAATGCCGACGGCACTCGCCCCACGTCGCTCAAGCCAGGCACTGACATAGCCCGTACCGCAGCCGACCTCAAGCGCATCAAGCCCGGTCATGTCCTCCGGCAACAGCCGTAGCTGTGCTTCAGGCAATTGCCAGATGCCCCAATACGGTTCATTCGCCCATGCGACCTCCCCCGCGGCAACGTATTCCGGTGCTTCGCGGCCCCAGCCTTCCCGGTTTCGAGTAATGGAGTCGGACTCATTCATGCTGGTAAAGCTACTTTAGCTACGCCGACCGGCAGCCCAGCAACTTCTGTGCGAACACAGTAAACCGAACCGCGATTGTCACCCTCGACACCTTCCGAACCGGTAACGATATAAAGGTCCCGAAGGTCATCACCACCGAAGCAAACACTTGTGCACATGGGCAGGGGAATCTGGATGTGCTCTCTGTGAGTGCCATCAGCGTTGTATACACCTACTCCACTGCCACCAGCCAACGCTACCCAGATCGAGCCGTCCTCGGCAACCACCAGGCCGTCCGGGGCGCCAGCCCGAGTCTCCGCAAAGGATCTTTTGGTGCCCAGTGAACCGCCTTCTTCGACGTCGTAGCAGAAGATGGTGCGCCGCGTAGAGTCAGAGTGATACAGAATGCGGTTATCCGGTGAGAAGGCCAGGCCGTTCGTCAGCATCACATCTTCCGCGACCACGCGGATCGATCCATCGAGATCGATCAGAAAGAGCTTCCCGGCCGTTGCGATGCGCCCGTCCTCAAACACTGGGCTGTTGCCCAGCGAGCCCGCATAGATGCGCCCATCGGCGTCCGCAGTGATGTCATTGAAGCCCACCAAATCATTTGCTTCATCACGATCGAGCAGCATCCGGGTCGGACCGCCGCCATTGGCCTTGAATGAAATGTTCCGCCCGGATACCACAACACCGTCAGCCTCATGCAGGCACATACCGCCAATGCCGCGCCGGTGTTCAAAGACAACAGCGACATTGCCATCCCGATCCAGGCAATAAACACCCCCGCCCATGATGTCGCTGAACAGCAACCCCCTCGCAGGATCCCATACTGGGCCTTCGATCAAGCCGTAGCCCTCGGTGAGTGCATCCATCAAATTATCCTGGTTGGTTACGGGGTTGGATTGTTACCGCTCGCCCCCCTGCCCCGTCAACTAGTCGTCGCATCGCTGTGATCGACACCACCCTGCCCATGTGGTTCGATGCCCTAGCCGGGCTGGTTGTTCTAGCCGGACACATACAACAAAAAAGGACTAACCCATGCGAACTCTCTTGTTGGCCAGCCTGCTCGTGCTCCCGCTTACAGTATCGGCAGACGAGTGCAAACCATCCCACTGGGGCGCAGACGATGAAATCGGAAGCGCCAACCTGATCACACCCAAGTCGATCCTGAAAGCAGCGAACCTCGTGAAGGAGGGGAAGAGCTACAGCCTGGGCATCACTATCGACTCGACCACACCTGCCTTCGCGCCACGCTCTCTTTCGATCCAGGTGGTACAACCGGGGCAGCAGTACGGTCGCCTTGCCTTCCCAAATGCGTCCTACAACGATGACCTGGTGCAGACTTGGCTCGGGATTGGTTCGCAAATCGACGGGCTCGGCCACATAGGTGACGAGAAAGGCATCTACTACAACTGCAACAACATCAAGGACTTTGCTGACATCAAAGGCCTGACAAAGCTCGGTATTCAGGGGATTCCGCCGATGGTGGCTCGCGGCATTGTTCTAGACATGGCCGCTCACTATGGCGTTGACCATATGCCCGCCGGCCAGTACTTCACGGTGGATGACGTCAAGGACGTTGCGCTCAAACAAAAGACTCCGATCCGCGAGGGCGACGTGGTCCTGTTCCATACCGGTTGGACCGACGCCAAGCTTGAGAGCGCTCCGGGTGAGTGGGTTGCCGGCGAGCCGGGACAATCTGAAGAGGTTGCCCGCTGGCTTGCGAAACAACAGGTACTCGCCGTGGGGGCGGACACCTGGGGCCTGGACCCCGTACCTCCCCAACGCGCAGATCACCCGTTCGCTGGCCATGTGATCCTCCTGAAGGAAAACGGAATCTACATTCTGGAAACCATGAACACCGGCCCCCTCGTAAGGGACGGCACCTATGAATTCCTGTTTGTGCTCGGCCAAGCGAAGATTCAGGGCGCAGTGCAGATGATCATAAACCCGGTAGCTATCCGGTAATCCGTTTGAGCACAGGCTGACGGCATGACTTCGTCAGCCTTTTACCTGCGAGAGCCAGGGAGTCGCACCTATACGTGCCGCGCTGGGGCGATCCTTAAATTCCAGCGCTACACCTTTTTGCCCACGCCCGTCCATTGCGCAGACTGTACATGGACCATCCGCGGCAGGCCGCACCCCGGTAAGGTACTNCTCCAGCCTACTGCACCGAAAGCCTCGTCTGCGACGGCTTCACTCGGACCGACATACGGCGCACTGCATCAACCGCAAGAAATGAACAGCGTGTTGCCGCCCCAGGAAATCCAATACAAAGACCAAGCCANAGTCCGTTCCGCGCCAAGTTCAGTTGCCAGAGAANGTGGGCTCAGTCTTATCGAGGTACGACTGAATCGCAATGCCCCTGTCTTCAGTCATGGCGGACAGGATGTTCTGATCAACGTCCATATGCATGATGCTCTGGTCTGACATAGACACAATGGCATTGACGCTCTTCTTAATCATCTGTGCGGCTATCGGCGGCTTAGCTGCATAAAACTCCGCCAGCTCGATTGCTGCAGGCAGCAACTCTGCCAACGGCACGAGCTGATCAAGAATCCCCCAGTCGAGCAGCGTCTGTGCATNGGTGCGCACGCCACCGGCTACCAATTGCTTCGCGCGCGCCGGACCCGCCAGGTGTGTCAGCAGCGGTAGGCTTTTCCACATCAGGTTCACCCCGATGTCAATCTCCGGATACTGCATGAAACAGTTATCAGCTCCAATCCTGAAATCCAGCGCGGTCGTGACACACGCACCACCCCCCATCGCAGCACCGTTCCAGGCAGCTATAGTGATCTGATCCATATCGTAAAGCGCACTGATCGCGCGTTCGCCGATCCGCGAGCGGCGCCGGCGCAATACGAGCGGCCCAGCATAGGCTCTCCCCGGATCGGTCAGATCAGCACCGGATGAGAAGTGTTTGCCGGCACCGGCGAAGATCACAACCCGGGTGTCGGCATCGTCGCGGAACGACAGGGCCACATCTTCTATCTCGGATAGATGTTCATAGTTAAGTGCGTTCGCCTTATCGGGGCGGTTGAAGGTCACGATGGCGATGGCGCCATCCCGGTTGACCTTGAGATTCTTGTATTTCATGTGTCACCTCCTGCTGCCCCGATCAGAAACCAGTGCGCACATTGATGCAAGGCCGCGACGGGGTATTATCGGGCCAAACACGGACAGGATGAGCGCGGTGGAAGTCACTCAACGGCACATCGATGAGTTCAACGGGCGCGGCTTCACAGTTTTTAAAGACGTCATCGATGCAACAATGNTAACGATGCTGCGAGAGGAGTGCGCCTATTTCCTCGGCTATATGGACGCTTCCATGGACGCTCGGGGCAAAGAGACGTCTGGGATTACCCACCGCGGCAAGCGTTACTTCATCAGCAATCGCTACCGGAAAAGCCGACGCCTGCCCGGCTTCCTCTACGGGGCGGTAATGGAAAAACTCACTCGCGGCCTCTTGGGTGATACGGTTTACCTATTCAACGAGCAGTGGGTTGTCAAAGGCCCCGAGCAGGGGATGAAGTTTGCCTGGCACCAGGACTCCGGCTATGTGAACTTCAGGGATCCGGGCAACCCGCACCTCCCGTACCTGACTTGCTGGTGTGCGCTCGACGACATGAGCGAGGCCAATGGCACGATTTACGTGTTGCCGCACGAAACCGCGGGCACACGCAACAACGTGCTCAACCACTTTGTCGAAGAGGGCACAAACGACCTGGTGGGATACATAGGTGACGAAACCGGCGAGCAGATCACAGTAAAAGCAGGAAGCATTGCGGCTTTTTCATCGACATCACTGCACCGCAGTACGGCTAATACTACGGGTAGTGCGCGGCGTGCATACCTTGCTCAATACAGCCTAGAGCCAATAGTAAGAAGCAACGGCGACTTGTGGGGCATGGCTGTACCTTTCGTACAGAGCGGCGAAAACGTTTATGACCTTGCCACGGACGATGATCGTTACATCGCGCAGCGGCGTCGGGGCTGACGCAGAAAGTTTCAGACCATCACAGTAGCCTGGAGCGGGTCTGCCAACCGTACCGCTTCAGGAATCGACCTTGGTTGGAGTAGCCGATACAGCCAACTCCTCGCGTTCCCTGCATAGTTCATCGATGCGCTGCAACTGCTCACCAATGAACTCCCGATAACGCCCNCAAATTGCGGCATTTGTCTTCAAGGTCAATCTGATCAGGGTTCGGCCTCCAGCTGGACCAGTGCCGTGTTCAGGACCTTTTGGTAATTCCAGATCGAAGTGTTCACGTAAGTCAGTTCCTGCTGAATTTCCAGGANCCGCCCTCCCCTGTGTACGCTGCTCCTCAACGAAGGTCTAAGGAGTGTTGTTTCAGGGGCACTTTGACGGGATACCAAAGAAGGTCACGTGGACTCGGCATCGNTGCACTCGAATTCGCCGCCCGCATGCACA
Organism: Gammaproteobacteria bacterium; assembly: GCA_002714125.1. The sequence continues at coordinate 76,769 of PAWP01000007.1, forward strand.
CCGGTACGCTCGCGATCAGTATCGACAAAGGAAAAAAACAGAGTTGAAACTAGGCACGACTGCATTGTTTCAACTCAATGACCAGTGAGGGTGTTGAACATAAATGTCGCAAAATCAAGAACAACAGACCGCGGATGAAGCGCATNCTATGGTAGGCAGGCGGTCACCGGCGTTGCCATAAACTTACCTGATTCATTAAACAAAATGAGGGATGTACGCTCGAGCTTACATTCCCCGTAAGACAGCACTCACTNTGAGACGCGGATAATTCGGGTTCCAAGGTTGCCGCCAGCAAGCATGTCGACAAACGCCGCGGGCGCACTCTCGAGCCCCTCGAACTCGTCTTGCAATGGCACAAGCTCACCGGACTCGATCCAGCCCCGCAACGTCGTGCGCGCGTCGTCGTACTGATCGGTGTAGTCAAACACAAGAAACCCTTCCATACGAACCCGATTGTTCACCAGCAGCCCCGGAATCCCACGTGGGCCAGGCGCGGGAGTGCTAGTATCGTATTGGGACACAACCCCACAGCAGACGATGCGCCCATGGGTTTTCATGCGGCGCAGGGCAGCACCCAAAATATCCCCACCGGTGTTGTCAAAGTAGATGTCGATACCACCACCACAGGCGTCTTTGAATGCACCACGGAAGTCCGGATCTTTGTAGTTCACCGCTGCATCGAACCCAAGTTTGTCGATCAGCGCGTGGCATTTTTCATCGGTCCCNGCTGTGCCAACGACGCGACAGCCCTTCAGTTTGGCAATTTGCCCCACAATATGGCCGACTGAGCCTGCTGCGGCTGATACCAACACAGTGTCACCTTCTTTGGGCTGACCAAGATCGAGCAGACCAAAATAGGCTGTTAAACCGTTCGTCCCTAACACTCCGAGGTTATGTGCAGGGTCGCCGCCTGCGGGGACAAGATTGACTTCGGAGCCCCCATGGGCGGAGTAGGCCTGCCAACCTGCCGGGCATGTCACGACATCTCCTACGCCCAAGCCGGCAGCATTTGACTCAATCACTCGCGAAACCGCGCTACCGTTCATGAGCACACCGCTTTTGGGTGCTCCCGCATACGATGCGCTGCCCTGCAGCCCAGCGCGCTGACCGGCACCAACGGTGAGCGCAAGCGTCTGACACAGCACCTCGCCATCGCCCGCGACAGGCATCGCTGCATTCTCCAATGAATAGTTGTCGACAGTCAGTTGGTCTTCCGGCAGGGATTGAATGAGAACCTGTGTGTTCTGAGCCATGGATTCCTCGGTAGGATTTGTTTTGCGATTGGGCGCGATAGTACCAAGGCGGCNCACTTCCCGGNGAGGATTCATCGNATTAGGCGGGGTGCACGCCACGGACCACGGCGGGTATTTGACTGGCAAGACGCAGCGTAGGCGAATCCGCTGATACAGATGCTTGCTGGCGAACTCGAGCCTTGCGGAGTCGCTCTCGCCCAATGTCCAATCAGACACGCAAACTGATAGGAAAAAAGCGGTTACATGCTGATCATCCCCGCTCCCACTGAGCGCTCTTGTACACAATCAACCCCTACAAATCCAAGGAGTGTATGCTCACTGGTCAATGCTAACGAGCCAACGCCATGCAGAAATGGGAGTACAAAGTGCACGTTGTAGACAACGACGGCGACGGTGCTGACACNTTCTCAGTCGACTACCTGAATGAATTGGGCAATCAGGGCTGGGAATTGCTGCACGTCAACAAACTGCAGGACGCCGCCAACGCCGAAACGGCGCTGGGAGGTACGCGCACCAAGCGCGTGGCGCTGTGGTTTAAGCGCCCCAANGGATGACCCGCTGAGGCCCTTTTCAGGCAGGTAAAATTTCTTCACAAAATCATACTTATTTGAGTGTCGGTATATCGTTAAACCATTGCGTTAATTCATGCGAACGGCACCTTTNACAANAAATTTTGATCCACAAAACTCACGCACGAAGTGAGCGTATCGCGACGACATACCTGACGAGAACCTGTCTGGCTCTGCNTGCCGCTGCCCTGCTTTTGNAGTCACATAGCACCGTAATGAAAGTGCCGTACTTCCCCAACACGATCAACTTCAGCGTGGAGGCTGCAGCANCGTTAAACGGCAGGTATGGCACAAGAGTATCAGCCGCGATTCCTGACANCGGCAGCCTCACCCATTCCACCGGCGGTTCAACCGTAACCGNTATGTGNCGTTTCAGTCAGAGCGGGATTGCGGTCGGGTTTAAAGGATTTACTTTCGGTAACCTGGACCGCTTCGACGGAGTGTTAACTCAGACCTGAAAATGTGGATCATCGCGGAAACAAATACACCATTTACGTTATCAGGCGCAGTGTTCGGTNACTCCCTTGACCCCGGCNACCGAGTCGTCGTCAACTTCGCCTCTCCCAAACAAGGAAGAGGAAGATGATCGACAACCCGCGCCGCGGACCCCTCGAAGATCTGACAGTCATCGATTGCACGATGGCGCTTGCTGGACCGTTTGGTGCCAGTCTGCTNGCTGATCTGGGGGCAAGAGTCATCAAGGTAGAACCGCCCAGGGGCGATGGATACCGCAATATCCCACCTTTCCTGCCCGATCACGCCTCGCCTTATGAAGATCGCGAAGCTGGTACCGACTTCGGCGCACCCTTCGCCTCGGTCAACCGCAACAAGCGCAGTGTTTGCCTGGACCTGAAAGATGACGCGGATAAAGACGTGTTCCTCCAACTTTGCGATCAGGCTGATGCGCTCGTAGAGAACATGCGCGCAGGAGTGATGGACAGCCTGGGCCTCGGCTACGAAGCCATCAAAGCGCGCAACCCAAAAATCATCTATGCGTGCGTGCGTGGTTTTGGGGACCCTCGCACAGGTGAGAGCCCCTATGCCGATTGGCCGTGCCTGGACGCGGCAGCGCAGAGTTTCGGAGGTCTGGTGCACGCCAACGACAACCTTGTAACGCCGGCATTTGCAGACATATTCCCTGGAACCCTGATGGCGCTGGGGGTTGTCTCCGCCATCCATCACGCCCAACGCTCCGGCAAAGGCCAGTTCCTCGACGTCTCGATGTACGACGCCATGCTGGCGTTTCAGAAAAGTGCCGTCGCGCAGTACGGATTTACGGGCAAACCGAACCCAGCAGGCCTACAGCGGGCAATGACCCTGTACCCTTTTGACCTCTTTCCAACCAAAGACGGGCGCGTCGCAATTGCAGCGGTACAGCCGCACCACTGGGACCTCCTATGTGCAGCAATGGAGCGCCCAGACCTCATGGAGGACCAACGTAGCGCTACAAACCCCGCCCGGCTCAAGAACGTCGATTGGGTTGAGGAGCAGATCTGTGCCTGGACGACACAACTCACCCGCGCCGAGGTGATGCGGAAACTGAACGGCACCATCCCCGCCGGACCCGTGCAGAACATGGCAGACATCTACGAGGACCCGCACGTAGTCGCACGGCGCATGCTCGAGAAGTGTGCAGTGCCGGGGGACAACCCCGAAATCACCCTTGCTGCCAACCCCATCAAGTTTTCCGAAACCCCGACCAACCTGCATCAGGCACCCCCTACGCTCGGTCAGCACAATGCAGAGGTGCTCGCGGAGTTCGGCATTGAGGTACCCGCGAGGAAGCCCTGACCTTCAAGACCGTTGCCTTCCTGAACAGCATCTGACGGAGTCCAAACCATGTCCGACACCGACACCCGGGAGCTCGAGAAAACTGGGACCAAAACGCAGAAAGTTGACCCAACGGAACTTGACGCGTACTACGCACCTATTGAGACTCTAGAGCTGGAACACTATGTTTCCCGACTCGACAATTACGGCTATACCGTAGTGCCACCGGAAGTTGTAGCGCCCCCTGAATTTCTCGACCGAATCACGCGAGCAGTGCTGCGCGTGGCGCACGAACGCACCGGCGTTGAGCATCATCTCGACAAAAACGGCGATGCGGGAAACTACAGNCAGACGATCTTTGGTGACGCCAAGGACCGTGCTCAATACCTACTNTTCTACCTACTGTTCGAAGATGAGGTATTCGAAGAATGGTTCGAAAATCCCGTGTTTGGCGCGATCATGGATTACGTCATGCGTGGCGCCGGGCGGTTCTCCAACATCGATTCATTTGTGAAGTGGAAAACGCCGGATACCGGCGACACGTTGTCCCTCGGACTACATACCGACGGTCCAGCATCACCCGAGGGTGTCCTGCCCTTCTCTCATGATATGGTCTGTAACGCCGCACTTTGCTTGACTGATTACACAAAGGAACACGGCTGCATCGCAATGGTGCCCGGCAGCCATCGACTTGGTCGTAACCCCAGGCCTGGTGAAGGCATCGACAAGGCAGTACCCATTGAAGCACCACGCGGATCGCTCATCGTCTGGCATGGCAACACGTGGCACGGCGCGTATCCGAAGCTCACCGATGGCCTGCGCCTAAACGTCACTACCCTGCATTGCAACTATGCACTCAAGACCCAGCACAAATTCGGTCGCGAAATAATTCCTGCAGAGATGCTGGCAAGGCGCAGCCCGCGCTTCCGCAGGATGATGGGTGTTGATGACCCAATGGGCTGGACCACCAACGGTCCGGACCCGAAGCTGTATCCGGCACGCCACAAGCGCGCACACGAGACGGACAATTCGCCCACCGCCTGAAAGACACGAGGTGCTCCTCCTTAGAGCCATTGACGCAGGTTGCCGCGCATTTCAGCGCCATCGAACTCAGACCGCCTCGCCAANAGTGTCTTAGCACAAAGGTTCAAGCCGCGCCCGCACGTGTTTGTGCCAAGGAGTACCAACGTGGGGATCGCGATCGGCCAGATCGGTAAGCTCGTTCAGGTGCACCCCCGCCCGTTCGTTAGTTCCTTCTGCCGTTGGATACTCGGTTCCGAGACCGTTAGGGAGCGACACCAGCCCCTCCGGCATGCGTCTGTCAAACTCGACAGTCACGAGCACCTCCTTGCGTTTAGTGACCAATCGCGCCGCGCCTGCATCAGCGAGCCCGAGCGACTCACCATCGAGGGGGCTGATCAACAGTGATGTTGGATTGTTGCTCTTACGCCATGCGGGATCACGGATGATCGTGTTTGCAGTCCAGCTACCACGTTCGCCGGCACACAGAAGTAGAGGGAAGGCGTCCGGCCGTTCAGGCATCGCATATTCGCAGAGCCGATCCAGTTCATCACTCATCTCCCCAACCAGCAGGTTGACCTTGCCGTCCGGGCGCCGCCACTGGGTTCCATCGCCAACCTCGCCTTCAAGGATGATGACGCCGGACTCACCGGCAAGAATGCCCTCAAACAACGCGATCCCAAGCGCAACGCCATCACTACCTTCATAACCTGCAGCGCGTACGTGGTCAGGCAGGCGCGTAGCCAGCCCCAGACAATGGGGCCAGAGCGATGCTGCTTCTTTTCGATCTACGGGCAGCACTTCGCCCAATGTTCGATACAGCACATACGGCAGGTGGGCCTGGACCTTCGCCTGCTCCCAGACCATGGTCATGGCCTTGGCAAAGTCATGCAGCCCGCGCTCGGCAGCCGCTCGGAGCGGCTCAAGTTCGCCCGGTTCAAAGAGCGCCATCGCCTCGATCAGGCGGGCGTAGATTTCACCCTCTGGTAGCGTCCCAGGGAGCGGNTCAATCAGGCGTGGCCGTAGATGAAAGAAATTCCGCGGGAACTCCTGCGGGTAGAAGGTGCCTTCACACTTTTCATATGTCGATGAGGCCGGAAGCACATAGTCGGCAAGCTGCGCCGTCTCGGTCAGCGCAACATCAATCACGACCACGAACTCCAGGGCGTCGAATGCTGCGCGGAACTGTTCGGTGTCTGCCAATGAATGCACGGGATTCGCACTTTCNACAATGGCCGCGCGAAAGCGATCAGGATGATCAGTCAGAATCTCCTCGGGGATCGAGTTGCAGGGCATCATGCCCTGCACCATGCGCGCAGCGGTAACTGGCGTTTTTTGCCAATCCGTTTCGTAGCCATTCACCTCGGGATTCTGCTCACCATCTGCCATGTAGCCGCCCGTGATCCCCGTGATCAGATGAGTTCCTCCGGAGGCCGCGAACGACCCCGTGAGCAGAAAGAGCAGCATATTCAGGTAGGTGCAGAGGGTTGAGTTCGGGCCCATTTCAACGCCAAGATCCTCGGCGACCGCTATACGCGTGGTACCGGCGATGGCCGTCACTATGGCCTCAATCTGTTCCATCGAGATTCCGGCAAAAGCCGCATATTCACTCACAGGCACAGTGGCAAGCTGCTCAAGAATGCGCTCGGTACCCGTCGCATGATCCGCAAGCCAGCCAACGTTATGTCGGCCCGTCTGCACGAGGCGACCGAGTATGGCGCTGATACACCAGACGTCCCGACCCGGCCTAACCGCAAGATGAATGTCAGCAAGTTCTGCGGTCTCAGTCCGTTTCGGATCTAAAACAATGAGTGTGCGCTCGGGGTCACGGCCAAGATCACGCATGCGGATTCGTGCACGTTGCATGCCATTCGACTGCCAAGGGTTCTTGCCAATGATGATGGCAACATCGCACTCGTCGAAATCACCGTGCCAGCTCCCACCAAGCATCCGCCCATTCATCCACGCTAGCCCACTCTTTTCCTGTGCAAGTGCATTCGAGGAATAGGTAGCCTCGAGTGCCGGACCCATCGACGACGCGTACGAGCCACCCAGGTGGTTGCCCTGGCTTCCACCGCCGTAATAGAAAAGCTTGTCACCCCCGTAAGTGTCACGAATCCGGGTCAGACCGCCGGCCACCTCGGCAATTGCGGTCTCCCAGTCAATCGCCTCAAAGGTACCATCGGGCCTGCGCCGCAGCGGACTCGTGAGCCGGTCACGGCCGTTCTGGTAATAGTTGATCTGGGCAGCCTTGTTGCAGGTGTAACCTTTCGACATCGGATGGGCNCGATCCCCTTTTACTTTTTCTATGATTCGATGGCTCTCATCCAGACGCACCAACACACCACAGTTGGCATAGCAAAGGTTACAGGCGGTAGGTATCCAGTCCATTTCGTGTCTCTTCCCGGGCGATTACGAGCTGAAGGAGGCGAGCATACTGCTATCGGCCAACCACCTTCGACTTTCGTCAGGGTTAGCCGCTCGTCAGTTTGGGAAGGTCAATTTGTGAGCAACGCGATATCTAGTGCACTCCTTTGCATGGAACCCATTGACGTCATAACGGTGAACGAATACTCACTTGTTCCAGCGGTGTTCGTCTCGCCGCTGCAACCCAGCAATTACTCTCCTGGGCTCGTATCCAGCATCTACCCAATCGAAGTCAGCCTTAGAACCGTGAAATCTTTGGACTGAAAAGCGCCGATCCCGTGCTGTTCGCGGCCGAAGCCAGACTTCGGCACCCTTCCGATATTTCACTTTGCGTTTTCGAAGCGGTTAAGATGCAACTCCCCTTTTTTTGTGGAGCAACCGATGACCCACGACATCGTGATTCGAGGCGGTACCCTGGTAGACGGCACAGGCGGTGAGGTTCGCAAAGCGGACGTCGCCATCGACGATGGCTGCATAACGGCCATTGGCACTGTCGAAGAAGATGGCCGTGAAGAAATCGATGCGCGTGGAAAGATTGTCACTCCCGGCTTCATAGACATCCATACACATCTTGATGCTCAGATGGGCTGGGACCCGGATATGACGCCCGTTAGCTGGCACGGCGTGACCACAGCCCTGATTGGCAACTGCGGCGTGACCTTTGCACCCTGTAAGCCAGAGGACCGTGAGTTTCTNGCGGGCATGATGGAAACCGTTGAGGACATTCCCAAGCAGGCCATCCTCACCGGGCTAGCCTGGGACTGGGAACAGTACGGCGAATATCTCGACTCCATTGAGCGCCTGGGCACTGCTGTGAACGTGGCCGGTCTGGTTGGCCACTCCGCGGTCCGCTACTACGTGATGGGAGATCGCTCCTTTGAAGCCGACGCGACTGAAGAAGAAATGGNGCAAATGGCCGAGATTGTCGCGAACTCAATGGANCAAGGCGCCTGGGGTTTCTCCACGAACCGGTTTGCACCGCACCGTGCACCTGATGGGCGCTCGATTCCCGGCACGTTCGCTCAGGTTGGCGAGCTAGAGCGGATTGCCGCTTCGGTGGGTGGCCGGAACGGGCTGATGCAGGCCGTTGGCGCTGAGTTCGACATCATGCGCGCCATTGCCGATCAGGCTGAGAACCGCGTCCTGTTCAGCTACGCACTCGAACTTTACGATGGTGACAACCGGCTTGAGATGGGCGAACAGCCGGAATTGCAGCAGGGATCCGGCGCCCGAGCAGCCGAATCCCTAAACACTCTCTGTACCGACCGAGATATCACTGCAATAGCACATGTGCGCGGCTCAGGATTAGTCTTCGGTTTGCAATCCATGCTGCCCGTGCAGGGTGATGCCTGGAACGACCTTGCGAGTCTCGATCTAGAGGGTCGGCTGGAGGTTATCCGCGACCCACAAAAGCGCGCCGAACTCATCCATGAGGGCAAGACGCAGCCTGAACGCTTTACGATGAGTAAGGCGTTCCCGCTGGGTGAAGGCGAGTCACCCGATTACACGGCCACCACAAGCATTATTGACATGGCAGAGTCGGCGGGCGANCACTGGGTTGAGACGTTCCTGCGGGTTGCCGATGAAACCGAAGGCCGCGGCCTATTCAACTTTCGCATGTTCGCAAGCGACATCGATGAGCAGGCGCGTCTTTTCGAGTCCCCACACCTCTACCCGAGCCTGGGCGATGCAGGTGCGCACGTCTCACAGATCATGGACGCAGGCTGGTCGAGTTTCATGTTGTCTTACTGGCACCGCGACCGGGGCTTCTACAGTCTGCCCGAGGTGATCGAACGCATGACCTCGGGTCCGGCCCGCGTGGTCGGTCTGACAGACCGCGGCGTACTCTCCGAAGGCATGCGGGCTGACGTCAATGTCATTGAATTGGACGCCGTCGCCGAGATGCAGCCCGAACTAGTGCATGACTTCCCGGGTGGCGCACCACGGTACATTCAGAAGGCGAAGGGTTTTGACGCAACAATCGTGAACGGGCAAGTCAGTGTCCGCGACGGTGAGTTGACGGGAACTCGGGCCGGGATGGTGCTACGGCACAGCGCCTGAAAACTCAGCCGCGTTTCAGGTCAATCCAGTGGTGCGGCGTCAGGTTACGGTGAAGTAATCAGGCGCCATGCACCCGGGTCGCTGGCACAACCGTCNACGCCGNGCTGAGCGCGCACCTCATCGGCACCGAGGNTGCGTGGGTTGTAGCGTTCTNACCAGTTCGTAACCATGCCTTGCCCAATNCAGAAGCCACCAGCGTGGTGGATCAACAACTTCNGCCCTGATTCGACTGGATTACAATNATCACTNCGGAAAAGGAAACGGAACCGTCAGCATGAGCAACACCGCAAAAACGAAACTGACCGATGACGAGAAACGTGACTTCTATCGAGACGGCTTTGTAGTCCTCCGGAACCTCATTTCGGCTGAATTGATCGAGACAGCGTTGTCGCGCTATCGCGCGGACNAAAANGGGCTCGAGATGATGCACGCAACCGAGTTCACGGACCTGATCAACAAGTCCCCGCTGACTCCGATCCTAAAGGACGCAATGGGNGAGTTTGACCCGCCTACCGCGGCTCGCCACATCATTCGCCCTCCGGCNCAAAGGCCAAGCAANCTCTACGATGCACTCGGGTACCCGGAAAAAGACCTACCCTACTTCGCCGCGAACCTGCATATGGACGGCGAGGCCGTGTACCAGACTCCACAGGAACGGGTCGAGGGCACACCGGAGGAAATCTACGCCAGCTACATTAAGACTGGGCGCAAAGGCGATATTGGTCGAACTGCGGCAAGTACGGGTGTCAACTATGCGCCACTTTTTCACGACCCGGAGATGACAAACTCACTGGGTGGTTTCACCACATTCATCTTTGTTTGCCTTAGCGACCAGACCATGGAAGGAGGCGGCCAGACCAATGTCCTCAAGGGAGCTCACCACGCCATGGAGGAATTCTTCCGTTGGCAATACCGCGAAGGGAAACGGTTTGGCCCGGAGGGTCCAGGCTGGCCACGGCTCAATCACGACGTTCCGAATCGATGTGGCTACAACCATCTACCCCCGGCGATCTACGAGCAATTTACTGATGAGACCTGCAAGACCACCCCAGATGGGCGACGTTGGCCGCGTCCGACCCCAGTCTTCATGCAGCCCGGTGACGCGACGATCGCGATGTATCACATTCCCCACTGCGGCACGCGGAATGAAAATGGCGCCACNCCACGCCGCAGCCCGATCTTCACGCTGGTGAATAAAAAGCGTCACCCAAACAACGTGATCGAGGGTCACTCGGACCACCCCGACCGAGATTGGGACGGCGGCTATCTCGATCTGCCGGTGGGCGACAACCCTTTTGAGCGCTCAAAATTTGCACTCTGCAACATGTACCACGAGTGGGACGGGATGCAGCAGATCGTCGCCGAGGAACGCGCAAAGGAAGGCAAGTCAAACGCCGTGTTCGAACTTTAAGCCAAGGCAAGACAAGGACCCGAAGGCGATCCGGGAATTATGGACGCCCAGTACAAGCCCCACGATTGGCCGCATCGGATCGGCACTGCGGCAAGAGAGTCGCAAGGGATGTAGCGGCCTAGCTATTCGGGTGTATCAGCGCCCAGTACACCGGCCGCTATCAATCGTTCCACCTCATCAAGGCTAAACCCACCCGCGGCGAGCACTTCGCGTGTGTGCTGACCCAGTGCTGGTGCAAACTGTGGTGTGTTCGTGGGGGTCTTCTCAAACCGAGCGGCAGAACGTGGCTGGCGTACTTGGCCGATACCCGGATGTTCATACTCGAATATCAGCTCGTTGACTCTGACCTGCTCCTGTTCAATGACCTCCGGGCGACTCAGCACTGGCGCACTCGGCACTTCGAACGCATCAAGACGCTCGAGCCACTCAACGCTTGTTCGGGTCTTCAGCACATCGGCCGTCATATCGAGGCGAGCTGCACTATTGCGGAATCGATCGGCCGTTGTTTTGAAGCGCTCGTCCTCAAGCCATTCAGGATGACCGAGCGCTTCGCACATACCCTTCCATTCTCGATTCGAGATAGCTCCGGCGGTGATGTAACCATCGGCAGTCTCAAAGATCAGGTCGCGGCTGCGCTGGCCACGTTTGACGTGTGCCTCGTCTCCCACCTTGGAAAGACCATTCAAGCCCTCTGCCCAGAGGTACGACACCATCACGTCCAGCATGGCTACTTTCACGTGCTGACCTTCGCCCGTGCGCTCTCGCGCCAACAGAGCTGCAGTGATAGCCTGCGCGGCGGTCAGACCCGTGGTCTTGTCCGGAATCACGGTACGTACCATNCGCGGCCTGTCGTTTGCATCCGCGGCCTGTAGGTCCGCGAGACCCGAGAGTGACTGGATGACAGGGTCATACACACGCTTGTGTGAATAGGGGCCCTTCTCACCAAACCCACTGATGGAGCAGTAAACAATGCGCGGGTTGATGGCCTGGATGGTCTCTGCGCCAACGCCCAGGCCTTCGGCGGCACCGGGCCGGAAGTTCTGCACGAAGACGTCAACTGAAGCCGCAAGCCGCTTGATCACGTCAATACCGGCTTCACCGTGCAGATCCACTGCGATTGATTTTTTCCCACGGTTTGCGGCAAGAAACCCGGCGGTCAGGCCCCCGCCACCCATTGCGCGAACCACATCACCACCAAACCCCTCAACCTTGATGACCTCAGCGCCCTGATCGGCCAACAAAGTTGTCGCCAACGGACCCGACAACACTCGTGAAAGGTCGAGTACCCGTATTCCCGATAGAGGTCCACTCATTTCTAACTCCAGAACATTACGAAATCTTGATGCTACCTAGTAATTTGCGCCACCGTTTACTCCGGCCTCGATGAGGTCAAGCGCAGCACTCCAACCAGAGCGAAGCTAGGTATCNTGCCAAGCGAGCAGACTTCATTACACGCTTNTTGCGGCGTGGTGAGACAGCGCATGACCCGTTCATTAGACTCCGCCCAAAACGCGTGGAGCACCCCATGAGTCTTGCCGACTTCTCACTAGCTGGAAAGAAAGCCCTGGTCATAGGCGGGCGACGCAACGTCGGCAAGGGATTCGCCCTGGGGCTCGCCGAGGCGGGAGCGGACGTGGCGGTGACTGACGTCAATATCGAGGACGGGCGCCTGCATAGTGTGGCTAATGAAATCGAAGGTATGGGACGCAGATCGATGGCGATCAAGACCGACATTTCCAATAAGACCGAGGTGGATGCACTGGTCGCCAACGTAGTCGACACGCTGGGTGGCATCGACATCCTGATGAACGTAGCTGTGATGTATCACCATAAGTCCGTGATGGAATTGGATGAGCAAGCTTGGGAACAGCTAACCAACGTCAACCTCAAAGGTTATTGGCTCACCCATCAGGCCGTTGCGCCGATAATGATCGAACAAAAGAGCGGCAGCATCATCAACTTGACCTCGCGTGGCGGGTTGAAGGCTCATGCCGATAAGGGGATGGGAAACTACGCAATCGTGAAGGCTGGTATCGCGATGATGACGCGCCAGTATTGCCGCTATCTCGGGCCCCACAACATACGCGTCAACGCAATTGCACCTTCGCTCATGGAATGGGAACAACACCCAGCCGAAGACGCCCGGGCGCGAGATCCGGACCGGCCACGACAGCCGCCCAAGCCCCGTCCAGAACCCACAGAGCAAGATAAAATGGTGACCTGGTCAACAAGCGAGCACAATCTGCCACTGGGACGTGTAGCCAGTTTTGAGGAAATGGCCAATGCAGCTGTGTTCCTTGCATCAGATGCCGCAAGCTACGTCACGGGCGCTATTTTATGCGTGGACGGCGGCTACATGGCCTGATGGCCCAACAANCAAAACTGAAGGAGTACCTGCATGAGCCTGGGTGACGACTGGGAAGTGAATCACGTCGGCCTGATGGTCACGAACCGCAATGCCGTGCTAAGCCACTTTCAGAAGTTGGGCGTCGGCGTGAGCGTTGGGCCGCAACCGCTCCTGCCACACGAAGACGGTGAAGGTTCACTCATGGTCTGGCGCAAGCTGGANGGAGACCCCATCACCAACACCTATCTGACCGGTGGCGCGCACAACTTCCGGGATGGTGAGTGCCAGATCGGAAACTGCCAGCTTGAGGTGTACGCAATGAAACCAGGCCCGGGCATGTTCATTAATGAATACCTTGCCGCCAAGGGCCCCGGCATCAACCACATCTGTTTCAACTCACCCAACATCGATGCGGATACCGACGACCTGCTTACGAAGAACTGCCCCCTGACCTTTGATGCCCGCGTCAACGGGCACACCGTCGAAAACTATCTAGACACTCGTAAACACGGCGATCTCATGCTGTCGCTNCGTCCNCCACCGACAGCATGGGAACGCGCCTGGAAAGCCAACAACGAGGCTCATCCGTTGGTACCAGCCTGGCGTTTTCGCGGGTTAGGTATCGGCGTGACGAACGTTGATAACAGCGTCGCTTTCTACGAGGACATGGGCTTCGAAGCTCTCGGCGATGCCACCGAAGACATTTCACTTGGGATCCGCTGTCGCAGCGTCAAGGTAGGCCCACTCACATTTGAATTTGCGGAGGCTTTGGGAGACGACAACGTCCTTGCCGATTCGCTTGCGAGACGAGGCGACGGCGTGAATGACATTGGTTTTGCCGTCGACGACCTTGAAGCGGAGCAGGCTCGCCTGCAGGCACGCGGAGCGACCATGCTGCGCAAGTCGGCGGACGAGCGGACGCTGTACGTCGATACGCGCGAAGAGGGAAACATGCTGGTAAGGCTGGTTCAAGCCTAATTTGCCCGGGAGAGATCGAGACGGTTGGCCGCGGTTCGTAACTCACTCTTAATCCGACCAGTTGCGGGCTCTCTTTACTACNCTGAGCTTATTGTCCGCTTAAGGCTNTTTGTCTAGTGCTCTCTCTACTGATGGCTCTGTTTCTTGTCCGTGCCTAGGGCCATCGCGTGTCGAAGGTACGATTAAATCTCGATGGGACGTCAGTCCTGACGATCTTCACCACGTACTACCGCTAGAAACGCCGCGCCATAACGNTCCAGCTTGGCAGCACCTACCCCACCCACCTGGGCCAGAGCATCAAGATCCTGCGGCATCAGCGCGGCCATCTCCTTGAGCGTTCGGTCATGGAAGATGACGTAGGGCGGCACGCCTGCATCCTTTGCGAGCTTCATACGGAGTTCGCGCAGAGATTCAAATTTGGCCTCGTCGTAGATTAGGTCCGCCTCGTCCAGCCTTGGTGCAGTGCGATGCTGGCGTTTGCGGGTCTCAGGGTCCTTCGGCAGAGCAATAGTCTCTTCTCCTCGCAGAATCGGCCGGCACCTCGGCGTCAGCCGAAGCCCGCCGTAGCCCTGTATGTCAACCTCCACCAGTCCGCGTGCAATGAGCTGGCGCAGGATTGCGCGCCAGGCATCACCCGTCGTTTGCGCACCCAGGCCGAAAACCGAGAGTTGGTCGTGCCCGAAACGGGTAATACGTTCATCTGAGCCCCCGCGCAATACCTCGATGATATAGTTGGCGCCAAAGCGCTGGCCCGTACGATAGATCGAGGAGAGCAGCTTCTGCACATCCTCAGTGCGGTCAAATAGTTCTCTAGGTGCAACGCATACGTCGCAGTTCCCGCACGGTTGGCTCGCTTCCCCAAAATAGCGGAGCAGAACCTGCCGCCGGCACTCGGTGGCCTCACAGAACGCCAGCATCGAGTCAAGCTTGTGAGATTCAATCCGGCGCTGCTGCTCCGATTGCTGGTCCGCAAGCATTTGGCGCAACAGGACTATGTCCTGCAGGCCGAANAGCATCAAGGCATCTGCAGATTCCCCGTCACGACCAGCCCGGCCAGTCTCCTGGTAGTAAGCTTCGATGCTCTTTGGCATATCTACATGGAAAACAAACCGTACATCGGGTTTGTCGATCCCCATACCGAACGCAATCGTCGCCACTACGACAACCCCTTCGTCACGTTGAAACCGCTCCTGATTGCGCGATCGTTCCTCAAGCGCCATACCCGCGTGGTACGCAATCGCGTCGAACCCCGCCGCGCGGAGGTGACCGGCGAACTGTTCAGTGCGCTTTCTAGACAGGCAGTAGACAATCCCACTCTGACCCTCGCGACCACGCATGAAAGACTCAAGCTGCGCTTTGGGATTCTGTTTGGGCCGCACNTCATAGTAAATGTTGGGTCGGTCGAACCCTTTGACGAAGATGGCCGCATCTGGAATAAGCAAACGCCCAACAATGTCCTGGCGCGTCGTTTCATCCGCAGTGGCAGTAAGCGCTACTAGCGGTATCTCCGGCCAAGCCTCCTTAAAGAGACTGAGTTCCAAGTAGTCGGGGCGAAAATTGTGCCCCCACTGTGAGACACAGTGGGCCTCGTCAACGGCTACCAGCCCTATCGGCATGCTGTCGAGCAGAGCGCGAGTGCCCTCGAGCTGGAGTCGCTCAGGTGCAAGGTAAAGGAGGTCAAGTTCACCGCTACGACAGGCGNTCATAATGTCNTGCCGGTCCGCCGGGTGCAGCGCGCTGGAAAGGTGTGCAGCGCGGATCCCGAGCTGCCGGGCAGCCGCAACCTGATCCTCCATCAACGCAATCAGAGGCGAGATCACAATAGTCACNCCTGGACGCAGCAGGGCAGGAAGCTGATAACAAAGGGATTTACCACCACCGGTGGGCATTATAAGAAGGGCATCGCCCCCGTCCACCACATGCTCGATGACTGCTTCCTGCGGTGGGCGAAACTCGTTGAACCCGAAGGTGCGCGCAAGAACCTCGCGCGCGGAAAGTGCAGACGGGCTCACCCCTTCAGTAGGTGATCGACTCGGCAAGGGTCACCCAACGACCATTCTGAACCTGAGACAGGGTCGACTCAGCCACGCCGGAGTGATCGTTAGGTCCAAAGCCCAGGTTGTAGCCAAAGATGTCGGTGTACTCGGTAATGCCCTCTAGCGCAGCGACGAACGACTCCCGGCTCAGTTCCGGTCCCGCCTTCTCTAGTGCCAGGACCACCAGATCTGCCGCACGATAACCTTCCATTGCAGCGATTCCAGGAGTCTCGCCATAACGCTCGGTGTATTGATCCCACCATGCCTTGACCTCAGGCACCATCTCGTTGTCGGAGTACATCTCTGCAATGTGCACAAAGGCATAGTAGCCCTCTCCAGAACCACTCTCCTGTTCCGCGATCACTTGCCCATATGCGGCATTGTTTCCAACCCAGGCAACACCTTCCCAGCCCATCTTGCGCACTGTTTCAAGCACAAGAATTGTATCCCGGTGGATAGTACCCATCAGCACAAGATCACACTTGGCATTGCGCAGGCGTAGGATAGCCGCAGTAAACTCACTCTCGGTCGGCTTGTGCGCGGAGGTCTCCACCACGCCCTGGCCCATGACCTTCAGTTGATCNTCGACACCCTCAAGAATCTCCTGCCCATAGTCGGTATCCTGATAGATCACACAGGGTCGAGTCTTGCCTTCCTTCTCAAGGAAGTACTTCACGGCAGCGCGCATCTCATCGTAGTAAATACCGCGTTGAGAGAACTTGAGCTTGTGATAAGGCTCAACTGTGGAGCGGGCTCCTGTAAGGGGGAACACATTGGGTACTCCCGCCTTCATCTGCTGGACCACCACCGCATTGTTAGTTGGCGTGCCCAGCCCCAGCACCATTGCAAAGATCTTGTCCCGGTTGATCAGCTTATTAGCAGCCTGAATGGCCCTTGGCACCTGGTACTGGGTGTCCTCAACAACAAAGNGGAGCTGTCTATCATGCACACCGCCCGCTGCGTTGACGGCATCAAAACGCATCCGCGCGCCGTTTATCGACCCTACACCCCAAATCGCGACGGGGCCGGANAGATCCGTGTGGGTCCCTAGCACAATCTCCTCAGTGGTCACCCCCTGGTCGGACGTCGTCGGGTTGACCTGACTTTCAGCATCATCGCCTGTTGTTCTCTCGGGCGCCTCACCACCGCAACCGGCCAGCAACATTGCCACAGCCAGCCAAAAACCGATTCGCATAGAATACTCCCGGGACTTTCGTTGGTCTTTCTGTAGTTTGGGTAAACGGGGCATCGGAAACACAGCTTTTTCAGCAAGGAGACCAAACAGTCCCAAATTTGTCTCAGTACATGGATTCAATGAGGTCGATGTACTTCTCGTTGACGACTTTGCGCTTGAGCTTCATCGTGGGCGTCAGCTCTTCGTCTTCCGGGTCCAGCAGCTGGTCAATCAGGCGGAATTTTTTGATCGTCTCAACACGCGCGAACTTGGTGTTGACTGACTCGATCTGCTGCCAGATCAGATCCTGGACAGGCTGAGTGTGACACAGGCTCGTGTAGTTGGTAAACGGAACCTCGTTGTCTTGGGCATACTTCTCGACGTTCTCCTGATCGATCATTACAAGGCACGTAAGGAAGGCCCGTTTGTCCCCTACTACCACGGCATCCGATATGTAGGGTGAGAACTTGAGCNGGTTCTCAATCTCGCTCGGTGTGATGTTCTNGCCGCCCGCCGTAATGATGATGTCTTTGATCCGATCAACGATGTAGACAAAGCCATCATCGTCGATGCGGCCGACATCCCCCGTATACAACCAGTCCTGGCGGATCGTCTCACCGGATTTTTCAGGCTTGTTCCAGTAACCCTGAATCACACCCGGACTCTTGATAAGAATCTCCTGATCTTCAGAGAGCATGACCTCTACGTGATCCGAGGCCTTGCCCACGCTGCCAATCCTGAAGTCGTTCTTGAAGTTGGAGGTGGCGATCCCAGTACATTCAGTTTGGCCATAACACTCATACATAGGTTTGCCCATGGCCCAGTACCAGTCGATCAAGTCTGGAGCGATCGGCGCAGCCGCGGTCGACAGCCAACGGCACTTGTCGATGCCCAGCATGATCCGGACATTCTTGAAGACCAGGTAGTCGGCAATTGCAAAGCCAAATCCTAGAACCACTGGCACCCGTTCGCCGCGCTTGCGATAACCGGCAACACGAGTACCAAGCTTAAGGGCAAAGTCGTACACGGCGCGGCCAATCGCTGTACCTTCCTTCAGCTTGATCGCAACAGTTGAGAACTGCTTCTCCCACACGCGCGGTACAGCAAAGTGGATAGTTGGGGCGATTTCCTGCTGGTCCGCAACTGCTGTCTCAAGGTTCTCGACGATGTTTACGACCGAGGTCGCCTCAAGTACAGAGAAGGTGTAGAACATGCGCCCCGCAACGTGCGCAAGCGGCAGGAAACCCAGTTGCTCGTCGGTCTCCCTGATACCGAAGGACTGCTGCAGCGTAATCATCATGAACATCATGTTGCGCTGACTGATCATCGCACCCTTCGGCGGCCCGGTTGTCCCGGAGGTATAGGTCAACACCATCAGATCTTCAGCATCAGCGGCATCAATACCTGCATCCCACGCCTGCGGGTGCTGCTGTTGATATTCTCGACCCAGTACGGCCAGCTCCTCGAAGCTAATGCACATTGGGTCGTCCAGGTGGCGCAGACCCTCCATATCGAAGATCACAACCTTCTCAAGCGTCGGGCAGCGCCCTCGGACCTCAAGCACCTTATCAAGCTGCTCGTCGTCCTCCGCAAAATAGAAGCGGGTGCGGCTGTCGTTGATTAGATACTCAACCTGCTCGGCCGAGTCAGTCGGATAGACACCGTTTGTGACACCGCCCATGCAGATGATGCCGAGATCGGCAAACATCCATTCGCGGTTTATTTCTGACGCTATTGAACACACATCGCCACGTTGAAGCCCGAGCGCAGCCAGACCGAGTCCGGCTAGCTCCGCCTCGCGACCATAGTCCGCCCAGGTGTATTCATTCCAGATGCCAAAGTCTTTCTCACGAATCGCGACTTTCCCGGGCAGGTCTGCCACACGCTTGCGGAAGAGCCCCGGGACTGTAGTGCAGCCATCGATCCCTACCCGGGGCGGGCTGATGGTTGTGTCGACCTCATGGACCGCAGCCATGGTCAGGTCAAATCCTTAAGATTCACTTCCGGGTCGGCGAGCCTGGTCGTGTCGACCTCCGAACCGATCATCTTTTTACACAGCATGAACTCACGCATGCTGTTCACCGTATCCACCGCGACTATTTTTTTATCTTTAAGGTAGAAGATGGCAAAGGAGTCATTTGCTATATCGCCGCGCACCACCTCTTCATCCCCATCGGATGAGAAACCCACCATCTGCAGCTTCAGCTCGTACTGATCCGACCAGAACCAGGGTACCGCAGAGTATTCCCGATCACCGCCCAACATGTTGGCGGCGGCGACACGCGCCTGGTCCATAGCATTGGGGACCGATTCAAGGCGCAGGCGCCTATCCAGTATCGGGTTCGGGTGATTGGTGCAATCACCCGCCGCATAGACATCAGGGTCAGAGGTCCGGCAGTGACCATCAACCATGATGCCGTTATCGCAGTCGAGACCTGCAGCTTCCGCCAGTTCAACGTTCGGCGATATGCCAATCCCCACAACCACCAGGTCTGCCACAATCACATCATCGCCACACTGGACTCCCTTAACCTTACCAAGCTCCCCGATGAACGCACTAGCCGCTGTATTTGTCCGGATGTTTACCCCGTGGCCAGTGTGCAGGTTGTGGTAATACTCGCTCATACGTGGCGTTGTCACCCGCTGCAGGATCCGGTCTTCCATCTCCAACACAGTGACGGCAAGGCCAGCTTCGATGCAGACCGAGGCAACCTCAAGGCCGATGTAGCCACCACCTACGATGACAACACTTTTCGCCGTGGCCATCCCATCACGAATAGCGTCGACATCAGCAATGGTGCGGAAGTAGTGAACGCCGTCTAGGTCTGCACCCGGGACAGGAATTTCGCGCGGCCGCGAACCGGTCGCGAGCAGCAGCTTCTCGTACTCAAGGGTCTCGCCGTTCTCAAGCGTTACGGTGTGGGCCCGGGCGTCCATCGCGGTTGCGCGGGTACTCGCTCTCAGCGTGATGTCCTTATCGCCGTAAAACCTTTCGGGGCGTAGAAAGACCTTCTCTGTCCCGTGCTCGCCCGCAAGATACTGCTTCGAAAGCGGCGGGCGCTGATACGGAATGAAGGGTTCATCACCCACGATGGTGATATCGCCATCGTACTTTTCCTGCCGCAGGCTTGCCGCAGCCTGTCCCGCTGCCTGCCCAGCACCGATGATCACGATTCCCGCCATGCGATTCCCTCATGCATTCCGAAGTGAATGCATTTTACCTCTATGGGGCACCAGGCGTTGGCCTCAACGAGCGCAGCTAGAGATTCAAAACAACCAGGGCTTTACCTCTTCCATATTAGTCAGCACGATTTGCGTCGACTCCGGCGGGAGGGAACCGCTTCTCACCGGATCGATGCGAAGCTGCTGCAGAACATAGTGTGCGAGACAGGCCCGTGTTGTTATTTTCAAACTACCGGACTGCATGCCGTAGTCCTCCTCGACAACCTCGCGCTGCTCTGGTGTCAGCCTTGGATCTGCCATGAGATTCAGCACCACGGTAGCATTCCACGCAACATCCCCAGCCGCACCCTGGACCGAAGTGTCCAAAACCTCCACCTCATCGCGAAAACGACTAAGAACAAAATCCCGGTAGTCTTGGTTCTTTTCACACCAGGCGCGCACGTGCCAGCGCAGCCCGGTATAGACCATAGTGTGTGGGACTATGATCCGCCCTTCACGATCAGGGTTGTGAACCGAAACATAGTCCACTTCGATGCGGCTCTGGCTTCTGGCTGCAGTAACGATCGGGCGTAGAATCTCCGGGCGCACATTGCGGATCGGTACCCCCAGCACCTCGGTGTTCGCGACCTGCAGGCGTAGAGACTCAAAGGTGTTGGAGAGTTCGGTGTTGCGATTGAGTAGATGCAGATACTCGTCGGCCTGCCCTGAGGTGACGTGTGGCAAGAAGGCATCAGTGGGGGTATAGCCCTTGAGTTTTTTGTCGTAGACGATATTGCCCGGGCCAATCTCCCTGATGTAGTTGTTGATGTCCTTGGATGCCTGCTGACGACCAATGCCGAAGGTGTCGCAAAGGTGAGTGGTGGTAAGTCTTCCTTCCCACAAGGCAATGATCTCGATCAGCCGGTAGCGCAGCAGGAGATCCCAGCGAATTTCCCAGCGCGACGGCGACTCAGTGGTGTCAACCTCAGGTTGTTGCACAGTGCTCCTCTCGTTCCTCGAAGCTGGTGATTTCAATGCGTTCCCGGGACGTGCCTGAAAAAGCGACATGTAACTTCCTCAACCGTATACATGCCGCTAGTGCCTCCTAGAATGGCCACATCGATGATCTGAGGCAAGCAGCATGAATGCCACCACGCCAATCAGCGGAGCCAGGCTCCAACAGACCAGTATCCTGGCCGCCGAGCTTGGCGATATGGCACTGCAAAAGGAGCATGCACATGCGCTCAACTGCCCTCACTGTCACGAGTCGATCGACATCAGTTCTGCCCTGTACGAACAAATCGAGCAGCAGGTCCACTCGCGCCTCGAACAACGGTTTGTCCAGCAGCGCACGGAGCTTGATGCTGAGCGATCCCAGCTGTCCGCTGCAGCCATTGACCTGCAGACATCTAAAGCAGATCTCGAAGAGGCTAGAGCGCAACACGCAGAAGAACGCGAACACAATGAGGAACGCATCCATGAAGCCGTCATCAATCGTACCAACAGCATGCGCAAAGCCCTTGAGAAGGAGATCCAAGCAGACCACCAGACCGAGATCACAGCCATGCGGACTGAATTGGAGGCCAGCTCCCTCAAGGTCTTCTCGCTGCATAAAGTCCAGGCCGAAAACGAGCGGCTGAAACGCATCCACCTGGAGCTGGAGGCGAAGCTCGAAGCACGTTTCGAGAAGCGTCACTCCGAGCAGATGACCGAGGAACGGCTTCGTATCCGCAAGGCAGAAGAACAGCGCACAAAACTTGCTGTCACCGAAAAAGAAGAGGTGATCCGCCAGCTCAACACTCAACTTCAAGACGCACAACGCCGTGCGCAACAGGGTTCCATGCAACTCCAGGGAGAAGCGCAGGAAATCATGATTGAGTCATGGCTAACCAGCGCCTTCTCAGAAGACACCATCGAAGGCATCAACAAAGGTGCCCGTGGGGCAGATACGCTCCAGACAGTACACTCGGAAGGTGTCAAAGTCGGGTCAATCTACTACGAGAGCAAACGCACGAAATCGTTTTCGGAACGCTGGCTCGCCAAGTTCCGGCAGGATATGCAGGCCCGCGGAGTTGACTTCGGCGTACTGGTCACGCAAACCATGCCAAAGAACATGCCTCGCATGGGGCTACGTGACGGCATCTGGATTTGTTCCTTCGATGAATTCAAGGGCCTTGCAGTGGCCCTTCGCGAATGCCTGCTTCTCTTGGTGCGATCACGCGCGGCAGCTGCGTCCTGCGCAGACCGCCATGAAATGCTCTTCAAATACGTATCAGGCAACGAATTTCGACTCCTAGTCGAAAACCTGGTGGATGGATTTCTGACCATGCGCTCCGACCTCGAGACGGAAAAGCGTTCAATCCAGGCGGCTTGGAAGCGCCGGGAGACCCAACTCGACCGAGCCTTACTCAACACAACCCATCTGCACGCGACGATCCGCGGCATTGGTGGCACCGCCGTGGCGCCTGTTGCTCAACTCGAACTCAGTGAGGTATGACCCACATGACCACCCCATCTAAAGTAATTTCTTTCAAGATGGCACAACTCCGTAAGGAGCAGAAGAAGCGCATCTTTCTCGCCACTGGCACCCAACGCCGCGTGACGCTTGAGCAATACGTAGAGCTACTACGGGCACGAACGGCGGTGCGCTAGCGGGCCCCAGAGTGGTCAACCACCACGGCCGCTGAATCGAACGGGGCTGGCCGGCAACGTAACGGGTTTAGGCAACGCCAAACATGCGCCTTCAGTGGACCATTCGAATCCGGAGGTAGAGCGCGCGGAAGATCCAGCCAAAGAGCGCAATCAGGGACATAGGGATTATGATTACTGCAAGACCACGGATGATTACATCGAGGCGCTCTTCCTGGATATGGTGAAAGACAAGCTCGGTGTACGCTTCACCAATCGCCTTGGCCTGCTCCTGTGTTGTGCCTTCCTTGAGGACTAGCCGATGCCGGTTCAGCATGTCCACAACGTCCAGTGTCCCTGACTCGCTCTGAAAAGCGGCAGTGCGCAACTCGTATGTATGATCAACGGTTGGATTTTCGATCGGCGGACTACCCTTCACAGCCAGCTCAACACGGTCGCGCAGAGATGCCTCGAGGCGATGCTCGAGGGTCGTTCGCAACTTGGGTTCGACAATTGTAGGCCAGTCAATAATCAGCAGCGCGAAAATAATCGCGCAGTAAACGCCGCAAAAGGCCAGGATGCCAGCCAACCAGGTTCGGATCATGGTGTGAACGGTACAGAGGTTGGCTTACCAAGGGAAGCGGAGGCATCCCTGCAGCGTCCGCGGCTTAGGCTTAAATGACGGCCTCAATCACAAATATGTCGGAAGACCGCGATGGCACATTCCCTATGGCCGACGGGGCCAGCCGGGAACTGAACGCGACCCCGGCATCAAAGAGCGGTAGACAACCTTCACGCTTGACTTCAGCCAGACGACGCCAAAGATTGTCCAAAAGAGCACCTAAAACCATGACTAGTCCCACGTCTATTTGACCACCTTTAGCGTGCATCACGATGATCCCGAAGGCCGCGTGCGGCGGCGGCTGCCTACCAATTGGGACGTTCCCACTGAATGCCCTTCACCTGGTTGGGACCCTGAACAACGAATAACGGTCAGCGCGGGGCACTCATCAACGCCCTGGATGATCGCGTGTACAGCGTTGTAATTGGCGACCTGCTGGGATGGGAATGAGTGAGGTCACTCAGATCAGCTCAAAACACGTTGAGGTTGTCGAGATTGTGGAATAACCACGAGAGGGACGGCGCTACCTAACACCCTTCTCAACGGCTCAGCGTACCCGCGCGCCGTGTGGAAGTGCCAGTCCGCAACTCACTATATCGGTGCTCGGTAACGTACAGCTTCATGGCAGAGCCTTGAACGCTGCCAGAGCCGCCTGGCGGGAAGCCTTCAAATCTACGATCGGAGCTGGGTATGTTGCACCCAGAACAACATCGGCCTCTGCCAGCACCTTGGAAGGGGCAGTCCATGGACAAAACACATATTGCAACGGGCAGTTTGCGAGTTCAGGGACCCATTTACGGACGTAGGCTCCGTCGGGATCAAACTTCTGGCCCTGCGTCACCGGATTGAACACCCTGAAATACGGCGCAGCGTCCATCCCGCAACCCGCAACCCATTGCCAGCCGGCGCTGTTGTTTGCGAGATCAGCATCCACCAGGGTGTCCCAGAACCACCGAGCACCCTCGCGCCAGTGGACCCCCAAGTTCTTGACTAGGAAAGAAGCCACAATCATGCGAACGCGGTTGTGCATGTATCCGGTGTGCCAAAGTTCCCTCATCCCTGCATCTACCAGCGGGATCCCGGTTCGGCCCGCCTGCCAGCGACGAAGCTCCTCGCCGGAGACTGTCCAGGGGAACGCGTCAAAACGATCCCGGAGATTCGTGTCAGGCATGTTCGGATAGTGAAAAAGTAAGCTGTGAGCAAACTCCCTCCAACCCAACTCTGACCGAAACCGCTCAGAGTTGTCCTCCTCCGCCAGCTCGGCACCGCGAACCTGCGATGCATACCAAGCAGTGTTCGGCGAAATCTCGCCGAAATGCAGGTGCGGCGATAGTCTCGAGGTGACCAGCTGCGCAGGCCTGTCCCGACCGTGTCGGTATTGTCTGAGGCCAGCATCCAGGAAACGCGAAAGCCGTTCTGTTGCCCCCTCTTCGCCTGGCTTCCAGGCCTCAGCCAGCCCCTGATACCAGTTGACCGCTGGCAGAAGAGCAAGCGCGTCGATCGTCAGATCAGACTTACCGACAAACTCGGCTTCCGGTGCGGGTAGGGGCTGTCGAGGCTGCGGCGCGCTGAAAGACGCACGTTTGTAAAACGGCGTGAACACACGATATGGAGTCTGGTCGGACTTGAGCACATCCCACGGTTCCCACAGGAGCGTGCCGTTCTTGCTAATGACCTCTACGCCCAACCGCGCCAGGTAACGCTTGATTGCGGAGTCATGCGCTATAGCATCGGGTTCATAACGACGCGTCCAGGTAACCGCGATGGCAGCTGTCTTCCTAATGAGTTCCGACAGACACTGGGCAGGATCTCCTCGGAGCAAACAAAGAGTCCCACCCAGGCTCTGGTTCAGAGCTACCAGCGAGTGATGCAACCACCACCGACTTGCCGCCCCCGGCGCATGGCACCCGGCCGCTCCATCTTCGTACACATAGACCGGCAACACACGCCCACGCCGGGCAGCCGCGCAAAGAGCGGGGTTGTCTGACAAACGCAAGTCCCGCCGAAACCAGTGAATCACAAGGTCAGTCATCGATGGCTCAGCTAGGACGGTCGTGGCCTATACGAAACGGGAATGCACGCATATGGTTCGCAACTGAAATTGAAACNCNACTGCAAGAACAAGAAAGACGCCTCGATAACAGACTGAACACACCTGTGGACAAGGACTCAGCGCCAGGTTTTGCGCTGCTTCCAACGCCGGCGCCCACGCACGCCCTCGTCCTTCATCCCAAGATAGAACTCCTGGATATCGGTCGCCTGACTGAGGCGTTCACAAGTGTCTTCCATGACCAAGCGGCCAACTTCCATGACATACCCATAGTTGCCTACATCGAGGGCCATTTTGGCGTTCTGCTCGACCAGCAGAATGGTCACACCCTGTTCAGCATTNAGCCGCCGNACAATCTCGCCAATTTCACCGACAAGGCGCGGGGACAGNCCGAGTGACGGCTCGTCCAGCAGCATCAGGCGCGGTCGCGACATGAGCGCGCGGCCCATGGCCAACATCTGTTGCTGACCACCGGACAGCAGGCCGGCCTCACGTTTGGCAAACTCTTTAAGCATGGGGAAGTAGGAAAAGACAACGTCCAGGTCGCCAGCCCAGTCGTCCTTTCTTGAGTAGGCGCCCATACGCAAATTTTCCTCAACATTGAGGAATGGGAATACCTCACGGCCCTCCGGTACGTGGGCAATCCCTGCGCGGGCGACCTTGTCGGGATCGAAACCCGTGATGTCTTCGCCATCAAACGTGACAGCACCCTTCTGCGGATCCATCGCGCCGCTGATGGTCTTCAGCACTGTAGTCTTGCCTGCGCCATTGGCGCCTAGCAGTACCACAACCTGACCCGACTCAACCCTGAGCGAGACGCCGCGGATAGCCATCACGGGCCCGTAGTAGGTTTCGATATTCAGCAGTTCGAGCAGCGGATCCATCTGTCCCCCTGTCACCTAGTCCCCAAGGTACGCGCGCAGAACTTCGGGGTGACTCTGAATTTTCTCCGGCGTGCCAATTGCGATAAGGGCACCGTCCGCGAGCGCCATGACTCGGTTCGATGCGCGCGAGACCAGATTCATATCGTGTTCAACCATGAGAATTGTCACGCCGAGTTCCTCATTGATGTCCTCGATCTGAAATGCAAGGTCTTCAGTTTCTTCGGGATTCAGGCCAGACGAAGGTTCATCAAGCAGAAGCAGCGTCGGCTCAATGCAGAGAGCGCGCGCAACCTCCACCATCTTACGTACACCGTATGGCAGGTTGGCAATGACCTGATTCCGATAGGTCTGCAGATCCAGCAGATCAATGACCTCTTCCACCTTCTCACGGAAGGCCACTTCCTGACGGCGCACTCCAGGCAGGAACAACATCTCGGCGAGCAGATTGGTCTTGCGATGAATATGCCTGCCAATCATCAGGTTTTTGAGCACGGTCTCGTGATCAAACAGCTCGGTGTTCTGAAAGGTTCGTGCGATNCCAATCTCGGCTATTCGGTGCGGAGGTGTATTGGTGAAGTCATGCTCACCCAGGCAGATTCTGCCGCCCTCCTCACAATCATAAAGCCGGCTNATCAGGTTAAAGATCGTCGTCTTGCCCGCGCCGTTTGGCCCNATGATAGAGAACACCTCACCCTGCTCTACGCTGAAGGACACATCTCGAACAGCCTTGATCCCGCCAAAGCTTACCGAAGCGTTCTCCATGGTGAGCAGACTCATCGCACGCGCTCCGTACGCAGATACGTTTTGTATCGTTTGAAGGTAGCCTTGCGATAGAGTGGAAATTCTTCAAAATAGGCTCGGACTTTCCGCCAACGCCCATAGATACCAAGCGGTTCGTAGATCAGTACCAGAATAAGAATCAAGCCAAAAATACCCGGTTCAATACCGGGAATCTGACCCATTGCCGGCGGCAAAACGTCCCGGGCGAGTGCAATGGCCTGGGGCAGCAACCCGATGAAGATGGCGCCGAAGATGACTCCATGGAGCGATCCGACACCGCCCACGACAACCATCAGCAACAGCTGGATCGAGGTCAGCAANGTAAAACTGTCCGGTGCAAGGTAACCGATCCTGTGTGAGAAGAGCCCGCCAGCGAGCCCAGTAAAAGCGGCAGACAAAGCGAATGCCACTGTTTTCGTGGTCGCCAGATTGATGCCCATGCTCTGCGCGGAGATCTCCGAGTCGCGGATCGCAATCATCGCCCTGCCCGCAGGTGATCGCAGCAGATTGAGCGCCAGCAGCATCGCGAGAAAGAGCACTGCAATGCAAAGGTAGTAGAACGCTAGCGGATCGGTCAGATCAAAGCCGAACATCGTTGCAACCGGTACCGCCATCCCCCGGAAACCNCCCGTCACCGACTCCCAGTGTTCAATCACCCGCTCAACAATGATCGCAAAGGCAAGGGTTGCCACCGCAAGGTAGATGCCAGTCATGCGCAGCGCCGGGATCCCCACCAATCCACCGACCATTGCGGATAACAACGTTGCCCCTGTCAACGCAATCGGAAACGGTGCGCCCTGGCTCAGCAGCCATGCGTGGGTATACGCGCCAATCGCAAGAAACGCAGCGTGGCCCAGGCTGACGAGGCCCGTGTAACCTACCAGCAGCATCAGGCCTATGCCGGCAATGGCGTAAATGAAGACGAGTGAAAATTCACCCAGATAGAAGGTGTCCATGGCCATGGGCGCGACCAGCACCACCAGTATCAGCAGGCCATACCAGAAAATCTGTCCACCATGCTGGATAAGATCGGCGTCCTGACCGTATGAGGTTTTGCGGATAAAGCGCATGACGACTCAGACCTTCTTCTTCTGCATGGTTGCGAAGATACCTTCAGGGCGGATCATCANCATGAGCAGCAGGATGACGTAGGCGCTCATATCCGAGAATCCCGGCGGCAGGTATAGCCCGGCAAACTGTTCCACCAGGCCCACAATCAGTCCACCGATGATCGCGCCGGGCAAGCTGCCAAAGCCGCCAACGATGGCCGCCGCGAAGGCCTTGATCCCAATGAAGCCCATCAAGGGATCAACCAGCATGACGGGTGCAACAAGGATACCGGCAGTAGCGGATATCACCGCTGACAACGCCCATACCAGAGCAAAAATCGCCTTTACGGGAATGCCAACATAATAGGCTGCAAGCTGGTTCTGCGAAGCTGCCTGCATCGCGATACCAACCCGAGTGAACTTGAAAAAAACGAACAACAGGCCGCAGAGCAATATGGTCCCGGCCACGATCGCAAGGTTTTCGTAGCCGATGATCAGGTCACCATACCGCAGCACCCCGCCTGCAAAGGGAGTGTCCAGAGCACGCGGCTCGTTACCCCATATAGCCCCCGCCGCAGCACGAAGGATAAAACCCAGCCCAATCGTGAGCATCAGTACCGCAAATGGTGGTTCACCTAGCATGGGGCGCAGCGCGATCCGTTCGAGGATGGCGCCAAATGCTGCCATCGACAGGAAGGTCAGTAGGACTACTAGCCCGAAGTTCAAGTCGAGTACATTGCTGAACGTGTAGGCCAGAAACGCACCAAACATCATCATGTCGCCCTGCGCGAAGTTGACCATCTCGGTCGCCTTGTAGATCAGCACAAAGCCGAGCGCGATGAGGCCGTAGACGCAACCCTGGGACAGGCCGCTGATGATGAGCTGAATGACTTCCAAGGATCCCCCAATGCCCTGGGCACGGCCGCTTGTACAGCCGTACTGACGTAATTTATGCAGTCGCTGCTGTAGCGCCCGCCGGTCCTGAGACCGGGCAGAATTCTACGCGAGCCGGACAGATAAATCCGGCGCCGAGTACACGANCATCAGTTATTNAGTCCACGTACCCGCAGCAGCGGACCCACCTCGGCGTCTCGCCCGCGGAACTGTCGATACAGCTCCGCCGGATTCCCAGTTCCACCACGCTCCAGGACATGGGTACGGAATGCGGCAGCCGTTTCCCGATCAAAGAGCCCCTTCTCGCGGAACGCCTCGAAGCCATCCGCATCCAGCACCTCAGCCCAGATATAGCTGTAGTAGCCAGCGGAGTAAGATTCGCCGGCAAAAATATGCTGAAAATAGCTGCTGTGATAGCGGGGAGACACCTCCGGCACGAGCCCGATGTCTGTCAGTGCCCTGCGCTCGACGTCCGCAACCTCGGCGGTTTCATCAGCCTCGTGCCANGCCAGATCCAGGTAGGANGCGGCAAGATACTCGGTCGTTGCGAAGCCCTGATTGAATGTATCTGCCGCGCGCAGCTTCTGGATCAGTTCATCAGGGATCGGGGCTCCCGTCTCAACGTGGCCAGCGTAGTCTTTGAGTACCTCGGGTTCAAAAGCCCAGTGCTCCATGATCTGCGACGGGAGTTCAACAAAGTCTTGCTTTACNTTGGTGCCAGACAGACTGGTATAGGTCACATTTGACAGGAGTCCATGCAGGGCGTGGCCAAACTCGTGGAACAGCGTGCGGACTTCATCCAACCCTAGCAACGTCGGNGCCGCCTTGGGGAAATTGCAGCAATTAACGACCACCGGCTGGCGCGCATCAAGGTTGCTTTGCGANACATACTCAGCCATCCACGCGCCGCCACGCTTGGAAGGCCGCATGAAATAGTCGGTCAGGAAAATACCAATTGATGCGCCGTCGGCTTCCAGCACCTCAAATGCCTCAACGTCCGGGTGATAACCCTCAATTTCCGGGCGCGGCTCGAATCGGATGCCGTACAATTTGAAAGCTACGGCAAAAGCACCGTCGCGCACACGCCCCAGCTCGAAGTAGGGCTTGGTCACGGTTTCGTCCATATCATATTCGTCAAGCCGGACCTTCTCGGTGTAGTACCACCAGTCCCAGGGTTCCAGCTTGAAGTTGCTGCCGTCTGCCGCGATCCGATCCTGCAAGGCCGCTGCTTCCCTACGCACCCGAAGGCTAGCTGGCGCCCACAATTGGTCAAGCAATGCCCTCACATTCGTACTGTTTTCGGCCATGCGATCTGCAAGCATGTATGCAGCGTGCGACTCGTAGCCCAGCAGCGCCGCACGCTCGCGACGCAGCCTGGCGATCTCGACCGCGTTCCGGCNGTTGTCGCTCGCATCGCCGTTGCCGGCACAGCTGATATAGGCCCGATAGATCTTTTCTCGCAAATCTCTTCGGCGGGAAAATTGCAGGAAAGGCGTGATCATCGAGCGTGAGATCGTATAGACGTAGCCCGCTTTGCCGCGTCGAGCCGCTTCCTCCGCGCCCATCTCGCGGACACCTTCAGGCAGGCCGTCNAGGTCAGCCTCGCTGAGCATGAGTTCATAGCGGTTGGTGTCATGCAGAATGTTCTGACTGAAGGCCGTAGTCAGAGCCGCNAGNTCCTCATCTATCTTTGTCACCTGCTGGCGCGCNTCCGGGGCCAGCCCCGCGCCGGCACGCTCAAACCGAGTCATGAACTCATCNANTAGGTACAGGTCCTCACCACTCACTCCNCCCTGCACTCGCACTGCCAGGAACCGAGCAAAGAGACGCTGATCTGTGAAAATGCGGCTTTCGTGCGCGGCAAGTCGTGGGGTGACGTCCGTCTCAATTGCCTGGAGATCCTCGGAGGTATCGGCACTCGCCAGGTTGAAAAATACTGCGCTTAACCGCTGCAGCATTGCGCCCGAACGCTCAAACGCAACCACCGTGTTGGCAAAACTAGGGGCGTCAGGATTGGCCACAATCGCCTCTATTTCAGCGATATGCTCATTGAAGGCCTCGGTAAACGCCGGTGCATAGTCGCTGCTGTTGATTCTCGCAAACGGCGGGACCCGAAACGGCCCTNCCCAGTCNTCGGCAAATATCGCTGACACGTGAGTCCTCCTTTCAATCCAAGCATACGTTACCGCCCACTGCGGGTTCCGTGAAGGCAGTAGCTACGTCAAAGTGCTTGCCTCCTGCCTGCAGCGAGCCGATAGTGTCAGTCCTTGCAACCCCGGATCGGCCTNCTNATNTTTTAGCAAATTCGACATGTAGCGAGACATGGGAGCCGTCAAGNGNATGTGGATGCAATGCGGCTGGGTTGACGAGAGCGANGCCAAATGGCTCAAGGACATNTTCGGTACCGGTGATGCCCTGGTAGGCAGCATCAATGATGAGGCCGAGTGCAGTGTTCAAAGTACGCCGGCCTCATCTCGAATGGGACTTCTGAAAACCGATGGAGNAAACCTGCAATGCCGAACATGACTGGAGCCGAACGTGATGCGTTTCTGTCCGAACCAGGTGTGCTGCTGCACATTGGCACCGTACGGGCAGACGGATCACCACTCGTCACACCCATCTGGTTTATCTATCAAGCGGGCTCGATCCTGTTTACGCCACGGGAAAAGTCGGTCTGGTACGAGTGCCTAAAGCGCGATCCACGCGTCACACTGTGTATTGATGAACAGCCCCTGCCTTATCGGAAGGTCATCGTCGACGGGACAATCAGCATTGAGCACGACCTCGGAGATGATGACGTCTGGCGCAACCTATACCAGCGAATCGCGGCTCGTTACGTACCGGAAACGGCGGCTGCCGCCTACGTGCGCAACACGATCGATCAGCCACGTGCCCTGCTAAAGGTCAATCTCAACTCCGCCAAAGTCACAACGTGGAGGATGCCGGTCGACGATGAGCCCAATACCGGCATCTGGCACAGCCGGTACTACGCAGAGGGCTCNGACTATG
The DNA here is from genome assembly GCA_002714125.1 of Gammaproteobacteria bacterium. Next base: position 108,893 of record PAWP01000007.1, read on the forward strand.
CCCGCAAAAGCGGCGGCAACTGAGCCGAGCCACCAGGACNAACGTCACCGCAACAAGGTAGATCTACGTCAGAATGAGAGTGTCCCGAGTAGAGAGGCTGACTTTGGATCCTGCGTAGGCCTGAACTCGAACATATTGGCCCCTGAAGTGTGGTCAGCTTCGTGATTGACGACGTGCCACTCTGACATGTTCGTTTGCAGGGCAACCCGGACCGGTATCAGTGATTTTTTTGCGACTTGTTTTTGCCGCCTCCAATCCAAAAGCAAGACTTCTGCCCCCTGTCGAGCATCTCGCGGTGCCTCGCGCAACCAAAGTCCACGCAAAGTAAGGCAACTTTGGAAGCTTACCGACGCTTTACCCACAAACATCGTGACTGACGCTCAGGGTAATCAAGGGCGCGCGCGTCACCAGAGGCGCTGCAAACGCTGTGACAGGAGCGTCGCGCCTGCTGTTAATCAGCCATTTTCGGGGTGCACCTCCTGAGACCGATCGATCCGGCCCCTGACGGCTGGCTATGCGCGCGAGAATCAACGGCTCCATTAGGGTCGTTCTGAGCGGCTACTACCTCATACGGTTCGGTAGAACTTGTCACGTGCCTTAACCGGGTCAAGCAGGGACCAGTCACCCTGCTCAACCTCATACCCTTCTGGAAACGGCGGACGTGGCTCCATGTCCAGCGCGACCATGACGCGATCATCCTGGTAGTAACACTGGACGATCGTACTCATCAGCAGGCGCATGAACGACTCCCGTGCCCCCTGCAAATCCTCTACAAGCTGACCTGCATCAGCGTCGTCAAGGTCTACGTAAGCCATACTCTGGCGTTCACGCGCAAGGTTGTCGAGTACGCCCAGCCCCGTCTTGATGACGGCCGCCGCCTCCCCGGCCCGTGCGACGATCATGCCGAAAATGGCATCGTCGTCGGCTGATGGCATGGAGTACTCTGCACTCGCCGGAATCATGAGACCAGCGACCCGGCGCATAGTGGCCAGTTCAACACTGGAGAAAGGGTTATTGCTATGGATCAGATCACTCATGAGAACCACCTCAGTCGAAAAGGTTAGCTAGGCGCATCTTCATCTGGTCGGCTACATAGAGCGCCAGTGCCTGAATCGTCCGGGTCGGGTTCACGCCGGCAGAGGTAACAAAAACAGAACCATCAACAATGAACAAATTCCTGACGTCGTGAGCCCTCCCCCACTCATTGACCACTGAACATGCTGGGTCCGTACCCATCCGCGCCGTACCCATCAGATGCCAGCCGCCGACTGCAATCGGCGACTCGGTCATAACATCAACCGCACCAGCAGCCTTAAGCACCTCAGTACCTCGCTCTACAGCAAAGTCGAGCATCCGGCGTGAGTTCTCGCCTAGCGTGTAGTCAAGCCTGGGTGCCGGGATGCCATCAGGATCCTTGAGCTCCGGGTCAATGGTCACCCTATTGTGCTCTTCCGGCAGATCCTCACAAATGGCCACCATGCCGCTGATCCGGTTGACGAGCTTTCGGAACGCGGCATGATGGTTCTCCCCAAACGGTAGCCGCCCAGTGAAAAGCCCGGTCAGGGCTGTAGCAACCGGCGCCCGCCCCCGGGTGCATTCATACGTGAAGCCTCGTAGGTAGCCACGCTCCTTGTTGGTCTCATAGAACTCCTGGCTCCAAATGCAGTTACCCGGACCGCGGTAGCCGTCAAGGTCTTGGGGGAACACACCCTGGATCGAAGCATAAGGATGAAACATCAGGTTCCGGCCGACGAGTCCGCTCGAGTTGGCAAGGCCATCCGGATGTGAGGCAGAGGCGGAGTTCAGCAATAACCGGGGTGTACCTACACCATTGCAAGCCACGATCACGATATGAGCAGCCTGATACAGTTCGTTCCCCGCACCGTCAAAATAGCGCACACCGGTTGCCATGCCATTATCACCCGTGGTGATCTCTGCCACACGGCAGCGCGTACGCAATTCGACGCCGGCACGGATTGCAGCTGGCCAATACGTGATGTCTGTCGAGGCTTTTGCACCCTGGGCACAGCCCATGGTGCAGGCGCCGAGATTGATGCACTTGTCCCGCCCCTCATAGGGTTCGCTTGCAATCGCGCTGTCCGAAGGCCACCAATGCCAGCCTTTGGCGTTGAAGCCTTCGGCGAGTGTTGCCCCTGACTTGCCAAGCGGCAGCGGCGGCATAATTTGGGGTTTGTCTGGATATGCGGGATCACCAGCAAGGCCGGACACGCCCATCATCCGGTCGTTCTCGTCGTAGTAGGGCGAAAGCGTCTCGTAGTCGATGGGCCAGTCGTCAGCAACACCGTCAAGGGACTTAACCTTGAAGTCCGATGGGTGGAAGCGCGGAAAGTGCCCCGCATAAAGGATGGTGCCACCACCAACCCCGTTGAAGTTTGCCACCGCGATAGGTGAGTTTTCCTCGTTGATCGGATAGTCCGTGACCCGCGCACGTCGGTTCGGGCTGATGCTGTACTCACCCATCGAACGGGATTCCCAGTCACGTGTGTTGCTCGGGTAGTCAGTAGGGTTCACCCAATCACCCTGCTCCATGCATACGATCCGCATGCGGGTGTCTGCAAGACTCCACGCAATTGCAGCGCCTGATGCACCTGCGCCGACAATTAGCACATCTACTGGTTCTTCCGCCATATCACTCCCCTCTGTAGTCGCTCATGAGTCCACCTCGGCACTGACACCGGGCAGCATAGGCAACCTCGGGAACGCCGGCAAACAAACCGAGCGAGCTGAGCTTCTGTATGCTTGTGGTCATCAGTATCTGAATAACCAGAAGGAAGCAGAATGGAATTCGGCGCACAGGTCAGCTGTTACCGCACCACCTGGGACAACATCAGGGCCGTGGTTGATCGGCTGGAAGCCGGACGCTGGGGCAGCGTCTGGTTTGCCGATCACTACCTGCCCCCTCCGGGCCGACCTGAAGAAGAACATCTCAATGCCCACGAGGGAATGGCACTTACCGCGGCGGTCGCCGGCTTCACGGAGAAGTTACGTTTAGGTCACCTCGTCCTAGGCAATACTTACAGGAATCCGGCGCTGGTCGCGAAAACCGCTGGCACCATTGATCACATCTCCCATGGTCGCTTTTGTCTTTCAATAGGCGCAGCCTGGTTCAAACGCGAACACGAGGCTTACGGATGGGATTTCCCCTCGATGAAAGAGCGCCAGGATCGGCTTGAAGAAGCATGCAAACTGCTGCGCGGACTGATTCACGCCGACGGCCCCATCACTCACGACGGGAAGTATTACAACCTCGATAATGCGCAGCTCGCGCCGGGCAGCTATGGCGATCCAATCCCCATCATGGTGGGCGGTACCGGGGAGAAGCGTACGCTTCGCACGCTCGCCCGTTATGGTGATGTTTTCAACCTCGACGGCTGGGCAGGTGGGCCTATGACGGCTGAATACCTAAACTACAAGTGGTCGATTCTCGAGAGCCACTGTGAGGCTGAGGGGCGCGACCCATCTGAGATTCGTAAGACCATTCTGATGCCAGCCTTGCTCAGCGACGACCAGACTGAGGTTGATGCCTTCATGCAGGGTAGGCGGCTGGGTGCCGGTTCCGCCGCAGGGCCGAAGAGTTACATCATCGATCGGATTGGTGAGATCATCGAAGCAGGCGTCGACGAAATTATGTTTGGCGGCATCCTTACGGACCAGCCGGACGAGTTTGTGCGGTTCGAAGAGGAGATCATTGCAGCGTTCGATTAGTCTGACGCAGGCCTGATCTCAATCCTCGACACAGCAGCCAGCACAGGATAAGTGCACCCGCGCCAAGCCGCCGAAACCTAAGGGCGGAGGCCAGTCAAGCGATTGCCTGGGAAGTTCATGGCAAAAGGCCCAGGGCGACCTTTTCGCATCTGGAAAGCGATCGTCAGCCATACCGACAATACCGGCAAGTCAGGCGTTGCGAATTGTGAGTCCGCCATCTACAGGCAACGCCACCCCGGTGATGTACTGCGCCGCGGGCAGCACAAGTGACAGGGTGCCGTGGGCTACCTCTTCAGGTTCTGCGTAACGGCGAAGAGCGGTGCGCCTTTTGGCAAAAATGGTCTTGTGCTCTTCCGCGATATTCTGGGTCATGCCCGTTCGAATCGGCCCCGGGCAAATGCAGTTTACGGTAATGGCTTCCCGTCCCAATTCCACGGCAAGGGAGCGAGTAAGTCCAATCACCCCGGTCTTGGCGGCCGTATAGGGGCTGCCGCCGGGTGACGCCCCCCAACCCTCCGTCGAGGCAATGTTCACAATGCGCGGATGCTGAGCCTGGCGCAGGTGAGGCAAGGCCGCACGCACTATGCGTACATGCGCCGTCAGCAGGATCGAAATGGCCCGGTCCCAGACCGGCTCAAACTCCCCTTCTTCAGAATCGATAGGTGCACTGGCGCCAATCCCGGCATTGTTGACCACAATGTCGATACCGCCGAAGTCACCAGCAATGTCAGCAATCACCTGATTGATCGAGTTCCCGTCGGAAAGGTCTGCAACATATGCTGTTGCCTCTCCACCATCCCCGTTTATTTCATCCACCACATCTGCAAGCGGTTCAGCGTTGATGTCGACGCAGGCCACACGAGCCTTCTCGTCCGCAAACAAATGTGCCGTTGCACGCCCCATGCCACTCGCAGCTCCTGTGACAATCGCCACGCTCCCTGCGATCGAGCGAGATAAGGTGGAAAGGGTCATTGGAATCTCCAAAGAAGCAGCGGAACCGGAGCTTAGCAGGTTGGTCCTTCTGCTATAGTAGCAGCCGTTTGCTGCCTCCCAACCAGTCCCATGCGCTACTGTCGGATCGAAGTTGCCAAGCAGGCGTACAACTTCTCGATCGCACACTTCACCATTTTCTCGGCCACAAGTCGGGAAGATCTGCATGGGCATAACTTCCAGGTTGAGTGTGAGCTCGAAGCACCTGTGGGCGATGACGGTTTAATGTTTGACTACGCCATCATCAAACGAGCGCTCAAGGAACTCTGCGACACATTGGACGAGAAGACCGTGCTCCCGGCCCTGTCCCCGCATCTCGAGATTGGATCGAAAGACGGTTATGTCAGTGCCACGTTTGACGATAAAACAATGCTGTTTCTGCCTCGCGACGTATTGGTCCTTGAGGTTGCAAATACTACGGTCGAAGAGTTTTCGCGCTATTTCCTTGATCGGTTGGTGGCCCACCCGACCCTGGCGGATCGCGGCGTACGAGAAGTGGCCGTCAAGGTATCTTCCAGCCCGGGTCAAAATGGGGTCTCAACGTGGCGTGCAGCCGGCTAAGCCGAACCCCCATCTCATATCGAACCAAAGCATAAAGGGGCGCACACCATGCCCGTAGCACTCATTACCGGAGCCAGCAAAGGGATTGGCCTTGCGACGGCAAAGCAACTACTTCAGAGCGGCTGGCGGGTTGTGAACTTCTCACGTAGCCCATCCCCTGCAGTAGGTGTCGAAAATCATGCCATCGACCTTTCGGCGGCAGACGCCGAGACCCGGGTTGGACAAATCATAGGCGAAATCCTGCCCCGCTCTGACCAGCAACAGATCGCTCTCATCCATAATGCCGCGAAACTGCAGAACGACACCGCCGACAACCTGACCGCTGCAAGCTTCGAGAACATCATTCGGATCAACGTACTGGGTCCCCACATACTCAACCAGGCAATAATCCCCCGCATGAGGGACGGCTCCAGCATCCTGTACATCGGTTCTACACTGTCCGAGAAGGCAGTCCCCAACTCCTACAGCTACGTCACAACAAAGCATGCAATGGTCGGCCAGATGCGCGCCACCTGCCAGGATTTGGCAGGCAGCGGTATCCATACCGCGTGCATCTGCCCGGGGTTCACCGATACCGAAATGCTCCGCGAACACGTCGATCACAGCAACGAAGTGCTCGAATCAGTCAGCGGCATGTCGGCGTTTGGTCGGCTGATTGCGCCCGAAGAGATCGCGGCGACCATCACCTTCGCCGCGGATAATCCGGTCCTAAACGGGTCAGTGATCCATGCCAATCTGGGACAGGTTGAGCGATGACTTTTGTAGCAACTGGAGTTTGCTGATGGCTATCGACCTGCGTGAGCGCCGAGAGCGCGTCTTCCTGGTATTCGCGGGGATTTTCCTCTGTGCGATGACAATGCTGAACATCATCGGCATCACCCGTTTCATCGAACTGGGACCGCTTGCACTAGCAGTCGGCGTACTCCCCTACCCGCTGACTTTCCTCTGTACAGACCTGATCAGCGAACTGTATGGCCGAGCCCGGGCCAACTTTCTAGTAACCATTGGCCTCATGCTGAACGGTTTCATCTTGCTAACCATGTGGCTCGGTCAGTGGATGCCCGCGGTAGGTCCAGAGGCTCAGCCGCCGTGGCAGGTCATTGCACTGGCCGAGGACGTGGCGCTACCCGACGGCTCCGTAATCACAGGGTCTGTGGAGCTTTTTTCTCTACTCTATGCCACCACCTCGGGCGCGGTTATCGCCAGCATGATGGCCTACATCGCAGCGCAGTACTGCGATGTGTTCATGTTCCACTTCTGGAAACGGCTGACCAACGGCAAACACCTCTGGCTGCGCAACAACGGCAGCACCCTTGTAAGTCAGGGTGTCGACTCCTTTATGGTCATCACTGTGACCTTCGGGGCCCAATTTCTTGCAGGAAACATGACTGCAAAGGCCATGCTGGTGCTGATGGGCAGCAACTATCTTTTCAAACTCTGTGTCGCACTCTTCGATACCCCATTCTTCTACCTCGGCGTGCACTACCTGACGCGCTATCTTGAGTTCACCGAAGAGGAATTGGGAGTCCATAGCCACTAAGCTCAAGGACCGAGACTGACAGCGGATGGAACAACAGACTGACGGGTACGACCTGGAATGGAGTGCCAATTCGAGGGTGGAGCTGGAAACGTTCACGTCGGCGATCACCAGCTATCTCGCCTTCTCGCCGGATACACCGGACATTCTGAACTCGCTAGAGTCGACGGCAGACCCGATGCCGATGGCACTCGCCATGAAGATCGCTCTCGTCAAGATGTCCAGCGATCCGCGCACGCGATCAACCCTGAACGACTCTATGGCGGCCCTGCGGACCCGTTTCAACGTACTGAATCAGCGCGAACTGGCCCATTTGAGAGCGCTTGAATTGTGGGTTGCCGACCACTTCACCGAAGCAACAGAGGCCTACGAGGCCATTCTCCGCCAGTATCCGCTCGACATGCTCGCGCTGCGCTTCAATCACTATCTGCTGTTCTATGCCGGTGATGCGGTTACGCTCCGCGACTCCGTCGCGCGGGTATACAACGCGTGGCCCCGCGAAAGCCCATGGCATGGTTACCTTGACGGCATGTACGCTTTTGGCCTTGAGGAAGCCGGGGAATATTCACTCGCGGAGGCGCACGGCATGGCCGCGCTCTCGGTCGAACCCAAAGACATCTGGGCAGCCCACGCGGTGGTTCACTCGATGTACATGACGGAACGGGCGGATGCCGGGATCAATCTCATTGCACAATACGGTGACTGGCCCGGNTACAACAATTTCCGCTTCCACATGGTCTGGCACGAAGCGCTGTTGTACCTGCAACGCGGCGAAGAGGACCTGTNACTAAAGATCTTCGATGAGACGCTGGTCGAAGTCATCGCCGACGACTTCTATCTTGATGCGGTGAATGCATCNGCACTTCTGCTGCGGCTGCACATGCGCGGTATCGATGTCGGCGACCGCTGGCGACATCTTGTTGACATCTGCGAACGGCGAGCGACGGACGATGAACTGGTCTTCGCCACGCTGCACTACCTCATACCCCCNGCCATGGCNGGGGATGAAGAGACACTCCACCGGGGCATTGCTTCGATAGAACGCTGGGCGCGTGGAGTCGGCACACAAAGCGANGTGTCCCGCGACGTCGGGGTTGCAGTTGCACGCTCTCTTGCTGCNCTGTCAGAAAAGGATCTCGCGCGGACCCGTGATTTTCTGGAGCCAGCTCTGCCAGAGCTACACAAAATCGGCGGCAGCCACGCCCAGCGGGAGATCTTCGAAGAGTTACTCCTCTACGCCCGCGGGGATTAGTCGTNCGCCANCAGACTATCGTCCCGCCAACCNCTTAGCTCGANGTCCGCACCGCCTACCTGCACACGGCGCGTTGAAACTNGAGATCAGCGAGAATGTCTCCGGGCAGCACCGAAGGCTATTCTGCGTCAACCACCTTGCTGATCACTGCCTGATTGCCACGGTAGTACTGCCCCACCGAATCCCACAGCAGAATGCTGAGACTCACCACGTAGCGACCCACCATGACATGGTCGATCTCCGCAAACGGAGCCAGCAAATCGACCAACATTTAATTCGCCTAGAGCTCCGCGCAATCCCGTCGCGGGCCAAGTGTTGAAGCGGCCACTGNAAGCGATGCCTTGGTGTCCTTAANGCTCTTGGGAAACCGCCANCTGCACCCGCTCTTCAGCATTCGCCTGAAGAGCCTGTCGGCTTCAGCAAGACTTATGGGAAGGCACTTCTGGTGCGCTACCCATCCCACCCAAAAAAATCCACAATCCAAACACCGAATCAGCGGCACTCAGATACTGCGTCCGCCGTCAACATTGAGCGCAGTGCCGGTAATCATGTCTGCCTCGTCCGAGGCCAAGAAGCACACTGCAGCAGCCACATCCGCTGGCTCTGAAAGCCGCCCGCGTGGGATCCCCGCAACAATGCTCGATTTCGCCTCGTTGTCGAGTTTGTCGACGCCAAGCGCACCTTTCATGAATCCGGTCTCGGCTGCTACCGGATTGACAGCATTGACCCTAATGTTATGGCGGGCGACTTCACCGGCAAGTCCCCTGGTCAGGGTTACCACCGCTCCCTTTGAAGCGTTGTAGGGCGTAACGCCGGCGCGGGGGGCCACCGCTCCAATGGACGCCGTGTTAACGATCGCACCACCGCCACCCTCAATCATATGCGGCACGGCAAACTTGCATCCCAGAAACACGCCTTTGACGTTCACGGCGAAAACACCATCAAAGTCCTCTTCGGTCAACTTCCACATGAGCCGTGAGCGATGGGAGTAGCCGGCGTTGTTGACCAGGACATCAATCCGACCGAAGCGCTCCACACAACGCTCCACCATTGCCTGCACATCATCGCTCTGCGCGACGTTCACCTCAATGAACTCCGCGGTACCGCCCGCCGCCTCGATCTCTGCTGCGGTTTTTTCGCCACCTACCGGGTCAATGTCCGCACATAACACAGACGCACCTTCTTCGGCGAAGCGGACGGCAATCGCTCTCCCGAAACCCGAGCCCGCGCCGGTGACTACCACTGATTTTCCCTCGAATCTGGCCACTACTGTCCCCTTGTTTGGCTCCTGAGGCGCCGCAACCGTAGCACGATACAGGGTATCGCTATCGCTCACACGGGCACCCTCGGTAGGTCGGCCCAGAAGCGCGTTCGGGCTCCCAGTCCGACAAACGCGCCGCTGCCAAAGACTGCTCTCTTTCAATGGCCCGACGACAATGCGACCACGATCCAAAAGTTGCAGAGTTCGGTGTAGTCAGGCCTTTTAGACCCTTTCGGGCGTTGTGCCACCGTACTCGCCACGGCCACCAAAACTATACCCGTCGCATGCTCACTCGGCGTCTCCGTGTGCGCGGCTAGCGCCTCGGCGTAGGCAACGACATGCTAAGCTCTTGCGCCCGCCCACTGGGGAGCATAGCCATGCCCGCACCGCTGGAATTCACACGTGATTACGTCGAGGCTAACTCTTCCGATGAAGCCTTGCTGTATTCCGACTTCATGACATCGGGCGAGCCATGGAAGTCCATGCGTGCCAATAATCCGTGGCTCGCAGCGCCCGACACGAACAAACCCCTCGAGTTTGGCGCCGACCACTATTGGGACACTACCGTCGCCCGCAAGCACGCCTATTGGTCAAAATTCGAGCTGCCGCGGTTGACCAAGGACATCAATCAGCTAAGAGCAGACCTAAGCGAATGGGGGTTCTGCCTCATTGAAGACGGCCTTTCGACCGAACAGTGCAAGCGTTTCCTCGACCGCCTGGTTGATCAGGCCGAAGGTGAACGCACCGCCGGCATTGCCTTCGACACGCCCACAGGCCAGATCATCAACGCGCTCATCAACAAAGGCTCCTGTTTCAGTGCTTGCATCGAGCAGGACCCCGAGGGTGTTCAAGCCGGCCCTGTCATCGAGCAGATTATGGACGAAACATTGGGGGCCGGCTGGATCAGTCACTCGTTCCTAGCAATCGGTGCCGACCCGGGAGGCTATCCACAATCGCTGCACATCGATCAGGCGCCGTTGCTGCCCTGGATGACGAGTGAAGCGCCCGCGCTCTTCAACACCATGTATATTCCGCAGGACGTCAACGAGGTAAATGGCGGGACGCTCGTCATCCCGGGCTCCCATCGGATCCTCATCGAAGCAGGCAGCGGCGGTAAGGTCGGGCAACTTCCGCCAGCAATTAACGTCGAGGCCCCCGCCGGGACAATCATGTTGTTCGATGGCAGGCTCCTGCACGGCACTGGGGTAAACCGCTCAGACAACCGGCGGTACGTCGCGGTCTCGAGCAGTGTAAAACCGTGGATGCGCAGCCAGGAGAACTGGGTCATATCGGTAGCACCCGAGGTGCTCGCCCGCGCCAGCGACAAGCTGAAGCACCGGATGGGTCTGCAAGCCGTGGTTTATGGCGCCACGATTGAAGGTTTTGGCCTAGGCGGAAATGGCCAGGTTGGCGACGTCGCCGGTGACCTCGTGCCATTCCGTCAAGCGTACGATGCAGGCCAGTACGAGCGTGTTGGCGAACTCTCTCCCAATTCACCGGAATCCGACCTGAAGAAAGCCTATACAGTGCACGCGGCGATAGAACGCCTACATGCAGCGCGCGAGGCCGATGTGCAACCCGACGACTCGGAGAAGGGCGCACGCCGTCTGGCTAGCAGTTTTCCTTAGGTTGACCAGAACGGGTTATGGATTAAGCAGAGGTCGCGAAGGGATCGCAGATCCCCTGCTGGTGCTCTGGACCACAACTGGCACGGCAGGATTCTGGCTTGCAGTAAACTCGCCGCATCACTATTGCGCAGATGCCATGCGGCTGGCTCTCGGACTGTGCTTGATTACAAAGGGCCCTATCGCGCTGGTGCTGCCCGATCGCGCATCCGCACTATGGGTCGGGCTGAGCACACAATGTCGAGCGTTTCTCTCAGCTTTCCACTGGGTTTCGCCCCGGCGCTGATCGGTCTCCACTGGTATCTATTGGTCGAGCAGACAAAAGCTGGAGAGCCTAAGCGCAGAGGGCCATAGTTGGGTGATGTTCCTCGCCAGCTTCACCGCTGTTCTTTATACCAGCGCTGAATGGGCACGTGAGCTATGTGATGCCTACCCTGCCCGCTGCGGCCATCCTGATCAGCATCCTGCTTTGGCGAACCCTGGGTCTGCGGGCTACGATCTCTGTCGCGACAGTTCCCCGAATTGCTGTTAGGCGTCGGTAGCGTGGAGACCTACGAGGCCTACTTCGATAGCCACAAGTACAACCAGTCACCCGATCATTCGCATTTATCGGGGTTTTGGCGCTCGGTAACCCTGGACCTCTATTATGTGCCGGCAACCGTATGTTCTTCGCGACGTTCTACGCGGGAAACCAGATCCAGTTTGGGCGCCGTACGGTCCAGATGTCGCGCGAAATGGCCGGTACGCATTACGTCGACGTGCTCGAGCGCTAGAACAACAACCGGTCCAGGATCTGGAGCCCGAATGTAAGGAGACGGTCAAGCGCAACGAGGTATGGCAGCGGTAGTACCAAGCCTTATGGTTGCCTTAGCCTGCGCAACTCTAGCCATACTGAAAACAGTGACGCCAGCGCCAGAACCTTGGCGGTTGCAGTGAGCTTGGACCCCGGCATTTCGGTCCATTGAACTAGGGGTTCTTCAACAAACTGCTGCACTGTCCAAGGCTCGATCGGCGCATAGCGCAGGCGCCCAAAAAGCTCAACGTCAAAGGCCCAACGAGAGCAAAAGGGCTGCCTAAGCACTCTGCCGAGCGTCAGATCAGCTCGAAACCACTTCGCACCGCACTGCGTGTCGGCAATGCGCATGCCCGTAAGGCGCCGCGCCATGGCGGCGAAGGTTGTACCCATGAACTGGCGCCCGCCGCGGCGACTGATACCCGCGGACGGTTCCAGCAACCGTGAGCCAAAAACAACGCCGGCCTGCGAGGCTAGAAGGCGGTCCAGCAATCGCAGCAATTCAGTCGCCGACGTAGCAAAATCGGCATCGGCATAGCCAACAACCGTGCAATCAGCTTCGATGGCCACGAGCATGCCCAAACGCACCGCTTCGCCCTTACCAACGTTCTCTTCAATCCGCAGTGTGCGGAGCCGCGCTGGATGATCAGAGCGGAGCGCCTTGAACAGTTCGGGCGTCCCGTCAGTAGATCCGTCGTCCACGAGCAAGACAGTCAGATCAGGGCGCTCCAGCAGCCCGGCAATCTCGTTACTATTCAATCGTCCCGCCTCGTTAAAGCAGGGTACGACGATCCAGGGTCGCGGCGATTCTGCGCTCACCGCTAAGAGCCGAAGGGGGACGCGCTTGTCCCGGCTTGGGAACTATTGCGCCCATTGGTGGCTGGAGGCTTCATGAAAGGCAGAGTTTAGCGCTATACGGCGATTACAGCCCCTTGCGTGCGGTGGCGCAGCGGTTGCTCGGACCCTAGGGCGTAACCACACCCCTAATTATGCAAAAGGGTTTACTTTATTTTTTCTTTCTATGGTTAGAGCATTATGAAACCACTAGGCGGCAATATGGCTTCTGCTGGCATGAATTCTCAATGGTCAGCCTTAGAACACACCACAAGGGATCATCATGTTTGACCTCATTATGCACTTCCTACTGCTGGGCCTGGTCATTTTTGCTTTGGCAGAGATGATGCCGGGGATCAACGTACGCAACTATGGGACAGCGCTGCTGGTTGCAGTTGTATACGGACTGATCAACGTCACCGCTGGCAACGCGCTGCAACTGCTCGCCGTGCCACTCATGATCCTGAGCCTTGGGCTTTTTACGTTCATCATCAACACAGCGCTGCTGTGGGCAACAGACCAACTGATCGAAGACTTCAATATCGAAGGGCTGGGTACAACGCTGGGCGCAGCGGTGGTGATTACGATCGCGGATACGGCACTGGACTGGTTGTTCTAAGATGCCCTGTGGGCCTTCATCGACTCCATGCCTTTCATCCGAAACAACTCAAAGGCCTTCAGGCAACCAGATCCGGGCGAGCCCGATACCGGCCTCCCCGGCGACTGCATATGCCAGGTACACGGCATCCTCTTCAACATAGATCGCGGGGTCTCTGAGCTGGTTGACGTGCCCGTACGCCACGCTGCGAACAGACGGTTCAAGTGGCGCGTCCGCACCTTCCCAGGCGCGCTCGGGACGCATCACCTCAACCCTTTCCGACTCTCGCCAGGCGTGCCAGTCGGGCACTAAGTCAACCGTAGACAGGTAGATCCTCTCGGGCGCCTCATGCACCTGAGTCCAGAAAACAGAGAGCACGTTACCGCGACGCAGGACCGCGCAATGACGCATTTCCGGGTTGAAGAGTACAGGACCCTGCTCAAAGGCCGACAATCCATCTTGCGAGCGGTAGAAGATGCCCGGCATGGCCAACACGTATGTCATGCCCTGCCAGCTGAAAGCGCGCATGTAGGTCTTGCCAAGCAGCTCCGGCAGCGCCTTGAAATTGATGCCATCGTTGGAGAGGGCGACGCGGCTGGCCTGTTGACCCAAGCCTTCAAGGCCGTGGTAGTACATCAGGATCCGTTGCTTGTTGACATCGACGTGGACATCCGGAGAAGCAATGTGCGGCGTCGTTAGCTCGGTCAGCAAGTCATGCTGAAGCGGCAACGCACCAGACGCCCTACGGCGAGACTCAATCTCTGCGACTACGTCCGGGTCCGCCCTTGGCGGCTCCTGGAGAAAATGTGAGGCCTCGAGTCGCAGGCTACCTGGCACATAAATCCGCCAGGGACCCGCCAGCGCATCTGCATAGGCAAGGCGTATGTGTCGGCCTTTATGGTCAGCAAAGTAGAGGTAATAGCGGCCAAGGGGATTGGCAATCCACTCCGGCACCCGGATGAGAGACGGACCCTGAATATTTGTGCCAATTGAAGGATCACTCGACGCATCAACTATCGGCGCATCTACAACACGCTCAACGCGCATCGTGACAGGCTTTCTGTCGGCAGAAAAACCCTGTCCAGCGTCCGATTCGCGTCGTGCGCGAGCTTCGAATCACTTCGGGCCCCCTTGCCTGACTACGCCCTGGTCGATCAGGGCAGCAATGTCCGCTTCCGACCGTCCCAGTGCTGCAAGAACATCGGTAGTATGCTCACCCAGATGTGGTGCGGGACCACCTATTGTGGCGTGGGTGCGGGAGAAACGCGCCGGAGGACGTGCCTGCCGAATCGCGCCGATCCCAGGCTGATCCATCTCCTCAATGAGCTGATTCGCAGCGATCTGTTCATGGTCAAGCAACTCCCGGCGCGACAATACCGGCGCCGATGGCACACCTTCAGCATCCAGCCGCGGCAGCCAGTAACCGGACTCACGGGTGGCCAGAACCTCAGCCGTCAAGTTCAGACGCTCAGTCGCGTTGCGGACCCTGCTGGCCGGTGTAGCAAAACGCTCGTCCGTCAACCATTGCTCCTGGCCCAACGCACGGCACATGCCCTGCCATTCAGCGTCGGAAACCGCGCCGGCGGTGATGTAGCCATCAAGGGTCTGATAAATGAGATCAGGGCGTGTTTCGGGCGGCACATTGTCTTCATGGCCAACAACTGTATAGGCAGCCATGCCCTCTGCCCAGGCGAGAGACAACATCGCGTCAATCATGGCCAAGCGGATGTGCTGACCCTCACCCGTGCGTTCACGGGAAAACAGTGCAGCGGTGATAGCCTGTGCTGCTGTGAGGCCCGTGGTCTTGTCCGGAATAACGGTTCGGATCATCATCGGGCGGCCCGTCTGACGATCCCGCTGAATGTCCGCCAAGCCTGACAGCGACTGGATGACCGGGTCGTAAACGCGTTTGTGGGCATAGGGCCCGGACTCGCCGAAACCGCTGATCGAGACAAAGATGATCCGCCGGTTTAACTCACGTACCACAGGCTCTCCAAGACCCATGCGCTCGATCGCCCCCGGCCTGAAGTTCTGGATCAGCACATCCGCGTCACTCAGCAATTCCTTGACTATACCGAGACCCGCTTCGGTCTTTACATCGACTGCAATAGATCGCTTGCCGCGGTTGGCGGTTACAAACCCGGCTGTGACGCCGTCCGGTTTGCCACCCATGCGGCGCACGATATCCCCATCCAGGGTCTCGACCTTGATGACATCCGCCCCCTGATCGGCAAGGATGCCACNCGCGAGGGGACCAGACAGAACCGCAGAAATGTCGATGACACGTACACCGGTGAGAGGACCAGCCATGCGAGACTCCTGCTTGTTGCTGGGGTGGGACGGAGCGGGCAATCATAGCTTGGGCCATTGATATACTGAAACGCAGCCCACTGCCGGGGATCACAACGAAGGGGAGAACGAGCATGACAGGGCAATCCGATCTTGAGGTCTGGGGCGTCGGAACAACCCGGACGCTCCGCGTGCACTGGATGCTGCACGAACTNGGNCTGCCNTACAGTACTCNCCGCATCGAGTCACGCACCGGCGAAACCACGACCGACGAGTATCTGAAGCTCAATCCGAAACACAAGATCCCGACTTTGATTCACGNAAACTTTGCAGTGTCGGAGAGTTTCGCAATCATGCGCTACCTGCGTCGGCTCAGCGATGTCTTACCGTTCGATGAGTACCAGCAGACCGCGCAGGGCCAGGCAGCCTACGATGAGTGGGCCTCGTTTCTTCTTATGGAACTTGATGCCACGTCGCTGTACGTTGTNCGCCGTCACGGTGGGCTGCCACAGATTTACGGCGAAGCACCAGCTGCGGTCTCCTCATCGATCACCTACTTCGAGGACATGTTCGAGGCTGCGGCCGATCGGATTCCGGATGCCGGTTTCGTATGGGGCAGCACGTTCTCGGAGATNGACATATTGCTNGCGATCGCGAGCCAGTGGGGGCGCATGGTCAAAGCANAGATACCGGCAGTNGCCGAACGCCACNGTGCCAGGATGGAAGCTCGTGNCGCATATCAGACTGCGCGTGAGCACAACTTCAGGGACCTGCAGTTGGCAACCGGTACTCCGNGCTAAGCNCAGCANGNGGCGGAGGCAGGTCAACGTGTCAGNCCGGTGNTATGCTGNCCATNACCCGATGTAACACCGCAANCGAGGCGAGCACATGACCGGACCCATCGTCGAAGTTCGTGACTACACTATCGAGCCAGAATGGATCGAGGCCTACAAAATTTGGGCAGACGAACATGCCGCGGCGTGGCTACGCACCAACCTCAATGTCATCGATTTCTGGCTTGACGACGGGATCGATGCGGAAGTTTCCGGTTCGTCACCACAGG
This sequence comes from Gammaproteobacteria bacterium, assembly GCA_002714125.1. The sequence goes on from PAWP01000007.1 coordinate 125,422, forward strand.
TATCCGGTAACGGCCAGCCAAACGTCTGCTGGATCATCTGCTGGGACAGCAAAGAAGCGCGGGACGAGGAGTTCCCGAAGATCATGGGCTCACCGGAATGGGCTGATATCTGGGCTAAGCACCCCAATCCAAAAGCCTACCTGCAGATGAANGTGCGCTTTATGCGACCCGCNCGAACCGCATAGCACTCGATTCAGCCCATAAGATTCTTCCAACTCGGCAGGTCAGGAATACGCAGATATGCNTTCTGCTGCTTTGTTTCCCCCATCGTCGCGTTCGGCACCGNACTGTAGTTGTGGCCCGGNAGCAGCAGCGTCTCGTCCGGGAGCGCNNGCAGCTTCTGCAGACTGTGGAACATGTCCTCAGTATCACTGCCCGGGAGGTCCACACGCCCACAGCCGTCAATGAACAAGGTGTCACCGGACACCAGCGTGTTTTTNATCCGAAAACACTGCGATCCTGGAGTGTGTCCGGGCGTGTGCAGGAACTCGACATCAACATGGCCGATGGCAAGTGTGTCNCCGGAGTCCACCTTTGCGATGTCCGAGTCGGAGATACCCGTCACCTTGATGACGCCGGCAGCCTCTGATTTGTGCGCATAAACCTTAACCGGACGCTGCCCCATCAACTCGGCGACACCCGCAACCGAGTGCCCTGAAAACGAGCCCCCACAGTGGTCGGGGTGGTAATGGGTAACGAGGGCCGCAGTCAGCTTGTAGTCCTCCTCGTCGATACGATCCAGCAAAGCCTGGACATCCCATGCGGGATCCACGATTGCCACTTCGCGAGTCGATCGCGAGCCGACGATGTAGGTGAAGTTTTGCATGGGGCCGATCTGAATCTGCTCAATAATGAGTTCGTTTTCTTCCTCGCTCACGCCGNTTCCTCGTTTTAGTCNGTACAAGCATCCACGAACGTACTTCGNCACGCAACGGATCACGTTACTNGGCGCTGTCCCAGGGGCACANCCGAGGCTCGTTTNCGTGCGTCACANACGTCCGNATAAACGGTCCGACAANCGGTCNCCCCAGCGCAGACTGNGCTTAATTCGATCTACCCGCGGAGCNGAACCCGGCATGGCGAGGNAANTCGTATTCNTCGTGCAAGAATNGCGNAGCNTCCAGCACAATCATCGNCCTGATACNGGAAGCGGGNGAATAACACNCTAGCGGCGTCCACTGGNCNCGCGGCNCTGAGTCTCTTAGGGCACACTTCAAAGGAATTGNCCGAAAAGGTCATGAACGTCCGCAGCGTTGACGGGGTNGAACTCGCCACCNAGATTAAAGTGTACGNCGANTACCGTCCCGGTAGTCTTGATGAGCGACANCGCCATCGANCAGATCNAGNCGTCGTACGATCCATTTNTCCAGATCCCCCTCCAGAACTGCGGGCTGCTANGAACCTTGTAGTCTTTTNTCAACTCGCTCCGGCACGTAANNACCAACCGGCCAGTAAACTTCACA